>DKBB01000094.1 GCA_002451015.1 Acidobacteria bacterium UBA6911
GAAGCCGCCCTTCCAGTGGCACCCGTCAGGGTTGCAGTGGACCCAGCCGTCCTCGGGCAGGTCGTCGAAATTGATGATGTCGAACCCGAGCTCCCGTCCCATGGCCGGGATGCCCTTCTGCTCCATCACCTGGCTGGTGGATCCGGGGCCGCAGCTTTCCCCGAGCGTAAGGCCGGCGGCTCCCCTTGCCTTCATCTCCTGGACCAGTTTCCGCAGCGTGTCGTTGTGCGTGGAGCCGGGCGGGGGATCCGCAGTGTTGAAATTCGGTTTGATGAGGACCTTTTTCCCTTCCGGCGAAGGGAAGGAAATCAGCTTCAAGGCGGCCTCGATGCCTTCGGTTCGGTCTCCGGTCCTGACGACGGCAACCCTGGCTTTCGCGTCGGAGGCAAAGGCGGAGCGGGTGGCCCGGCCCAGCACCGTCACGGCCGCTCCCGCGGCGGATTGTTTCAGAAAGTCACGACGTTTCATGCGTTTATCTCCTATGCATGAAATTCTAGCACAGGATACAGGGGGCTGCCCTGCATTTATCACGGGTCTGAGGGAGTACACCCAATCCATGTCCGTATTAATTGGAAACGCGCTAGCGGTCTTTTGAAACATGCAGGCTGCCGGT
The DNA here is from genome assembly GCA_002451015.1 of Acidobacteria bacterium UBA6911. Classification (GTDB taxonomy): domain Bacteria; phylum Acidobacteriota; class UBA6911; order UBA6911; family UBA6911; genus UBA6911. The sequence goes on from DKBB01000094.1 coordinate 614, forward strand.
GAACAGCCATTTTTGTGATCCGCGCTCCATTGGAAAAGGAACCTCAAAGGAAAATCTTCCAAGTGAAAAATCCAACCCGTACCAAGCATTAGAAAATTTAATGGATACTCGGGAAAGCAGCGGTAGAATTGAACTAACGGCCAGACAGACCAAGCATTCATGTCCGCCGATCAGAATACAGGTGTTTGCATAACCAAGAAAGCCGTTGAAAACAATTCCTCCGGGGGGAATGTTCTGTTATCGTAGCATTGTGAATATTGCGGCCGGTTACTTTTGTAAAATAGCCTCGGATTAAACAGTACTCCGTGATACACATCCTTCACCGATAAAGAAAATGAACCGGCTTTCCCCTGCCATATTCGGAGAGGATAAATTTCAATTCGCAGATGGACTACCTATGAATTCGCAGAAATACCGCCATCCCAGGAAAAAACGGGTCGAACGACCCGCAAAATCTTCCGATTATAAAGAACTGGTCCATCCGGAATCCACCGGAACGGAATCCTCCTATTTTAAATCGTTGATCGACTCCCATAAAAAAGTCACAGTGATGATGAAAAATGGAGAGCAATTTCACGGGCGTATTCGATATTACGACCGCTATTGCTTCAGCATTGGTCTTTCATCGGAAAAAAGGAAGATTCTCCTTCGCAAAGAGAGTGTTTCCTATATCTTGGAAAAATAAATCTTCCCGATTCAATACAAATTCTATGCACCCNNAAAAAGTGACGCCAGTTTTTTTGAGCCTTTTCACGGGTGATTTACCCAAAATTCACCCTAATGAAGTCCATTCTGGTGCCGATATCAAAAGGGATCGATACGATTGCAAAATCGCTTACAGGAATTCAATCCGGCTGAAAGCACTTATTTGGATTTGCGAGGCAAGGTGCGTCAAGATTTAAATAAAGAGTTGAAAATATTACTGATAGGATGCGGCAATATCGCCCATTCCTATGCCACGGCAATCCATCGTCATCCGGACATGGTTCTTTCAGCAGTCGTGGATGAAAATATCGAGGCTGCGCGGGCATTCGGGATTTCATTCAACTGCCCCTTCCATACCTCTCTTGAGGATTACCTTGCCGGCGGCAATTTCGCCGATTGCGGGGTAATTTGCACGCCGCCCTCCAGGCACGCCGATATCGCAATCCACCTTATGCAGCGGGGAACAAACATTCTCTGCGAAATTCCATTCGCACCGGATTCCGCCGCCGCAGAAAAAATGATCGATGTTTCCCGGGCGTTCGGCGTTCACCTCATGATGGGATCCAGGTTTCGATATATCACCGACATCATCCATGCAAGAGGGTTGATCCAATCCGGCATACTGGGCCGGATCCTTGTATTCGAGATCGATTTCCGGGATGTCGTGGACAACAGCAACCACAAAAGGTTCCAATCGGAGGCCGGTTACGGCGGCGTCCTTATGGACGGCGGTATTCACGCCATCGACATCGCACGATATTTTTTTGGACCTTTACTGAGAATTCGCGCCGAGGAGGCCCAACGCCATCAATTTCAGGATGTAGAAGACACCGTAAAACTTGACATGAGAACTATTTCGGGTGCAATCGGGACAGCTCAGCTGAGCTGGACTATAAAAAATGCGTGCAACGACTATATACGCATCTATGGAACGCAGGGGATCCTGTGCATCGGCTGGAAAAAATCGATGTATCGGCTCAATGGAGTCGTCGACTGGATTAAATTCGGAGAAGGCTACCGTACGCTTGAGTCCATGACCCGCCAGATGGAAAATCTGATCGATGCAGTCATCGGGGAGGGAATTCCGGAAATCACTGCTGAAGATGGCCAGGAATCCGTTCGGGCGCTTGAAGCCGCCTATCAGTCGCTTCCCACCGGGAACTGGATAAATCTTAACACGGTTTCTGAACAAGCAGTTTCGCCGTCATTGAAACGTAATTTTACGGTGTTGCGTCCAAGCAAACCGCCTCCTCCCGGCGTTTAATTCTTATTTGGACCGCGAATTATGTAAAAAATCTGTAAAAAACCCGTTCGCCGGTTGCATTGTACCGTGCCGGATTCTACCATCTGTGTAGATGATATTCCGGCTGGCTTAGGCGCTGGCCCGCATGTACCGATAAGGTTTCGTCCCTGCCAGCGGAGCGACAGACCATCGAAAGGAATATTGACCGGAACGCAGTTTTAAACCGATGAATAAACAACGAATTTCCCGACGGAAAGGCACCCCCCGATTGCTGTTTGATGAATCCTCATTATGTAACGGTTAGGTGTATGAAGATTGTGAATTCGAATTCGGCAGAATCCATGACTGAAAAGAAAAAACTCAGGATTGTGCTCATAAAGCCCTCGAAATACGACGACGACGGATATGTCATCCGCCATTTCCGGGGGGTTCTCCCAAGCAACACGCTTGCCTGTCTTTCGAGCCTCACCAGGGATGTGGCCGAGCGGGGTCAGCTCGGAAGCGGTGTGGAAATTCAGGTCAAACTGTATGACGATACCGTTGAAAAAATTCCGGTCCGAAAAATTATCCAGTCCAACCGGTTGCCGGAATGTAGAACCATCGTTGCCCTGGCGGGCGTACAATCCAACCAGTTTCCCCGTGCAGCCGACCTGGCTCGAAAATTCCGCAACGGCGGGCTTCAGGTCCTGCTGGGGGGATTTCACGTAAGCGGAACCCTGGCGTTATCCCCCACCATCCCTCATGAAATTCAGGAAATGATCGACCTCGGCGTTTCCATCGTGAAAGGCGAGGTTGAAGAAACCTGGGGGGAAATACTAAAGGACGCTTTCGAGGACAAACTGCGGCCTGTCTATGATTTCCTGGATAAAAAACCTGCCCTTGACAATCAACCGGTCCCAGTAGTTCACCGGGACTATCTGAAGAAGTTCATCATCTCAAATTTCGGCACAATCGATTGCAGCCGCGGTTGTCCATTCAATTGCAGCTTCTGCTCGATTATCAATGTGCAGGGAAAAGAAATGCGCGTCAGGTCTCCCGAGTCCCTGGCACGCACCATCCGTGAAAATTATCGCCGGCATCATATCTATTTTTATTTTTTCACGGATGATAATTTTGCCCGCAACAGCAACTGGCGCGCAATTTTCAATCTTCTTATTAAACTGCGCGAGGAAAACATCCCGATTCAATTCATGATCCAGGTGGATAC
>DKBB01000180.1 GCA_002451015.1 Acidobacteria bacterium UBA6911
AAAAGCCGCCCATTGGTATCTTAGAGCCGCCGAGCAGGGAGATGTGAAAGCTCAGTATAATCTTGGCGCCTGTTATACAAAGGGTGAAGGAGTACCGCTTGATGAGATAAAAGCTGTTTATTGGTATCGAAAAGCCGCCGAACAGCGTTTCCCGGATGCCATGTACACCCTTGCGGAATGCTATGAAATCGGATTGGGCGTAGAAAAGGATATGGATAAAGCGATCCGATGGTATCATAAGGCGAAAGATCAAGGGCACGTGGATGCACATGATCGACTGCAAACTCTCTTGATTTCCCGCAAAAAAGAGCCGTACGTTTCCTATCATCCATCAACTAAAAATGATTAGCTTTAGAACCGTAACAGGAATATGAATCGAAGCCACCGCTCATTGCCCTGAAATGTCATGAAGACCTGAATGAACGAGTGCCGTTGAATGGATCCTCGGGGTCCTCGAGCAGCATTTTGAACGGCAATGATTTCCAAATCCCAAGGAACAGCATATACTTCCACTGGCTTGCTTTCCTGAAACAGCCTTTAATTTCCTCACGTTCACCAGGGGTTAAAAGGCAAACCACGGTAGAATATACATATTCCAGCAGGCGCCATGACTCGATCAATAATCATAATATCCTTATTAATAGCCACTCACGCAAATGCAGAAGAAGCCAAAATTAATCCTAAAATCGCTGAAATCGAGATAAATGGGATACTCATTCCCAAAGATATTTATGATGCCTTTAAAGAATTGGACCACATGCTATCTCCGGGAATAAAAAAGGAAATGGCGAGGGGTAGTGAAAAAGAATTAGCGAAATATTATTTCGAATTAGGTGCATGGATACGAAATAATTGGGTGTTGCGTCGCGGTTCCGATCTGTCTAAATGGTTTTATTCTAAAGGGATTCACCATCCGGATGACATGTCCGGGATTATNNATAATCCTGAAAATTTTATGGTCTTTGAATATGAAAAAGGCTGGAGTAATCCTACAGAACAAATGCTCAGGAGGATTCATGAGTTAAAAGAAAATAAGGATTTAATTTCAGCGCCCCTATATGAACCGTAAAACTTTGATGCTTCAACCGCTTGTCTATAGATTTATTTAAATCGCGATTTCCGGTTCCCTTATTACACTGCCTATTCCATCGGGCTTCTGCCTGGTTAAAGATCTCCTTCGCGAACTTGTTCTTTACTGATTCCTCGGATGATCTTTACAACATTTCCGGGATTCAATGGCTCGTTTTCCGGCAATGGCACATCTTTCTTTTCGCTTCCTGGGTTGGCGACACTTTTGAGATTAATCAGCTTTTCCGATCCTTCAGGAGCTTTTCCATCTGAGTAATATTCAAACCAGGGCAGGTCCGCCTTGGTGCACTCTTTTGCAACTGGAGGCACCGTAGGGGGATCCTCCCGTGTTGTCGTTCTTCACAACATTGAGTTCGCGATAAGTACAAAACAACGGAGCAACTTCCGTGAATTTTTGTTGATAGAGCCGGAGTCTGATTTTATTTGAAGACGGTAACGATTTTTCTTTCCTGTAAGGAATCAGGAAAACGGTCGAAGAGAATACTATTGGTGGTTGAAGTAAATCCTGAATTGACACAAGGAAGAGTCGGGCCATGAGAAAATTGAATACCGGAAGTTTTATGTCATATCGTTTTATCGGTCGCTTACTGCCGGTTGTATTGTTGATATGGAGTGTCGGTTTCACAATATCCTGCTCTAAAACTGTACGCGTTTATTACCCTCCTCATGTTGATCTTAGCCGGTACGAACGTTTGGGAATCATCGACTTTAATGACAATGCCGATCCATCCGTGAGTTCTTACGCCACACAACAATTCCAGAGCCAGGTACATTTCGCACAGGCTGGGATTCCGATCCTGCAGCTAGGCACTGAAAGGGAGGTTCTCAGCAGAATTAACGTGGATCGTTTGGATTTTGAAGCGTTTCAGAAAATTGGCCGGGAATATAACGTCGCCGCTGTTTTTTATGGAAGCGTCCTGTATTCGGATATTGAAACGGACGTTCGATTAAAAAGCCTCCGGGATTTAAACGCAAATGTTAACGCCACGCTTCATGCGAATATGTCTGCGCAACTGTATGAAACCGATGGAGGCGCAACCGTCTGGAGCGATTCGGTGTCCTGGCAAAGAAAGCTGGGGGGAATCAGTGTGAATAAAACCGGGAATGTGAGCGCCGGAATGACTGGGTATCACGATGCTTACAGAAAACTGATTCCTGACATGACCTATGATGTAACGAAAGAGTTTCGAGGTCGATACATCCAGGAAAAAATCGCCGATAATGGACCCAGATAATTGTCGTGGACCCCAGGTTGTTGGCATTCGGCACCATGATTTAGGATTTACTGATAAGGATGTCGCCCGGATTGATCCAACACATTTTGCTTGACACGGTATTTAATTCACTCAATGATAGGTACCACTGTGTGGTATATGAGTGAATCAATTTAAATCAGAGGACCCTGCCACTCCCCCTAAAGTTCTTTCACTCAGATGAGGCCATATGGATAAATGTCATTTAGTTGAATATCCATACAGCCTTTCCACAACGGATTGGTGTTTTAGATAATGAAATTCCGGAATCTTTGGATCGTTGGACTCAAACTTTTATTCCCGAAAATTTTGATCCGTTAGGAGGCACCAATTAATGAAAGGGTGCAAGTCTATAATGGTGCTAACTTGACGGCGGACGATCTATTCTGCAGAGCACGGAGCAATCAATTTGAAGAACAATTCACATGTTAAGCGTGTTTTTGCACTGTTAATCATTGCCGTAATGATAGGTTTTGGTGTCCGACAGTTATTATTGCCCGACACATTCGGGACTATCGGTCACTACCGGGCTGATAGTTTGAAAGATTATCTGAACCTGAAGCAAGTTTATCAGAGCCAAGAGACCTGTGCTCCGTGTCATGATATTTACGATATTCATGAAAAGGATGTCCATTATGATGTTCAGTGTGAAGATTGTCATGGGCCGGGCAATATTCATATTGCGGAAATAGAAACGTTTCTTGAACAGAACAGTCAAGAGCCGGCAGAATCCGGCAAATATGCGAAGGAAATATTAGATGCCGTTCCGGAAAAGTTGGTTCAGATGCCCAAGGAGTATACTCTTGAAGGATGCCTTTACTGTCACCGTAAACTCGAATCCCGCCCCCATGATTTTGCCCAGGTAGATCCTGAGGAACATTACGGATTTCTTCACGTCATCGATGATTCCATACAATGCGTGGAATGTCATGATCCCCACGAGCCGCTGTTTCTGCTTGAGCCGGTGAGTGTAGCCAGGATTCATCCAACCATATATGAATGCGACTATTGTCACAAAGAGCATCCGGAGGAGAGCTATAAGGATGTTGAAAACCATCCGGTGATATTTGAATGCGAGGATTGCCATACGGCCATAGTGCAGGATTTCAAAAAGCGGGAACATGCGTCCATGCGATGTACCGCTTGTCATTTATATCATCGCGAAAACGAAATGTCGGGAAGAATCTATAAGAATGGCAATAAACAGTTTTGTCTCCTTTGCCATGAAAGAAAGCCATTTAAAGACCAGGACAGCCTTCCACAAATAGATGTGGCCGAGCATCTGCAGGAGATGCCTGAGGCTACGGGAAAGGATGCGGAATCTATAATGAATTCAAAAACTTCATGTCTTGAATGCCATTATATCTTTATCCATGATCCTGACCTTATAAAAGTATTGCTGGAGCAAAAACAATGGGCAGAAAAAGTAATTCTGTAGCCCGTCGGAAATTTTTCCGTATGGCTCTGTATAGTGCTGCCGGTGTCTGTGTCGGTTCTATCGTTGCCAGGGGAAATCTTGAAGACGAACCTATAGAGAAAATATCACAAAATCTGGAGAACTTCGACTGGGCTTTTATTGTTGATACGACCCGATGTATCGGTTGCGGCGCCTGTGTCAGGGCCTGCGCTATAGAAAACAAGGTCCCCGACCATTATTTCCGTACATGGATAGAACGATACGAAATAGATGAGGATGAAAACATCCATGTCGATTCTCCGGAAGGGGGGAAGCAAAGTTTTAAACAAAACCGGGTGCAGGATAAACAGGTGGTGAAAGGATTTTTTGTCCCCAAATTGTGCAATCAATGTCGAAATTCATCGTGCACACAGGTCTGTCCTGTCGGTGCAACCTATCATTCGCCCGACGGGGTTGTTCTGGTGGATAAAAAGCATTGTGTCGGTTGTGGTTATTGTGTTCAGGCTTGCCCTTATGGATGCCGGTATCTCTCGCATGATATCGGTACTGCTGATAAATGTACTTATTGTTATCATCGCCTTCACCAGGGGCTACTGACGGCCTGTGTACAGGCATGCCCGAGAAAGGCTAGGATCTGCGGGAATCTAAAAGATCCGGAAAATCCTGTTTCAGAAGTGTTGCATTCACGGCGATATTCCATTCTCAAGCCTGAAATGGCGACAAATCCAAGATGCTATTATATCGGCCTTGATCT
>DKBB01000324.1 GCA_002451015.1 Acidobacteria bacterium UBA6911
ACTTTCACCACGGGCTGCTAGACACAGGTATTGTATAAAGCTGTACATAAGTGACATTTCGATGGATGCCGGCTCCATATTTCCGGGATTCACGCAAGAGCAAATCGACGGTTTGAATATACATGAATCGGAGAACCCAGGATAGCGCCCTCTTTTCTTCAATCATGAAATTATTACGGGTAGAATATGATGTCGCCGGAAAGAGAAACCGCGAATACCCCATTCTAGATACTTGATTGAGTAGATATCTTTTGAAAAGATTACCGGCATGACAGAGGATAAGAGTTTGAATTCTGAAGAGCGTCGGGGGATTGCTCCACTTATGCTGGCCGTGCGTTCCGCCATCGGCGGTATCCTGATGGGCCTGGCTAACCTGGTTCCAGGCATCAGCGGGGGAACGATGCTGCTTGCGGCGGGGATATATCCCGATTTTATCAAATCCATTTCGGATGTGACCACCTTCCGGTTCCGGCTGCGCTCGATAATTGTTCTGGGATGCGTGGTTGCCGCTGCCGCCCTGGCTATTATTTTATTGGCCGGTACCATCAACCACCTTGTAATAAACGAGCGCTGGGCTATGTACAGCCTGTTCATCGGCCTGACGCTGGGCGGCGTGCCGATCGTCCGGCGAATGCTGGATCGACCGAGCCGGGGCATGTGGATCGGCCTGGTTGCCGGATTGCTGTTGATGACCGTTCTGGCAATCCTGCAGATGGCCCAATTTTCTTCCCAGTCGGGCCGGGCAGGTTATCTGATGCTGTTCCTGGCCGGAATCGCCGGGGCCGGCGCAATGATCTTGCCGGGTGTCAGCGGTGCCTACCTCCTGCTGCTTTTGGGACAATATGTACCGATTCTCTCGGCGATCGACAGGTTCAAGGAAGCATTGGAAGCCGGCGATATCGGCACTGCCTTCGATGCCGCTCTGTCTGTGGGGCTGCCCGTAGGCCTGGGTGTCGTATTGGGTGTCGTGTGTGTCAGCAATCTCCTGAGAATCCTGATGGACCGGTATCGGAAACCCACACTGGGTGTGCTGCTGGGCTTGTTGCTTGGGGCCGTGATAGGATTATGGCCTTTCCAACAGGGAGTTCGGCCGGAAGTCGGGGAAACGGTTAAAGGGAAGGTCCTGACGGTTGAGCTGCTGGAAAAACTTGAACCTGCCGATTATCCCACACGGTATTTCCGACCCGAAAGCGTCCAGGTCGGGGGCGCGGCTCTTCTGCTTCTGGCCGGTTTCGGGATCACTACCGCAATTTCCCGATTGGGGCGTGAAAAGTCGGATTTATAAGACATTGTTGCAGGTTGCACGTTAGAAAAATGGTACCATTTTTATCGCCGGTTCAAATACGCGGCCGTACATCGAGTCGGACACCACCGGGATTTTAATAATCCAGGTCTCCCCTAAAGGAAACTAAAACAACGTTTGAATGTTGTTGCGTTTGAACGTTGTTACGTCTGACTTTGAATGTTAAACGCCCAATGTTCAAACTTTCAACGTGCACCGGTTTTTATCCCTTGACATCCACAGAGTGCTGTCGGATCTTTGAGCCGATGATTGAAACAATCAGAAAAATAGTAGACGACAGCCTTGAGCTTAAAAAAACTTTCTTCGCGGAGAACGGGGACCGCATCGCCGCGATAGCGCGGATGCTGTGCGCGGCCCTGGAAAACGGCAATAAAATCCTTCTTTTCGGCAACGGGGGAAGTGCCGCCGACGCGCAGCACATAGCCTGCGAATGGATCGGGAGATTTCAGCGCGAACAGCCGCCTCTGCCCGCCATAGCCCTGACGACAGATTCTTCGGCTTTGACGGCGATAGGAAACGATTATGGATTCGACCAGGTATTCACGCGTCAGTTGAAGGCTCTGGGACGGGAAGGCGATGTTGCTATAGCCATTTCCACCAGCGGAAATTCCTCCAACGTTCTCGATGCGGTCCGGGCGGCGAACGAGGCTGGACTGGTCTCCGTCGGCTTAACGGGCGGAGACGGCGGTCGACTCGTTTCGGAAGCGCAGTACAGCCTGAACGTTCCGCATGCTTCGGTGCCGCGGGTCCAGGAAATTCATATCATGATAGGCCATATCCTGTGCTCCCTTGTAGAGGAACATCTGAAAGGACCGTAAGGATCCATGTCGAAATACCGGGTGCGGCCCTTCGATCTCAGTGCCGTAAAAACTTACCCGCTGAAAAATAGAACCAGCAAGGTGTCTGTGGATGATTTCTGTCGCCCTCATGAAAAGGGGGGCGGTGTTTCCGAGTTCCTTGGCAACCTTCCGGATCTTCTGGGCGCCCGAAACCTCAAAAAGCTTGCCCATGCGGTGGTTAATGCCCGAAGCAACGGAAAGGCGATTATATGGGGCATCGGCGGACATGTCATCAAAACGGGACTCTCCCCGGTGCTGATCGATCTGATGGACCGCGGTTTGATTTCGTCTCTGGCAATGAACGGATCCTGTCTTATACACGATTTCGAGATCGCGCTTGCCGGATCGACCAGTGAAGACGTGGAGGAGCAGTTGCAATCCGGGGCTTTCGGCATGGCCGAGGAGACGGGAAGGGGAATAAACCTGGCTATCCGAGAAGGATTTGAAGACGACCTCGGCATCGGAGAGTCGCTGGGGCGGCACCTGGAGGATTTAAAACCTGCTTTCAGCCGATACAGCCTGCTTTTACAGGCATATCTCCGTAATATTCCGGTGACGGTGCATGTGACGATCGGGGCTGATATTGTTCACAACCATCCCAGCATTCTCCCGGCTGCCGTCGGGGAAGGATCGCACCGCGATTTCCGGCTTCTCGCCGGATTGATGAAGGAATTAAACGGGGGTGGTGTATACCTGAACTGCGGTTCTGCGGTCACCCTGCCGGAAGTTTTTCTTAAGTGTGTAACGCTTCTTCGCAACAGCGGTCTGCAACTGCGGGATTTTACAACCGCGAACCTGGATTTTATTCAGCATTACCGTCCTATGGAAAATGTTGTCAGGAGACCGGTCCTAAGCGGGGGGTGCGGGATTGCCCTTACCGGACAGCATGAAATCCTTATCCCCCTGCTGGCCGCCTGGCTGGTGGAACTTTCACCGGATACCGGTATCGAATAAAAACGGGGACAGAATACTTTTATCAGTGAATTAATATTCTGTCCCCGTTCTTATTCCGTATTGGTAGCTGAATAATTTGTTTTATCCCACACAAAAGCGGATTCCATGAATTTCACAAAGCGCGCATCTTTGCGAATCGGATCGAATTCGGGATTCTTCTCGATACTTTCTATATCGGAAAATCCGTTCAGCAAAGCATTTTCCAAAGACTCGATTGTCCTGGGAATGTCGCCCGCGGCAGCATATACGCGGGCCATGAAATAATTTCGCTCTTTCAGGGCAATGCCTCCACCACTGATTGCCACGCCGATAGAATCGCTTTTGGTAAGAATTTCCGGATCCAGAGACAGGCTTTTACGCCATTCCTCAAGACCTTCTTCGGGCTTATTCTTTTCGAAGTAGAGGTTTCCGAGGTTCAGGTAGAAGGAGGCTTCATCTTTTTTTAGTTTTATTGCTTTTTTAAAATATTTTTCCGCTTTCTTATAATTTCCGTCGGCGAAATAAGCGGATCCAAGGTTATTGAAGGGGAAAGGGAATTTTGAATTCAAAGCGATGGAACGCTGGAATGCCGTAATGGCCGCCTCCCTGTATTCCAGTTGCAGATAAGCCATACCGATGCGGTTGCTTATATATTCGCTGTTGGGATTTAATTCGCCTGCCATGAGGTATTTGATCAGGGCGGGATAGAACTCTCTGTTTTGGTATTCTTCATTTCCTTCCTGGGCAAGCCGGCTTGACTTAATCAGGTCTTCGTCCGATACGGGGACTCGAGCGATCTTGGGACCGCAGCCGACAACAGCCATACAGGCAACGAGAGTAAAAGTCACCGCCAACGAAAATGCCGGCCTGGGCCAAGGGCCTGTAACAGGCTGAGAAGAGCCAGGAACAACTCTTGCGAGTGTTTCCTTCATAATAATGAATTTTAGACCTCTGCGGAACTCAGTTCAAGGTGTGCCGGCATGTAATCGCAAGATTGTTCTGAGATTTAAGAAATATCCACACCCCTGCAAATACCTGCGGGCGGTCGTAACTATGGAAGTCGGGCCGGGTCTTCTTTATTTAAATAAGAATAAATATGTCAGACTGCTGTAAAAGACGAAAGTTTTATCTGAAACCTCAATTTTCTCTGCAGGATAAGAAAATCGACAGGAACAAAATACTGGACATTAACGTGAATCTGACCGGCATAGCGCTCTATCCGGATGTTATCCTCGGCATTTTCATAGGTCAGATCGATATTGTGCTGCCTGGCCAGGTCCAGAACATCAGTGATAATTTTTTCATTGGAGGTATAACGCGCCCCTGCACGGCTTACCAGGGTTTTTAATTCTTCCTCGAAGGTATAGTTGGAATAATAAACCGGCCCCAGCTTGATCCCTATAAATATCACTGCCGTAAAAACGACAATGGCTGTCATGCAGCCGAGAAAACCCTTTCCTTCGGAATCCCGCAGGGTGTCGAAACCTATTGATTTCATGTTAAATATCTCCAGGGGGGATTTAATATTGTATCGACCGGTTTTAAAAACGACATTAAATCTTAGTCAATATCAGGAAATCCGTCCAGTTTCATTTATCAAGTAATCCGCTGATTTTATTCGACTTTAAGAATAGCAAGGAATGCTTCCTGGGGAATTTCGACCTTTCCAAGGCGCTTCATTCTTTTCTTGCCTTCTTTTTGCTTTTCCAGCAGCTTCCGTTTCCGGGTGATATCCCCCCCATAACATTTGGCGATGACGTTTTTTCGAATTGCGCGAACAACTTCACGGGATAGAATCTTGCTGCCGATGGCAGCCTGGATCACAACTTCAAACATCTGCCTTGGTATCAATTCCTTCATTTTCCTTGCAAGTGCCCTGCCTCGTACTATGGAAGAATCCTGGTGAATAATAAGGGAAAGAGCGTCTACAGGCTCGCCTCCAACCAGAATATCCAGGCGGACAAGGCGGGATTCCTTGTATCCGGAAAAATGGTAATCGAGGGAAGCATACCCCCTGGAAGCCGATTTTAAGCGGTCATAAAAATCCAGGACGATCTCGTTCAGGGGGAGTTCGTAGGTAATATGTACACGATTTTTGGCAACGTACTCGAAACCTTTCTGTACTCCGCGTTTTTCTTCGAGAAGCTTTAGGATGGGGCCCAGATATTCGTCATCGGTAAGGATCATGGCCGTAATCATGGGTTCCTCAAATTTGTCGATTTCCCCCGCTTCCGGCAGTTTGGATGGGTTGTGAATTTCGAAGGTTTCCCCCTTTTTGGTGGTAATGCGATAGCGTACGCCCGGAGCAGTGGTGATTAGCGAGAGACTGAATTCGCGTTCCAGCCTTTCCTGTACTATTTCCATGTGCAGCAAGCCCAGAAATCCGCAGCGGAATCCGAACCCGAGGGCTCCGGAAGTGTCCGGTTCGTAAAAAAATGCGGAATCGTTCAGCCGGAGTTTTGAGAGTGCTTCCCGAAGGTCTTCGTAATCCGCATTGTCGGTCGGGTAAAGGCCTGCAAACACCATCGGTTTGATTTCCTGGAATCCCGGCAAGGGTTCTGGTGTCGGGCGGGCTTCTTCCGTTATGGTGTCGCCAATTTTACTGTCAGCCACACGCTTGATGCCTGCGATTACGAATCCCACCTCTCCGACTGTGAGGGTTTCAACCTCCCGGAACTTCGGTGTTATGACTCCGACCTGTTCTACGGTGAATGTCAGGCCCGTATTTACCATCCTTATTTTAATGCCTTTGCGAAGAGTCCCGTCGACGACACGCACAAGAACAACCACGCCGCGATAGGAATCGAACCACGAGTCGAAAATCAGGGCCTTAAGAGACTGGTCATAATCCCCCACAGGTGGAGGCAACCTGTGGACGATGGCTTCGAGTATCTCTTCGGTTCCTTTTCCTTCCTTGGCGCTGGCCAGGATTGCGTCGGAGGCATCCAGACCGATAATGTTTTCGATCTGGTCTTTAATGCGCGGGATGTCCGCACTGGGCAGGTCGATTTTGTTTATGACCGGAACGACTTCGAGTTTGTGATCCAGCGCAAGGTAAGTGTTTGCAAGTGTTTGGGCCTCAACCCCCTGGGAAGCATCGACGACCAGGAGCGCGCCTTCACACGCGGCCAGGCTTCTGGAAACTTCGTAAGAGAAATCGACATGGCCCGGGGTATCGATAAGATTCAGGATGTAATCCTCGCCGTTTTGGGCTCGATAGTTCAGCCGTACGGAATGCGCTTTTATCGTGATGCCGCGCTCGCGCTCCAGATCCATGGCGTCCAGTACCTGGGCCGACATTTCCCGTTGCGTGAGGGCGCCGGTGCGTTCCAGCAGACGATCCGCAATCGTCGATTTGCCGTGGTCGATGTGGGCGATGATGGAAAAATTTCTAATATGACTTTTGTCGCTCAAAACGGATAATCTCCAATCAAGCTACCAAATATACATGGAACAGAACCACGCGGGAACAGGCAATATCAATTAAGAAGCCGGGAGCCGGGACCCGGAAGCCGGGAGCCGGGGGCCAGAAGGCACCGGAGGGCAGGTTTTGTGATGAGATTTGGAGAGAAGTTCCGATAGACGTTATAATCGTTTCTTTCGTAATGGCATATACGAGTTTTAAATATTAATGACGGATTCCAGGGGTTGGTTCTTTCTTCTGGCTTCTGACCTCCGGCTCCTTATTTTGTGATGTCGAAAAAATCCGATTCCGAAAACCATCTGACATATTCAACTGTTTCCTACGGGAGAGACCTTATCAACTCCTCCGATTTCCGGATTCGGTCTCCATTTGAACCTAGGGGAAACCAGGCAGCGGCCATAGATAAACTGGTGCGGGGTGTGGAGGACGGAGAAAAACACCAGGTGCTCCTGGGGGTCACGGGATCAGGCAAGACGTTCACCATGGCCAAAACGATCGAAGCCTTGCAGAGGCCAACGCTTGTTCTCGTACACAACAAGACGCTCGCAGCCCAGCTTTACAGGGAATTCAAGACGTTTTTCCCGGAAAACGCAGTGGAGTATTTCGTTTCCTACTAC
>DKBB01000120.1 GCA_002451015.1 Acidobacteria bacterium UBA6911
AGTTTTTCCTGAAACTGTTCGAAATTTACGGATGTCTTTGGAACATCCAGGGCAATGCGTCCACCCCCGAGCGCAACAAGCCTGTCCGCAATCTCATACCCGAGAGGCACGTCGTGGATTGCCATAATACAGGTCTTGCCGCCGGCATGAGCCGCCGCCAGATAGTTTTTAAAGAAATCGCTGCCCGAAGAGTCCAGGCCGGTAAACGGTTCGTCCAGCAGAAGGATATCGGGATCATGCAGAAACGCCCTGGCAATCGCCAACCGCTGTTGCATTCCTCGTGAAAAATTCCGCACCGGTTCCCTTTCCCGCCCGGTCAGGCCAACCTGATCCATTCTCCGTGACAACGTCGACGTATCCGCGGAAACATCCATCAGATGCGCATAGAAGCGCAGGTTTTCAAGCGCGGTCAGGTCCATGTAAAGGGACGTGTCATGGGACAGGTACCCGATATTCCCGCGGAGGAAACGGGATGAATTTTTTCGGGAAGGTGTAATTATCAAATCGCCTGCGGATGGCCGGGAGAGACCCGCCAGTATTCTCAGGAGTGTGGTTTTACCGGCGCCGTTTTTCCCGAAAAGGGAAATGAAATCCCCTTCAGCCACAGTCAGGTTCAGATTGCGGAGTGCTGAAAATCTGCCGAAGTATTTGGCCAGCTTCCGGACTTCAATCATATCTATTGATTACAGATTTAGAAATGCGGGTTAATCATTTTTCAGGAGGAGAGCGATGCGTCGAAGCAACCCTTTCCCTTTCTCACGCTGACGGAGATATTCTTTTTTATCCAGTAAATGCGCTTCATAACGATGATCCAGGTCGGCCAGATTATCGAGAAGTTCATTCCTGTGCTTCCGTATCTGCCGTTTCTGCAAATCTTGCGTTACCGGAACATTTTCGTCGGACCGATTGTATGCATACCAGAGAACCAGGATGAACCCGATCAAAAATAGCGGTCCGATAATCAAAGCATTCCGTCCGACGGCGTTGGGTAAAGGCCGGATTCCCGGTTCCGTCTCGGGCACCGATGCTTCCTGCACCGCTAGCGGCGTGCCCCCGGAAAAAAACCATTTCACCTCCGTTCCGGCTTCAATCGGCCCCCCCCGGTACACGGCGACGTTTTCGTCGGGATCCGTCCGGATTTTCGTCAGGCCTACGCCCGACAGTTCCATATCCATGGGGATTACCCCGATTTCTATCGAGGGGATCCTATAATAGAATTTCTTAAAATAGGTATAGTCCCGATTCTCGTAGGGCAGTAACTGGAAAGCCTCCACTTTTGTTTTCCCGGGACGCAGGGGGTAGAGACTGTAATAGTATTGTCCGTCGGGACTCTCCAGCACTGATTGCATCACGGGCATGGATGAACCGGGAGCCGTAATACGCATCTGCGGGAGCGACAGAATCTCCGGTGTCTTTGAGAACCTGAAGTTTCCGTCAGGATCCATAAAGGTTTTTTCCGGTACCGTCACGTTATGGATCAGGATCGTATCCAGAATCTGCAGCTGGTTTCCCGCGGCCTGAAAAACCATCTGATATTCTTCCACGCCAATACCATCCATGGAATTTGTCTCTTCAAAAACCTTTATTTCGACATACGCCCGGCCGGTACGGTCAAAAACAACCTGTGTATGATAATTGGCATCCTTGTAGATAGCCCGGACAATTAGCATTTGATCGACCGGAAGTCCTTCAAACCGGAATCCCCCCCTGGAATCTGCAGCCGCGGAACGGATAATACTCATTCCCCCACTTAATGCGACAACTTCCAGAGGCACTCCGCCGGCAACAATCGAAGGATCTGTTCCGTTAACGACCCGGCCTTCCACAATTCCGGTCTGCTGCGCAGAAGCAGAGGAAGAGATCAAAAGACACAGCAGGATCAAGGAACTTCTACAATAATTTTTTCCCTTCACTTTACCCGATACTGATTTCATGCCTGTTCTCGTGATACACAGATCAAAATATAATGTAACGTTGATGCCTGTAGACTGTTTTACAGTTCGTGGCCGCAGTCGGCACAGAATCTTTTACCCGGAATGATTTCCGCACTACAGAAGGGACAGAGCACCCTTTTACTTTCCGGAACGGCATTATCCACAGGGGGCGCTTTTTTTCTGGAAACGATCTCTTTTTCGATGGAAGCTTCGAGAGATTCCGTTGCTCCCATCTGTTCCAGCTTCTGAAGAATCATAGCGGCGTCCGTCTTGTAGCCGGCTTCAAGCCGCCGAAAATCATCATCGGACAGTCGCCCCATTTCGTGCTCGAACACAAGGTCCTTAAGGTTGCCGTATATGGCGGCCTTCCGATCGATCAGGCGATCCATTTCCGTCTCTGCCGTCAGAAGGGTGTCCAGGCTGTTTTCCGATTCCCCAAACAGGGGACGGAACACGAACATTCCCGTCACTAATGTCAGCACCACACAGGATGCAATTAACAGCATTTCATCTCCAAAAACAGATACCAGAAGTCAGAACTAATTAAGCCGGAATCCCTGGAAGTTTGTTTGCATCATTTACAAATACAAAACCCCTACACAATTTACCAATAAAGATACACTCCCCATCATAAACTTCTTACTACAGGCTTCTGACTTCCGACTTCTTGTTAGGTAAAAGAGTGATTATCGTGCCGAAAATCATCATGGCCGCCCCGAACCAGATCCAGTAAACCAGAGGATTTACATATGCCTTGATTTCAAAGGTCGAACCGTCCTGAGATCTGCCGGCGAAAACCACATAAAGATCTTCCTTCGGGGTGCTGTGCAGCGCTACCGTTGTGGTTGACTGGCCGGATCCGGTTTTAAAGACCCGTCGCTCCGGTTTTAAGGTATGGATGATTTTATCGTTTTTGGATACATCGAGGACGACCTTTCCAAAATCGTAATTCTCGGTCTGCCCCTCTTCGTACCCGGTCATTTTAAGGGAATAATCCCCGATCTGAATTTCCCCGCCGTTTTCCACCTGCCGGGTTGTTTCCCGATTGAAGGTGTTCCCTGCAAAACCGAGAAACATCAAAACAATAGAGAAATGAACGATGTACCCGCCATAGCGCCTTTTATTTTTTAGAATAAGATTTATAAAGGCAGCAAAATAATTTTCTCCCTTTTTCCTGACACGGATTGTGGTGCCTTTTATGAATTCTTCCATAATCGTAACCAGGACAAAAACACACAGCGTCAGACAGCAGACGGTATAGAAATTCCGCATCCCTCCGGCGAAAAGTACGATGCAGGTTGTACACGAAAAGAGAACGGGCCAGAAAAAAGATTTCCTCAAGCTGTTGACGGAAGTCTTGCGCCAGGCGAAGAGAGGTCCTACACCGGTGAGAAAAAGGAGCAGAAGTCCGATCGGAATATTGATGTTATTGAAGAAAGGAGGTCCCACGGTAATTTTTACACCGCGAACCCATTCCGAAAAAACGGGAAACATGGTCCCCCAGAATATCGAAAAACAGGCGACAACCAGGATCAGGTTATTGAACAGGAAGGCGCTTTCCCGGGAAAGTATGGAATCGAGCCTGCGTTCGCTTCTCAGGTAATCCCGCCTTTCCACTACCAGATACAAGCTTGCGACAAGCACACTCGTCATATATACGAGAAAAAACTTGCCGAGATTTGAATCGGCGAAGGCATGGACGGAGCTGACGACTCCACTCCGCGTCAGGAAGGTCCCGAAAACACTCAGGAGATAGGCCAGGGTGACAAGGATGATGTTCCAAACCTTCAACATCCCTTTCCGCTCCTGAACAATAACCGAATGCAGGAAAGCCGTACTGATAAGCCAGGGCATCAACGAGGAGTTTTCGACGGGATCCCATGCCCAGTAACCGCCCCAGCCGAGAACAACATAAGCCCATTTCCCACCCAAAATCAGGCCGACTCCGAGAAATATCCAGGTCATCAGGGTCCATCGGCGAGTGGTCCGGATCCAGGTATCCCCCAGCTGTTTACTGCAGAGCGCGGCGATGGCGAATGCAAATGGAACGACAAATCCAATGAATCCCAGGTATTGTATGGGGGGATGAATGACCATAGCCCAGTGCTGAAGAATCGGGTTCAGTCCCTGGCCATCGGCGGGAATAAATAGCTGGGAGGTACCGTCGGAAGAAAACTGCATTAGAAGGTGGAATGGATTTGACAGGAAAAGGTTCAGGAAAAGAAAAAAGGACAGGTTCACCATCAGAACCGCCAATACGTAAGGCATCATTTCCCGGTATCGATAACGGTTCTGAAAAATTGCGAGGCCGCTGAAAATCGCAGCGACGAAAACCCACAGCAGCATGGATCCATCGTGAGCTCCCCAGACAGCGGCTACCTTATAAAAGACAGGCAGGGCCCGATTGGTGGTATTGGCAACATGAGCGACTGTAAAATCATTCGTAACTAAAAGATACACCAAGGATAAGAAAGCCAGGGTGATGGTGCCCGTAGCAGCATAGACCGCGTGTTCCGCGCTCCGGACAATTCGGGGCTGCCGCTGTGAAATTCCCAGTAAAGCTGCAATCAGGGCGTATAAGGAAAGGCAAAGCGCGATCAGTAGACAGAAATTACCAAAATTGGCCATGCATCATTCCATTAGTAGATTATGAAGACGTTCTTTCACTGTATTCCGCTTCGTACTTAGAAGCACACTTGGCTTCGATATGGCGTGCCTGGAAGATTCCATCCGCGCCGATATCACCTTCCACCAGAGCTTTAGAGTCGTCCGTAAACGTATCGGGAATAATGTCCGTTCCGATATAGCGCACATGTATTCGGCTTTCTCCGCTGCCGATTATAAACTCCATCTGAGGCTTGCTTCTGTCGATGGAACCGGGCACCACGTCTCCGGCGAGTCTCACTGTTTTTCCCTGCAGGCTTTCCTGCATGGAGCGGTATTCGTCAACCGTGATGTAATAAGCCTTGCTTTCCTCAAATCCAACAAAACCCAGCCAAAATAGCGCCGCTACGATTATTATGCCGCCAATAATGAACTTCATCCTCGCAACCATTCACAACCTCTGACTCAAAACAGCCGCTTCAGTCGGCCGAAAAAATNNAAAACAACCGGAGCAGCTTTTATAAAGCCCGCATGTATTCCGGTCGGAGCAGGACAGGGTCCTTTTTTTCAAGAACCTCCCGGATCAACGCCAGGGCCTGCTCCTTCTCCGCAGGCATTTTAACTCTCAGGGGCAGATAATTGGATGCATGATTCGAGGCAAAGAAGCAGTTGGTAAATCGGCAGTTCGCTATCATCGTCTCGAGTTCCTGGATCAACTCAAACGGATTGGGAAGAACCAGCTGTCCCGATCTAATTTCCTCTTCGATTGGCGTGCCCGGAACAATCATTAAAGAAAGCGCCCCTACAAAGTCCGGATCCATTTCCGAAAGGACCTTGCCGGTATCGGCCGCATGCTCACGGCTCATTTCGACCCCGCCGATTCCAAGCAGGACGGTTATCGAGAGCAGCATCCCGGCTTCTTTCACGCGTTTCGCCGCTCGTATCATCTGTTCGACGGTCGCATTCTTTTTAATCCTTTTCAGAACACCAGGATTCCCCGATTCCAGGCCGAGATAAATAATGCCCAGTCCACGGGATTTCAGTTCTTTCAGTTCTTCGACGTCCTTTTTGAGTACATCGACAGCATTGGCATAAATCCCTACTCTCTCGAGTCCCCGAATTTTAAGTTTCAGGTAATCCAGGATTCGGATCAAATCCGCCTGGGGAATAATCAATGCATCTCCGTCCGCTAAAAAGACGCGCGGGATGGTTCCTATTTCACTTGCCTCATCAATATCTTCTTTTATTTCTTCGAAAGATTTAATCCGGAACTCTTTATCCTGGAAGGAATGGCAGAACGTACACCGATTNNCCGGAGCAAAAACGGACCTTGAAAGCCTTAACGGACAACATTTAACAATAACACACCCGTTCTTTCAACGGGACCCTGAAACAGTCTCCGATGCCGACGTATTTATTGTTCGCAAATTTCATGGGAGTCAGCCGTTCCCCGAGACTTACCAGGCGTATCGTCGTGGCTGTACCCCGGACAAACAGGCCCGGCATGCCCGGATACGAAACTGAGGGAGACTGGGAGGATCCCCGGATTGCGGCTACTTAATACAGGACGACTTTTCATTTAAACTATTGATTTAACTAAAGTTTTCAAATCATGATTACGATAACCAATAAGCAAGACGGAATTAAATTCCGTCGCATATTCCCATGCGTCGCGACTATGGGAAAGACATGGTGCGAGTAGTATTTACAAAAGATGTTTCGCCAGCGTAAGCCATGAAAGATAATGAAATCAAGTCATCGAAAAGCCTTGAGCAGGAGCTTGAATCCCTCCGGGAAAAAATTGCCCATATTCAGAGCTTCGTTCAGCAGGGTGAAAAAGAGTCCCTGCTGAAAGGGAAGAGGGAATCGCCCCCAGCCGGGGGATCCGACCGTTCTTTCTGCTTTAACGAAGAGGGACCGTTCGGAATGGCCATCGTTGACTCCCAATACCGGATCATCCGGGCAAACAGAACATTCTGCACTCAGTTAGGGTATTCCCAGCAAGAAATCCAATCTCTGGAAATTTCCACCATCGTCCAGGGGGACCAGACCTGTCTGCAACTTATAAAACAGGTCTTCGATAAGGTTGTACGCTCTTCAAAAACGGACGTTCAACTGTTAAGAAAAAACGGCGAGTCCTTCTGGGGACAATTCCATGTTGCCGCCTCCGAGGAAGTCGAGCCGGGCAAAGAGCAATGCCTGGTTATCATTGAAGATATCAACGACCGTAAACAGAGCGAAGCGATCCTGCAGTCTGAAAAGCAATTGCTGGAGCGGCTGATAAGCAGCAGTGTAGACGGCATTCTTGCTTTTGACGGAGAATTATTCTTTACGGTATGGAACCCCGCGATGGAAAGAATCCTGGGAGTCAGCGCAAGTAAGACTCTGGGAAGGCATGTATTTGCGGCATGTCCTTTCCTCAAGGAACTGGGAGAAAACGAACACTTTGAGGCAGCGCTTAAGGGAGAAAAAGTCATATCCAAGGACAAGCGCTATACGATTCCCGGAACNNTCCGGAAAAATCACCTCAATCAACAAAGCAGCAGAGAGGATCCTGGGCTATACGCGGTCGGAAGCATACCAGATGCGCTTTCACCAGTTTGTTGCCCCGGAATTCCAGGAAACCGCCCGGATAATGTTGCATCGGCAGTTGACAGAACAGGCTCCAAGCACCCAGGAACTCCAGATCGTCGCCAAAGACGGCAGCCGGGCTATGCTGGAAGTCAGCAACCGCCTCATTTTCCGCGAAGGCAGGGCCATTGGCATCCAGGGAATTGCAAGGGACATAACCGAACGCAAAAAATGGGAGAAAACCTTAAAAGAAGCGAATCAGAAACTTGAAGACTGGGTCCACGAACTGGAGCAACGTACGCACGAGATGACATTGCTTAGCGAGATGGGAGACATCCTGCGGGCCTGCATGAACACGAAAGAAGTCTACGAGGTCATTGTAAAAGTCGCACAGGAAATCTTTCCGGTTCAGGGAGGAGCCTTGTACGTCATCGGTCCCTTGCGCAATATTGTTGAATCCGTGGCGGAATGGGGAGACAGCAAGGGAATGGAGCTTACCTTCACACCCGACGAATGCTGGGCACTGCGTAGAGGAAGAATCCATTGCGTCGAGAACACTCGAACAGGGCTGCTTTGCAAACACCTTCAAAAACCCGCACCGAGCGGGTACCTGTGCGTTCCCATGATGGCGCAGAGCGAAGCTATAGGCATTCTGCATCTGACACAACCCGATGATATGCAACTGCCGGAAGCCAAGCAAAAAATCGCCATGGCTATGGCGGAACATGTCGCCATGGCACTATCCAATCTGAGACTGCATGAAACGCTGCGGAATCAGTCCATCCGGGACCAACTGACCGGGCTGTTCAACCGCAGCTTTATGGAAGAAGCCCTGGAGCTGGAAATTCGCCGTGCCGTCCGCAGTCAGCACTCGCTTACAATTATCATGCTGGCTATCGATAATTTCCAGGGATTCACTGAAAAGCACGGAATTGATGCGGGCGATTCCCTCCTGCACAATGTTGGAACCCTGCTGCGGGCTAATATCCGGAAAGGCGATATCGCATGCAGGTACAGCGGTCAGTCATTTGTACTTATATTGCCGCAAGGCAGTTTTGAAGTC
>DKBB01000272.1 GCA_002451015.1 Acidobacteria bacterium UBA6911
GAATTCTTCGCCGTTGAGCAGCAATCCTTCCGCCTGTCCGTAGGATGTGTTCTTTACGGTGAGGTTTACAAGATGAATGCCTCTGGAATTGTCGGCCGCAAACGCGGCCCTTCGGGAAGGGAAAGTTCCCGGCACTTCGTTGGTTTTGACATTCAGGGGATGCGGATTGAAAATTTCGTTGTTGGCATAGAAAACGACTGTTTTGTCCCGTTCCTGTCCCAGGAATGTGATGTTGGTTTTGTTGCGGAAATAAACGATTTCTTCATACATCCCGTTCCGGATGTAAACCGTGACCCGTTTGGGATTAAAATCGGGAATAAAATCAATGGCGCCCTGAACGGTATTGAAGTCTCCCCTTCCGTCCGGGCTGACCAGGAGCCTGTCCGATCCCGCTGGAGGCGGCTCTTTTCTGGTCGTGAAACGCCAGCCATTTTTGCCCGAAATTCCCTCGAATCCTCCGTCTCTAAGGGTTAATACGCCGGGATCTATCTGTACATAGTACGTCTTGTCGTACTCCAGAAGATTGTTGTGAGGAAAAATATTCGCCGTATTGTCGTGAATGATTACCGGGTAAAAGTGGAACGCGTCTGTAAAGCCCCCGATGATGGTCAACTGATAGGTGTCCGGCGTTTGAAGCGCCGTGCCGGAAGGGGTTCCCGCTTTTGTATTGGCATTGGTGAAGTGCCCGGAAACATATCTGTAAGGAACCGGTGCATAGTCGGCATTTGGAGATGGCGTGGGCGCCGTCGGTCCTGGCGGGATGCTCAAATCGAGTACATCAACCAACCGGTCGTCTGCCGCGTCATAAATACGAATCTGTCCGGAATCGCCCTTTGCAGGAGTGCTTGGGAAAGTGAGCTTGAGCAGAGTGTCCGGGTTTACATTCGTTGCCTTATCCTGAGGGAAAAGGGCGGCGGCCTTCAATTGCTCGCAGACTGCGTGTGGGGCAATAACAAAAAAACCTGTCGATAGGGCCAAGATTGAATATAAAAAGAATTTCCTTATAGATATACGCATGCGGCCCAATTTTGGGTGCCCGCTGCAATGGCACCAATTATTCCAATAAGCTGCCTTTACAGGTACGCTGTTGCGGTAATTGGTGCAAATTCCGCCCGGCACCAATTGTACCTGATGGAAACGCGAACTTATTATATTCTGATGAGATAGATATGAAAAAGGATAATCCCGATCCGTGACTGAATCCGGACTCAAACTGGCCCTTGAAATTAAGGTGTGGGGGTTTTTTGACAATTATTCTATAATCTGCTGGTTGGAACAGGCAGTATCCGTATGGTTACCTTTTTCCCGAGGATTGGTTTTATGTTTTTAAGAAAATTATTCAATCGTTTGGCAATATCCCTGATTATGATGACTCTCCTTTATGCCGGCATCCAGGTGGCGATAAGCCAGGACTCCGCCGGGACCTGGGAGGACAACGAGAACGGGCTGCTCTGGTCCGTCAAGGACAACGGCTCCGATATGAGTTGGGACCAGGCCGACAGTTACTGCGAGAACCTGGAACTGGGAGGTTATACGGATTGGCGGTTGCCGTCACTGGATGAACTGAAAACTTTATATGACAGAAGTCTTTCGAAGCAATACAAGGCCAGAGGCCCGATAGAACTGGGAGCCGCGTCCGTTTGGAGCGGATCCAAGAACAGATCCGGCGATGCCTGGAGCCTCAATTTCTTCAATGGCGGCTCGAGTATGTCCCCCACCAGGGGCGGCTGCGGCAGTGCGGGCCGTGCATTGTGTGTGCGTCCTTCCGGCGAGTAATTCGAGCCGGGCTTGTGTTTTTGAATCAGAACTGGATTCCAACCTGGACCAGATGTTCATTGCTCCAATAAACACTGCTTTGAAATTGCTGCCCATCCGGGCTGTCAGGTAAATTCTCGATAGAAAAGACATCCTTGGCGTGCAAGCAGCCTGCTGCCGCACGCCAAAGCTTTTTTACCTTAGCCTGAGACACTACGCTAGCGCGTGCCATCATTCGGAATCTGAGCTATGCGGAAAGGATTGCTGCGCTGCATCAGGTCGATGAGACGATGATCGGTGCGCAGGGCGTCGAACCCTGGGTCGATCGGTAGAAACAGCAGCCATCCGGACCTGTCCTCATAAGCGCGCTCGAGCCAGGAGAAGGTTGCGTCATTATCTCCATGAGGCGCAATTGCATACGCCATGAAATAGGGCTCAACACGGCGCTTTTCGGCCAGTCCCTGAATCTTGTCCAGCATGGCGAGGGCGTCCCTGTGTCTGCCAAGGGCATAGTATGCCACACTCTGCAGAGCGAGAGCCGCCGGATGGATTCCCGAAAGACGAATGCTTTTTTCAATTTCTTCCGCAGCATTGTGCAGTTCACCCGCCTGCAGATAGGACTGAACAAGAAACCAGCTTGCCAGTGCAAATGTATGATCCAGCTCCAGGGCGTGGCGTAGGGCTGTGATCGCACGGTCGTACTGTCGGCAATAGTAGTGCAGCCAACCCTGATGGGACAGCACGAACACCGAAACAGGGTCCAGCTCGTGAGCTTGTTTCAGTGCGGAAAGCGATTCGTTGAACCGGCCGATCTGCATGAGGTTCAGGCCGTACCAGTCCCACGCGAGCACGCAATTTGAGTTCAACTCGATCGCTCGGCGGTGCTCCTTCTCGGCCGCAGGCCAGTTCCAATCGTACATCAGTGTCGGGAAGGCAAGCGAAGTGTGAGGCTCCGCCAGCTCATTGTCGATTTCCAGAGCTATGAGGGCGTTCTTTTTAGCATTGCCGTATGCCTGTTTGGGCAGCAGCCCTCCGTAGAATCCGATCAGGCTGTAGGCGTCGGCAATGCCGCTGTAAGCGAGCGCGTATTGGGGATCCTTCTCAATACAGCGGCTGTAATACTCCAGGGCTCGGGCAAAATAGTCTTCCCCGCGTCGGCTTGAGTAATGGCGGCCGTGCAGATATAGTTCGTAGGCCTCGGAGCTTCTGGTTGCCGACCGGGCAATGAGGGCCTGCGCCTCAGGCAGAAGTTCGACCATCAACGATCTGGCTATCCTCTCGGCCACGTCTGTCTGGATGGCAAAAATATCTTCCATATCGCGGTCAAAGGCTTCCGCCCAGACCTGGGCCTGGTCTTCGACATGAACCAGTTGCGCCAGAATCCGAATTCGGCTATTGGAGCGCCGAACGCTCCCTTCCAAAATGTACTCCACGCCAAGCTCGTAACCGATTTCCGAGACGGACTTTTCCGACTGGCGATAAGCCATGGCTGAAGCTCGGGCAATCACTCCAAGCCTTTGTGGATTCAGGCGTCCCAGTTGAGTGATCATTTCCTCGGTAAGTCCGTCTGCGAAATATTCCTGTTCCGGATCGCCTCCCAGATTTGCGAACGGAAGTACCGCAATCATGCGTCGGGGGAGATCATCTGTAAATGTGGGTGTGTGGGCGGGAGCCACGAAGCGGTACCCCCTGCGAGCGAGCGTTTCGATGAAACGCGGATTGTCCGCGTTGTCCCCAAGTATAGCCCGGAGCTTGTGGACGGCGATGCTGAGGCTGTGGTCGAAGTCCACGAATGTGTCGGCAGACCAAAGCCTTTCACGCAATTCTTCGCGTGTGACCACTTCACCGGGACGCTCAAGAAGTATCGAGAGAAGGGCGAGCGGTTTGTCCTGCAGTTTCAGCTTGACCCCGTATTTCCGCAGTTCTCCTGCGCGAAGGTCGAGTTCGAATACACCGAACCGGATCGGGCGTCCGGGCTTCCTCCGAGTTGTCATAGGATCTCCTGTTGTGCGAATTCTAGCACGACTCAGGAGAAAACAAGTTCTTTATTTCAACATTTTCAGCAGTTTAGACGGAGATACGAAATTGCGGAACAGTTAGCGGTCTGTGCATGGATAAATCCCGCTGGATGTTTGAAAATCCCGGCAATACCGGAGACCAAAATGATGCCCCCCAATATAAAAGCGTCGTGCGCGGCTGTGAAACGTGCGGATAAGCCGGAATCCCCTTTATTTTCCTATGTGCACGGAGATGAAAGCCGCAGGAGTGCGCCGGGAGGAATTTTCCTGACCGGAGGGACCGGTTTCCTGGGATGCGAACTGGTCGCGCGCTTTCTCGCACGCGGCGGGGATGAGCCGATTTACATCCTGATTCGCGCTCGCAGCAGAGCGGAGGCGCGCAAGCGCTTCCACTCATTGTACAACTCCCCCGGACTGCCCTGGCCGGATTCGTATCGAAAGCGTATTCGACCGCTTTGGGGGGACATCTCCCTTCCATGGATGGGACTGGATCCGGATGAAATACGGAATCTTGCCGGCCGGGTCACGCGGATCGTACATTCTGCTGCTTCCATTAATCTGAATGCGTCCCTGCAGGAAGCCCGGCGGACGAACCTCGCAGGCGCGCGGGAAATTCTGCGACTGGCGCTGTCATGCAGGCGACTCGAGTCGCTGGCATGGATCAGTACGGCCTTCGTTGCAGGGAACCGCATAGGCTGCATTCTGGAGGGGGAGCTTCAGTGCGGACAGAAATTCCGCAATGGGTATGAACAGTCCAAATTCGAAGCGGAAATTCTGGTACGTTCTTATAAATCCATTCTGCCGGTCACTGTTTTCCGGCCGAGCATTATCGTCGGCGATTCGCGCACGGGGTATACGCGCAATTTCTCATCCATCTATTGGCCGCTTCGCCTTGTCGCTGAGGGAGAATTGCGTCGCGTGCCGGGAGATCCGCGGACACCGCTCGATCTCGTCCCTGTGAATTATGTCGCAGACGCCGTCGCGGAACTCCTGGACCGGCATCGCTCCACAGGGTTCTGCTACCAGCTTGTCGCCGGTCGGGGAGGCACGATCACGGCCCGCGAGTTCCTTGACCGTGCGATCCGCTATTTCGATCGAAGCAGGGAACCTCTCCGGTTTATCCCTCCCCGTGCGCACGCCGACTCCAGGCTGCGTGTCTTTTTTGAATACCTGACTGATTACAAACAATTCGACGATTCGGCGACCCGTACCGCCCTTCGAGGGACGGGCCTTCGATGTCCCCGTATTACGGACTATCTGGACCGTCTGTTTGGTTTTTGTCAACGAACGGCGTGGGGAGGGCAAGGCGGGATCGACCAATACCGATTTCATTCCTGGCCGGAACTCCCGATGAAAGGAGTGTCCTATGATGAATCGACTTGCAGCAACTAAAGGTTCGATGTTCGTTGAAGTTGAGCCGGAAACCGGTGCATTGGGGGTTGAGGGTTTTCCGGACGAAAAGAAAGAAAGAAGCCTCGCTCCGATCCTGGAACGCCCGGTCTTTGATCGGCTGATATTCGCGCAATGCTGGGAGGATCCCCGCATGGATGCCGAATCGCTCCGTTTGAAGCCCGGTAAATCAGCGCTGGTTGTGACCTCGGGAGGCTGTACGGCCCTGTCGCTGGCACTTTTTCGACCGGACCGGATTTTCGCTGTCGATTTGAATGCCGCCCAGAGCAGCCTGCTCCATCTGAAGATTGCCGGAGCGAAGTGTCTGACCCACCCCGAGTATCTCGAATTCCTCGGAATCCGCCCTTCCGAACGGCGCAGCCGTCTCTATATGCGGTGTCGCGCAGCGCTGCCTCCCGAAGCAGCGGCCTACTGGGACGCGCACCGGGATCTCATTGAAGAGGGCATATCGCGAACGGGGCGTTACGAAAAGTACCTGGATCTATTCCGCCGCCTCCTGAACCTAATCGAGGGACGCCGGAAGGTCCGACAGCTGTTTGAGCCCCGTTCCCTGGAAGATCGGCGGCGATTCTACGAGGATCATTGGAATACGCGCCTCTGGCGGCTCTGCTTCCGCCTTTTCTTTTCACGCCCCGTATTGGGAGCCATGGGGCTCGATCGCAGTTTCTTCACTTATGTGGAAGGCATCGAAAGCTTCGGAGACCACTTTCTCGGCCTGACCCGGCATGCCCTGGTGGACTTGCCGCCTCGAGAGAATTATTTCACTGCTCAAATTTGCCTTGGGGGCTATCTGGACGAGGAAACAATGCCCCCTTACCTGCTGGCTGAAAACTTTCAAACGCTACAATCCGCGGTCGATGCCATCGAAGTCAAAACCATGGAACTTGGTGCGTTCCTTGCCCGAATGCCTGAAGGCTCCATCGACGCATTCGCCTACTCGAACATTTTCGAATGGATGCCTTCCGATTTATTCGAGACGTGTCTGCGTCAGACGCACCGTGTGGCGCGGCCCGATGCGCGCCTCTGTTACCGGAATCTGCTCGTTCGGCGTCGGACACCGTCGGCTCTTTCCTCTCTGTTCCGTTCGGAAAGCGAGCTGGCCGGTCGCCTGCTTGCCGGGGACCGGTCCTGGGTTTACTCGAACTTTGAGGTGGCTACCGTCCTGAAGACGAACAGCTCTGAATGGAGGGAGGGGCAATGAAGATCTTTCTGTGTTGGCAATTCTTGATTCACCTCTGGAC
Source organism: Acidobacteria bacterium UBA6911 (assembly GCA_002451015.1). GTDB lineage: Bacteria > Acidobacteriota > UBA6911 > UBA6911 > UBA6911 > UBA6911. The sequence continues at coordinate 6,425 of DKBB01000272.1, forward strand.
ACTGGCCGGTCTGGGATTTGCCATGCTGGCGGCGCAGCATATTCTTCTGGGGAACTTCGACACCGCCGCCCGCTGGCTGCTTCTGGTGCTCGTGGTCGATCACACAGACGGCACTCTGGCGCGCCGCTACAAGGTTGGACAACGTTTGCCCGCAATCTCGGGGAAAACCCTGGACCTGATTACGGATGTCGTCGGTTTGACCTTCGTGCCCATGCTCTTCTGCTGGTGGGCCGGTGTGTTCCTGGATGGCTGGGGACGTCCCCTGCTGCTGGCGGCTGCCGTAACCTGCAGCCTCAAATATTCCATGAAGGAGCGCATCCTTGAAGAAGGCTTCAGTCGGGGGGCACCTCCTATATTCTTTTCTGTCCTGCTTTTCTGGCTGCTTGGGCTTCCGGAAGTATGGGCCACGATCTATGCGAGCGTGCTGGTTCTTCTCTGCTGGTTACCGATCCCGTACCCGATCACAAGTCTGGTCACCACTCACTGGAAGCCGGGTTTTGAATCGCTGACCAACTACGTCAGCTTCGCAGCCATGGCTCCGGCCCTGCTATGGCTGCAGGATGCTCCCGGCATTTTCTACTGGACCCCCCTGATCATTGTGATCGCTCAGCTAGGTGTCGCGCCGGTCCTTCTGGCATTGAGGATGATTCAGCCGGGATTTCGCCGGGTTTATTGAGGCTTGTTTCCAATCGGGAGAATGGTTTATGCGCTACATTTTCGCTTTCAGTAGCCGGGCCGGTGCTGTTCGGGTTGGATCCATAGAGCGGCTGCTCCACGCACGTTTCCACGCACAGCGGAATGTACTTCTTCTCGATCCGCCGGACCGGTTGATCGATCTTCTTTGCCGCGCTTATGGTTCGGAGGGAGTCAGGCTGATCGCGGTGGGTGGTGACGGAACCGTGCAACGACTGCTCGCTGCGGCGGTCCGATACGATATTCCAATCGGGATCCTTCCTTTCGGCACGGCAAACGACCTGGCCCGAGCGATCGGACTTAAGCGAAGCCTGAAAGAATGCTGTGATGTGATACGGGCCGATCACACGCGCACCATAGACCTGGTTGCGGTCAATGGAAAACCGTTTGCAACCTGTGGCGGCCTGGGTCTCCCGTCATCGGTAGCGATCCGACACAACCGTTTTAATAATAAAGAAACCCGGCTGTCCGCTGATGGATTTCGGAGGGCCGCGTATTTCCTGGATGCGCTTGGTGCGCTGGGTCGGAGCCATCCTGTAGAAGTCCGGATCCGCAACGGCCATTGCGGATGGAGTGGCTGTGCGATGGCGGTCGTTGTCAGCAACCAGGCACGCTTTGGAGCGCTTTTCTCCGTTTCTCCTGGGGCGGTCCATGATGACGGTTTTTTTGATCTTTGTGTCATTCCCGATCCTGCAAATCCTTTCCGGGAACTGGGGATTGTGCTTCAGGCGGTGCTCGGTAAAGAAGCATTCAGGCCGCGATTTGTACAGAGCCGTCTTTGCCATACACGCATCCTGACGGACAGAATCGTTCCTTTTTTCGGTGACGGTGAAATCCTATCCCGAGGGCGGGATTTCCAGATCGAAATCCTGCCCCGGACTGTGCGCCTTATTGTCCCGGGAGGGTCTTCTGAAAAGGAGGTTCAATCCCGCCGGTTGTCGCGGAATCTGTTTCGTTCCGGCATCCGGCATTTCAAACGTTCCGGCTCCGGGGAAACGGTCGCTGTTCCCCTTCGGAGCGAACAGAAACAACCGGTCGGGCTTTTATAAAACAACGCTGTATCAAAACCGGGTCGACACGCTTTTACATAAAAGTCGCAGCTTTGGCTTTGTAGGAGCGATGCGGACCCTCTAATAAAAAGGAGACAATTATGCATTCGATCATCAGAGTTTCTACAGTGCTGTTGGTGGCTGTTTTCATTCTCGCTTCAGGAACAGCGTCAGCGCAAATCAATTTTCAGAAAACGGGCTACTACCTGTCGCTGGGAGACAGCGTGGCCGCCGGGGAAGGCGCACTTCCGGTTACGCAGGGTTTCGTATACCGGCTTTACAGCGAGGGGGTGTTCGGCCGTAAACAGGCTTTAGACTTCGCCAATATCGCCATCAAGGGGGTGACCAGCGAAGAAGTCCTGGCCCTGCAGGTGCCGCAGGCTCTCTGCGTGCAGCCGCCCCGTATAGCCGTCGCTCCTTCCGTCATCACTCTTACCGTGGGAGCCAACGATTTCCTCGTGTACATGTCCAGCCCGCAATTTGATCCTCGAGCAATTCCGTATGTGGCGGACCAGATTGCCGGTCATGTTGAAGTGATTATACGTTCGCTCGTATTCGGGAATCCGTTCCTTCCGGATTACTGTGCGATCGAAGGCATCCCGGGCATCACCGTTCTTGTGTCCAACTACTACAGGTTCAATCATCCGTATCCGGAAATTGACTTCCTGCTCAGTCTTGCTCTGGATTCGTTCGATGCCAGTATGCAAGACCGTATCGTGCAGATCCAGGCTGATATTGACAAAACCGGAAGCACCGCCAGAGTTGGTTATGTCGACACACTGTCGGCTATGGAGGGGCAGAAGGGCCTGCTGCTGATTGAAAAACGCAACGGTTTCAGCGGTCCGTTCGATTTCGAGATCCATCCGACGAACGCCGGCCACAGGGTCCTCGCGGCTGAATTCGAGAAGGTCTGGAACAGGCTTCAGTGAACTCTCCATTGTATGGTGTCAGGCTAGATTGAAACTAATTACAATGGCAGATAACTCTAATGTTCTCAGCTATTTTAAAAATTGGCGCCAATCTAGCCTGACACCAAATTTGCAGCCTATTTTTTTGTGATTTTGAAGTCACCCTCGCGGTTGTCGTGGCTCCAGCTGCCTGTCATAGTATCCCCTTCGACTTTCCCGTCGATCATATAGTGAATCTGAGAACCTCTGCGGCTCGTGGCGTCAGCCTCCATGTGGATAGCGCCGCTTTGGGGATCGAATGTGGCATTTTTAATCTCGACGGCATTCGGGCCGGGATTCACGTTTCCGGTAAGAGCTTTGCCGTCCCATTTGAGCTCGACCGTGACCTGGTTGCGGTCTCGCGCACTCGGTCCCCAGTCGCCCGTCCATGTGCCGCTCAGCGGATCGTCTGCAGCAGTCGTTGCGGCAACAGCAATACTCACCAAAACAAATGTTGTTAAGATTGCAATCCTCAAATTTTTCATTGTTTCAATCCTCCATAGATTGATTGTTTCGGGTCACTCCATCGGCAACGGTTTTTCAATCCTGACTTGTCAGGGGCAGCCAGGCCGAAGCTCTGCTTTGGATAGGGCGAAGCCTGATCTCGGGCATGTATCCCTCCAGACAGAGGCCTGGTTACATGCTGTTTTTGCTCTGTAAATCCTGATGAAACTGGGGCTTATTATATGCGGACGGGGTGGGTAAGGAGAAGGGAAATCCTTTCCCAATGATCGGCAATCAATGCTAGTCTTGTTCCAATGAAGTTTTAATAATACATCCGGTCGGAAGCGGAGCGGATGCGAAAGGGAAGAGGATTGAAGACCGGCGCTTCTTTTCCCAGCCCGTACAAAGAACCGCAGGACAAGAAGGAGAGGGCAGTATGAGAAAAATTTTTATCACATTGCTCCTAGGAGCTTCTGTCGTTATGGCGGGACAGGGTCCTTCAGGTGCGCAGTCCGCCGGGAATACGGCGGATCCTCAATTCAGGGTTCTCAGCCCGTGGGCGGAAGTGGATCCGATAACCCCCCGGGGGATCTCCCCACGGCTGAATACACTTGTGGGTAAGAAAATCGGTTTGTTCGCGAACTTCAAGCGCGCCTCCCGGCCGATCGTTGAAGAAGTGGAAAAGCGACTGAAGGGAATGTTTCGCGATTGTGAAACCAGCTTCTTCGATTCCCGCGGAGCCAATGTTGTCGAGACTGAAACGGAAAATCGGGAGCAATTCATCGCCTGGGCGAAAGGTGTTGATGCGGTCATCCTGGCGGTGGGCGATTGAGGGTCCTGCACAAAGTTCNNTACCTTGTGAAACCAATGAGAAATCGGAAATAGAGGCCGGGGTTGCAGCAGCGATGGAAAACATTGTCGCTGCATTGACCCGGCCCCGGACAGCCGACGAGAAATCGCCCAAGCAGAGAAATGAAAAACTCCCGCGGATCGCCTTCACAC
>DKBB01000266.1 GCA_002451015.1 Acidobacteria bacterium UBA6911
TCGTAAAACAGAGCTGCTTTGAAGCGCAGCTGCTTGCTGCCGCACACAACGTGTTTGTCATCAAAGCTCCATTTCCAGGGGCTCGCCCTCCACGGTGAAACTGCCTGTCACTGTCTGCGTCGTCGCCGCGTCGGCGGTGCCTGAAAATCCCGGCTGCTTGCCTCCGACCGACAGTTCAAACTCCCCCGGCTCAATCAGACGGCGCGTGTCGTCGGTGATGAGCGACATATCGCGGGGATCGATCTTAAACGAAACGGTCTGCGACGCCCCCGCCTCCAGGCTGATCCTTCTGAAACCGACAAGTTTGCGGATCGGTACCGGAACCGAAGCTTCGCGGTCGGCAATATACACCTGGACCACTTCATCCCCCGCCCTTTTTCCCGTATTGGTCACCGTAACAGACAAGCCAACCGGCTCTCCGGCGTACACGGATTCGGGAACCGTAAGGTTTCTGTATTCGAATGTCGTATAGCTGAGGCCGTGCCCGAACGGGTAGAGGGGATCCCCGGTGAAGTATTTGTAGGTGCGCTCCCTCATGGAATAGTCGTCGAACGGAAGCATTCCGTCCAGCGACCTGTAAAAGGTGACCGGAAGCCGGCCGGCAGGATTGCAGTCGCCGAACAGTACATCGGCAATGGCCGTCCCCGCGGCCTGTCCGGGATACCAGGCTTCCAAAATAGCAGGTATGTTCGCATCAGCCCAGTTTACTGCAACAGCGCTTCCGTTGAGCAGAACAAGGACGGTGGGGGTACCAGTCGCCACGACGGCTTTCATGAGATTCTCCTGAACCTTCGGCAGGTCGATGGATACCCGGTCGCCTCCGGAAAAACCGTCCACCCGGACAGGCATTTCCTCCCCCTCAAGACGCGGGGACAGCCCCAGAAACAGCAGGGCCACATCCGCCTTCCGTGCCGCAACAACCGCCTCCGCAGTATAGTCCCGGCCTTTTTCGGACCATTGCAGCTCGATGTTCATGGTGCCGAACCGGTCGGCGATTTCCACCGTAATCGGGTACGGCTTTTCCCCCACCAGGTTGACGAACTGCGGCGCCATTCCAAATCTCCCGCCGTGCGGCTTGCCGTCCAGAAGCAAACGTCCGTATCCCCCGGAGGCTCTGAAACTATAATCGCCCGTGAAGGGCACCGTGACAAATCCGGACCAGCGAACTGAAAATTGATTATCCGTCAGCTCGGGATAGGGCGCATCGTTGCCCCACTCAATCCTGATATTGGGTTGGACTTCCGTCAGAACCGGATCTCCTTCAAAGTTGAGGTTGTCGAAAAAATCGAGTGTAACGCCGCTCCGAGTCCCGCCGTAAGCATCGGTCGACAGGGCTTCATCGGGTACAGGCTGGTAAAACGGAACCCCTTCCGCTATATCGGAGCCGCGGGCGTAAAGAACTTCCGCCGAGGAACCCACTTTTTCCCTGATGCCGGCGAGCGGCGTAACCGGATGGGAAGGCGTGCCGTTGTAGTTGCCCAGGAGCACCTCGACATCGTCGGCATTGGGACCGATAACGGCAATGGTGCCGACATCTTTGCTGAGGGGAAGCGTCCCGCGTTCATTCTTCAGAAGAACCATAGACTTTCTTGTGGTTTCTTCGGCAAGCCGGGAATTTTCTGGGGAGTCGTTCACGGAATAGGGAATCTGCGTCCATTTCACCCTTTCCGGCGGATCGAACATTCCCAGCTTCATCCGGGCGGTAAAAAGCCTTTTCACCGATACATCCAGTTCTTCTTCCGTCAAAAGCCCCTGTTCAATGGCGCCCTTGAGGGACTGGTAAGTGTTGCCGCAATTCAGGTCGCAGCCCCTTTTTATGCCTAGGGCGGAAGCCTCCTCTGCTGTTTCGACAATCTTATGATTTTGATATATGTCCCGAATCGCGCCGCAATCTGAAACGATATAACCTCCGAACTTCCACTTGTCACGCAGCAGGTCCTGAAGGAGAAACGGGTGCGCGCTGGCCGATTCTCCCCGGAAACGGTTGTAGGCGCCCATAATCGAATAGACCTTCCCCTCCAGGACGGTGGTTCGGAAATGCGGCAGATAGGTTTCGTAAAGGTCCCTGTCGCTTGCCTGGGCATCAAAAACATGGCGCTCCGGCTCGGGACCGCTGTGAACGGCAAAATGCTTGGAAGTGGCGATCACCTTGTAGTATTTCGGATCATCGCCCTGCAGTCCCTTAATGAAAGCGACACCCATTCTGCCGGTAAGAAAAGGATCCTCACCATAGGTCTCCATACCCCTTCCCCAGCGGGGATCCCGGAAGATATTGATATTGGGCGACCAGAAAGTCAGGCCCTGGTAGCGCAACCGTTGCTCCTGCCTTACGTATTCATGATGTTTCGCCCGTGCTTCGTCTGATATAGCGGTTGCGACCTTGTACAGGTGATCTTCGTCCCACATGGCGGCTAGGCCGATGGCCTGAGGAAACACCGTTGCCACGCCCGCGCGGGCGACTCCGTGCAACGCTTCATTCCACCATTCATACGCCGGGATGCCCAACCGTTCTATTGCCGGCGCATTATTGAGTGTCTGTGCTATTTTTTCTTCGAGTGTCATGCGTCCGACAAGATCGTCCGCCCGTTCCTTAACAGACAGATCAGGATTCATATATGGCGGCCCCTGAAATTTGGCACCGCAACCGTAAAGGACTATAAAGATTAAAACTGCGGGCGGCATTACGAAACGGAATAAACGGCTGTGTGTCATGTTTGTTCTCCCGGGATTTGGATGAACCTGAATTCTCGCCTTGTATCCGCGGTGGCGCATTCGCTTTTTAATTGCGCCATTGCGGAGGGAAAATCTGCGATAATGCATGTAAAAATGAGAAGCGGAATTTTACAACAGAACCATGGAATCTGGCAATCAAGACGGATACTTGTTAAAAATGCTCTTCCAGGAAAGTACCTCAATCCGTTGGAAATATTTGTTTATATATAAGCGATGCTTAATTTATTATATTCTTTCATTAGCTATGATAATATACAAGGGCATGGTTGCGAGTTGAGAATGGCTAAAAAGACTTTCGCCAGCGGGGGCGTCCATCCCGCGGAATTCAAGGAACTGACCGAACACCTGGCACTCGAAGTCATGCCGATTCCCGACCGCATAACCGTCCCTCTTTCGCAGTGCCTGGGCAAACCCGCAAAAATACTGGCAAGAAAAGGCACTAACGTCAAAACGGGCACCCTGATAGCCGAAGCCGACGGGTATATTTCGACTCCGGTTCACAGCCCCGTCACCGGAAGTATAACCGGAATCGGTCGGGAACATTCCGGCGACGGCTCCCTGCAGGATGTTGTCCTTATCGATCCCTCCGCCCAACAGGAAAAAGATTTCCTTCAGCCAATCGATCCCTTTAAAGCCTCTATCGAAGAGCTTTTAGAGCGTATAAAACTGGCAGGCGTTGTGGGACAGGGTGGCGCCGCCTTTCCGACTTATGTAAAGCTCTCACCTCCGAAAGAAAAGACAATCGACAGCCTTATTATTAACGCCTGTGAATGCGAACCCTATCTGACACGAGACTACCGCCTGATGATGGACCGCACATCCTGCCTGATCAGCGGCATTCGAATAATTATGAAAATCCTGAGACTCCGGAAGTGTTGCATCGGGATTGAGGACAACAAACCCGAAGCCATCCGGAAGCTACGGGAAAAAACAAAGGACGACGCAGACATTGAAATTACCACCTTAAGAACAAAGTATCCGCAAGGCGGAGAAAAGATTCTTATCAAAGCGGTCCTGAACCGTGAAGTCCCCCGGGGCAAACTTCCAATGGACGTTGGAGCCGTGGTGCTGAACACAGGCACCGCTATTGCCGTCCATGACGCAGTCATCAAGGGAGAGCCGGCCATCACGGCTGTCCTGACGGTCTCCGGCAGGGGAATCAGAATTCCTAGAAATCTTATCGTCCCGGTCGGAACGCCGGTGAAAGATGTGATCGATTTCTGTGGCGGCATCCATAAAACCGCCGCAAGAATAATTGTCGGCGGGCCCATGATGGGCACATCCCAGCATTCGATCAAAGTTCCAATTGTCAAGGCGACTTCCGGTATTCTCGTTTTGACGAAAGAGGAAATCGCGGGAGGGAAGGAAACCGCCTGTTTGAAATGCGGGCGATGTGTTGACGTCTGCGCCCTGAACCTGCTTCCCACACGCCTGGCCAGATTGAGCCGGCTGGGTCGATTCGAAGACGCCGAGATACTGCACATCACAGCCTGCATGGAATGCGGCACCTGCGCTTATGAATGCCCGGCCCGGATCCCCCTGGTCCAATGGATGCGTCTTGGCAAAAAGGCTGTCCTGCGCATGCAGCGAAACCGTCATTGATTAAAAGACCAAAACCTATGTCCGACGAAATAACCGAAACGCCCCAAACAAAAAACAGGTTGGAGTTGACCACTTCCCCCCACCTTCATAACAATTGGTCTACTCAAAAGGCAATGTGGATGGTAAGCGCCGCCCTGCTACCCACGACCGCCGCAGCCCTGATTTTTTTCGGATGGACTCAAATCGACATTCTGCTGACGGGCATCCTATGCGCCGTCGGGACCGAAGCCCTCATCCAGAAACTGCGGAAACAGCCCGTCACCGTCGGAGATGGCAGTGCCGTATTAACCGGGTGGCTGCTCGCCCTGACCCTGCCGCCTGATTTCAGCCCGGTCTCCACCGGAATCGGCGTAGTGGTAGCCGTCGCAATAGGAAAACATATCTTCGGCGGATTGGGATATAACATCTTCAATCCGGCCCTTGTAGGCCGCGCCTTTCTTCAGGCCGCCTTCCCGGTCGAAATGACAACGTGGAAAAATCCGAATCTCGTGGATACGGTCACATCTGCCACGCCCCTGGGCGCGTTGAAATTCGATGCCGTCACATCCCCCCTCGCCCCAATGTTCTTCGGGAACACCGGGGGATCACTGGGAGAAACTTCAGCGCTTGCCCTGCTTGCGGGCGGCATTTTCCTGATGGCTGTCAGGATCGTGAACTGGCGCATTCCGGCGGCCATGACGATCGGGATCCTGTTTTTCGGATCTCTCGTCTGGCGGGTAAATGTACAGGATTACCCCTCTCCCCTGTATCATCTGCTGGGCGGCGGTTTTCTTCTGGGCGCCCTTTTTATGGCCACCGACTGGGTGTCTTCACCGGTCACAAGACGGGGCATGTGGATTTTCGGATTCGGGATCTCGCTGATTGTGGTAGTCATTCGTGTATTCGGCGGGCTTCCGGAGGGCATGATGTACGCCATTCTTATCATGAACGCGTTCGTCCCGATGATAGACCGCTATACCCGTCCTGCAGTGTTTGGAGCCGCCCCATGAATATCGTTCTACGCATGCTGTCAACTCTGACCGTCATCGGAATCGTGTCCGGCGGCCTGCTGTCCCGCGTAAACGACTGGACAGGCCCGCAAATTGAAAAGCACATGCAGGAGGCCGTCCGCCGGGCAATTGCAACGGTCCACCCCTCGGGGACCCGGTCCGAAAAAATACCCACGGACTCTATGGAGCTGTACCGGGTTTTCGACCGTGAAGACCGTCCGGTCGGATTCGCCATGTCTGTTACCGGCAACGGTTTCTCCGATAAAATCACCATAATGGTGGGCGTATCCGAAGACCTGGCATCCATTTCAGGCATCGAAATTCTAAAGCAGACCGATACACCCGGCCTGGGAGCCAAAATTGTGGAACCGGATTTCAAGGAAAAATTCAAAAATCTCCGGACAGAGCCGCAGGTTGTCTGCACGAAGAGGGACGATCCCGCCCCAAATGAGATCCAGGCCATAACCGCCGCCACCATAACCTCAAAAGCTGTCGTGGATATTGTGAACATCCATTTGGATATCCTTAAGAAAGTAAAAGACGAGACGGGCCTATGAAGAAAAAACCCTCACTCAAACAGGATTTCCTGAAAGGATTCTGGGCGCAGAATCCCGTATTCGTACAAGTGCTGGGCATGTGTCCGACATTGGCGGTAACGGTTTCAGCCGTCAACGGAATCGCCATGGCTTTGGCAACGACCTTCGTGCTGGCCTGCGCCAGCCTGATGATCTCGCTGATCCGGAAGTTCATCCCCAACCAGGTGCGTATCGCTTCGTTTATTGTCATTATCGCAACTTTTGTAACCATCGTAGACCTTGTGATGCAGGCGCGATTTCCCGAACTCAGCAAAGCGCTCGGCCCTTTCATCCCGCTGATTGTCGTAAATTGCCTCGTGCTGGGAAGGCAGGAAGCCTTCGCGTCCAAAAACACTCCGCTGCGATCCGTACTGGATGCCCTGGGCATGGGCATTGGATTTCTTCTTGCATTGTTCGTGCTGGGAAGCATCCGGGAAATACTTGCGGAACGCACGCTGCTGGGATACCAGGTACTACCCGGAGCTTTTACGCCCTGGCTGGTCATGATACTTCCAGCAGGAGCATTTCTTACGTTGGGATTGCTGATGGGAACGGCCAACTGGAACACCCTGCGCCAAAAACGCAATGCGGAACAGACGGCGTTGGATCGCTATCGGAAAAAGACCGCCTCATCCGCTTAAATTAAGGAAACAAGGACCGGAACATGGACCTATTACTGATATTCATATCCGCCGCAGTCGTCAACAACTTCGTCCTGGCGTATTTCCTGGGAATCTGTCCCTTTATAGGGGTTTCCAATAAATTGTCGTCGGCATTCTCCATGGGTATGGCCACCACTTTCGTCATGACTGTCGCATCGATAGTCACCTGGATAATCTATTACCTTATCCTCGAACCTTTCCACCTGGAATTTTTACAAACGGTATCCTTCATCCTGGTGATCGCCAGCCTCGTGCAATTTGTGGAGATGTTTATAAAGAAGATCAGTCAACCTCTCTACCGGGCCCTGGGCATCTTTCTTCCTTTAATTACGACAAACTGCGCCATCATGGGATTGGCCCTTTTCAGTATTATCCGGGAATATGATTTTTATCAAGGAATCGTCTTCGCCATCGGCGCTGGTTTCGGCTTCACGCTGGCTATTTGCCTGATGGCGGGCATTCGAGAAGAACTCGATCTTGCAGAGGTCCCGGGGCCTTTCCGGGGCGCTCCCATTACGCTCATTGTCGCAGGTATCATGGCTCTGGCGTTTTCCGGTTTTGCCGGAATGATTTGATCCGGACGGAGACGGATCCGGAATGAATATGAAATCGAAAATTATGCTAATTATTCTGGCAGCGGTCATCGCGCTACTGGTCGCGAGCTGGATGCGCCGCATCCGGGAACCTGAGCCCTTGAAAAGAACCCAGGTGGCGCTGGGCACGTTCGTGGAAATCGAGGTACGAGGTATGCAACCCCTGGAGGCTGACCGTGCCATTAACGCCGCATTCCAGGAAGTCCGGAGGATCCATGGAAAGTATTCCCCTTTTAATGAATCGGGACCTCTTTGGCGAATCAATCACGGGGAGGCTGAGACCGTATCTGTCGATGATGAATTCTACGACCTGCTTCTTGCCTGCGACACTATTCACAAAAAGACCCGTGGAGCGTTCGATCCCGCCATGGAAGCGCTTTTCAGAATATGGAGAGTCTGGGGCGAAAACCCGGTCCTCCCCTCTGTCGAACAAGTGGAGGCAGCGCGGGCAAAAAGCGGATGGCACAGAATCCAACTGGGCGACAGCGGGAATTTCACCCGCCTGCCGGGAGTGGAAATCAGTTTGGGAGCCGTCGCCAAGGGGTATGCGGTCGATCGCATGACGCAAATTCTTATGGAGCATGGCGTAAACCAAGCGCTTTTAAACGCTGGAGGAGAAATCCGTACACTGGGTGAAGGATGGGTTGTGGGGATCCAGCACCCGAGTATCCGCGAAGAAATGGTCCGAAACATAAACCTGTCCGGAAAAGCTGTCGCGACATCCGGCGATTACGAGCAGTATCATGAGGAACAAGGGAAACGGTATCACCACATTCTCGACCCGGTCACCGGTTACCCCGCCACTGAATGTCGTAGTGTGACTGTCATTGCCGAAACGTGCATCGAGGCGGACGCTTACGCGACGGGAGTATTCGTTTTGGGACCGGAGCGAGGCGTGGATCTTGTGAACAGTCTTACAGGGGTTGAAGCCATGGTGATAGACAGGTCCGGTACGATATTCTATTCAAAAGGTTTTGAAGATTATACAAGGAGGAAACCTTGAATCCTGATTTTCTTATTGCCGTTGCCACAATGGGAGGATTGGGACTGGTGTTCGCGACAGCACTGGCCATTGCCGACAAAAAACTGCGGGTGGAAGAAGATCCCCTGATCGGCCAGGTCTATGAAGTGCTGCCGGGCGTCAATTGCGGGGCTTGCGGATACGCCGGTTGCTACGACTTTGCCGTGCATGTTGTCGAAGGGGACGCCAGAGTCAACGGTTGTCCGGTCGGCGGCCAGGACACGGCCGATGAAGTCACGGCCGTAATGGGCATGGAAAGTGTTCAGAGCGTCCGGATGGCGGCTCGCGTTCTGTGCCGGGGAGGGATCAGGGAGGCACGCAACAAGGAGGTTCCGTACATCGGCCCCCAAAGCTGTTCCGTGCAGGAAATCGTCTCTGGGGGCAACAAGGTTTGCATCTACGGGTGTCTGGGTGGCGGAGACTGCATCGAGGCGTGCGGCTTCCACGCAATATTCATGAACGACAACGGCCTGCCTGCCGTAGTGGATGAATTCTGCACCGGATGCGGCATGTGCGCCCTAGCCTGTCCCAGGAACATCATCGAAATACATCCTGCGAATCACGATGTGTTCGTATTCTGCAGGAACCATGACGGGCCGAAGGAAGCCAACGTGTTGTGCGACGCATCCTGTATCGGATGCGGAATCTGTACCAGAAAATCCGAGGGGGGTATTGCCATGGAAAACAACCTGGCCGTCATCGACTACGAAAAACTGAAGCCGGAAATCATTCCTTTCGAAAAATGCCGGTCCGGCGCCATCGGGTATTTGAAAGGCGGATTTCCCGGAGGAAAGAAAGTACCGGGAAACATCGCCACCGGGAATTAATTTTCCACTTCCGACAGGATTTAAAAATGTCCGAAAAGATACAGGAGCAGGGGATCGTAGTGGAAAGCAGCGACGGCCTTGCCACGGTGTCTGTTATCCGTACAGGCTCCTGTGAAGCGTGCAACGCCAGGATTATTTGCAAAGATTCGGGAGAGGAAAATCCCAGAGTAATTGCACAGGATCCGTTAGGAGTGAGACCCGGCGATCGGGTCCGGATCTCCATACCGGGTAGAAGCATCCTGTTGGCAACCCTGTGGCTCTACGGTATTCCACTCGCACTGCTGCTGCTCGGGATCGCGCTGGGCGCCAAATTATTCGTCCGCAATCCGGAACTGTACGGTAGCCTGTTGGGAATCGGGTTCTGCACTCTTTACTACCTCATTGTTCGTATCGTCTCGAAGAGTGATCGACGGAGGCAACGCAACATACCGCTCATTGAAAGAATCCTGTAAAGGGATTCATCGAACCGGCTTTTTTGACTGCATGAGGATGCTCTAAGTGAAGAACCATGGGGGCTTCTGCCCCCAAACTCCCAACTGCCACTCATCCCCAGCCAAAGGCTGGGGCATTCCGGCTTTTTCCCGTAAATCTTCGTTCAACCGGCAAAAAACTTCAGGATATAGCTGCAGGCGAGAAACAGCATAATCAAGGCCAGCATCGCCTTGATTAAAGTCTGCGGCACGAATCTCTGAAGACGGGCTCCGCAGTACATGCCCAGGAACCCTCCGACTCCGAACAGGGCTCCCAGGAGCCAGTCCGGTGCTGTGGAAATACCTGAGTGGGAAGGCATTATGCTGTAAAAGAAAACTCCGGCGATCGAGGTAACAAAAGTGCCCAGTAGTGCCGCCCCGGCTACCGTGTAGACCGGCAGCCCATATACGGCCACGCAGAAGGGCGCCAGGATGGAGCCACCGCCGATTCCGTAGGCCCCACCTATAATTCCGACGACAAAGGCCACAGTGAATATTCCAGCAGTGCCGATTGAAAATATCTCTCCGTTAAATCCGTACTCAATTTTTTGTAAGGAAAACGACATGGAAGCGATCCTGAAGCCCGGAAGCGGATTCTTCAAGCCGCCCCCGGTCGAACGGTTTCCGGAAGTGTCGTTGCGCCCGGATGCGTTCTCTCCGGGAGTTTTGCCGGGAGATCCGCGCGTTCGTCGTATTCTAAATATTTCATACAGCAGATGAAAGGCGATATAGAAAAGCACGCATCCGACGAAAAGCCTAAAGATCCTGGGATCGGGCAGGAACAGAATTCTAAGATAGTATCCGATGAAAACACCCGGCAAAGTCCCGGTCACGATGATTCCGGTCAGCGGCCAGGCCATTCTTCCATCGCGAATATAGCGATAAACCCCGCTTGGAATGGCGATGATGTTATATACAAAGTTGGTGGATGAAACCGAGGGAGTGATGAAATGGAGAACACTCACCTGGTATGGCAACAGGAAGAAAGCCCCGGAGACTCCCCCCATGGACGAAAAGAAGGAAACGGCGAAGGCTACGAGCGGTGGAAGGAATATCCAGGTATGCACACCGGACACGGGGAATTCTACGTACAAAAAATCCATTCCACCTACCAGGCAAGAAGCCGCTGCGAACGGCGGGTATGAAAATCAAAAATGAACCTAAACGGTATTCTACTACTTGTGGGGAAAGATTGAATACCGGATTATGCATACCGGTCCGATTCCGGGAACCGCGGGGACAACCCGCGAAAGAAGGACAATCATTCCGGGGGGAGGGGTTTGGAAAAAAAGCTGTCGGGAAGGTCGGTATTATACTCAATCGTAAGAATGAAGTTTTGGGACGCCTGGCGCCCGTTGATATATCCGTCCGTTCTAAGGGATGTACGGACATCCTGTATCCAATGCCACTGGCTGAATTGCACCGTGATACGCTGCCGACTGCCCCTTTGATCCACGGCAGTGTACTCGATCTTCGCAGGCAGTTTGGACATACGATCGAAGTAAACAGTCACTTCGTCATTCTCAGGATCTATAAGTTTGACCCTCTCGAGGGTTATGTCTCTTCCATCTCCCGGGCCGATGTAGAAGAGTCTGTTGGCCGGATCCTTATAGCGTGTGTGAAAAATGTTGTCCAGGCTGTGCTTGGCTAAATTATGGAATTCCCTCATTTCTTCCGGAGTGGCATCCCTTGTTTCCTTTTGTCCTTCCAGAATCCAGCCCTCGTTTTTTTCCAGATTGAAAACGGTGATTTCGAGTTCTTTCTTCTTGTTCCCTAATTCGTTACGGCTTTTGTCCGGCAGCTTCGTGTAGTCCTTGAATTTAATTAGAGGGGACGATGATCCATACCGGTCAAAAATGAAGTAATTTCCTTCTGAGACCATATCCCGGACATTTGAAAATGCCTCACCGCCCATGGCTTCGATAGCCTCTTCAAAAAACCTCAGGGCAATATCCTCTTCCTGGCTTCGAATCGGGGGAGTAAAAAGAATCACAAAACAGCATACGCAAATAATTTTTCTCATTTTCCTGTATCCGTCTTCCATCCGGCAAATATATACAATAAAAAAGAATCGATGCTGCCTTTCACCAATCCTTCCTATAATTAAAAGATAGCACATTCCTATCGTCAACATCATAACAGGAGTTTGATTTACCTTCCGCTCCAGGCATTCATAAACGGCAAAGGACCGATAAATTTTTCAATTCAGTCATCGGGAAGCCGTGACAATATCCTGCTGTACCGGGGACCAGCATCAGGCTTACAATGGACAAAAGGTTCTTACTGGTTATTAACCGTAATACTTAGTAATATATTTCCATAAGCTATCGATACGATCGTAGAATGGCAGCTTTGGCCAGTACGGCTTCAACGTCGGTTCTGCATGTATCGATTCCCGGTTGAGGCTGCCGGTTTAACAGGGGCGATGGGAAAATCACTACGACGAACCTCTCGCCTTGAAGAAACCGAATCCTTAAGCTCGGCCCGGCAATGAAATCGTGTCTAACAAGGAATCAAACAGGGAGCTTGGCGCCAATGACAAAAGAGATGCTAACAACGAAGGAGGTTGCCGAATACCTCAGTATCAATGAAAAGCAGGTATACAGGCTTATCAAAGAGAAAAAAATCCCGGCTACGAGAATTACCGGGAAATGGCTTTTCCCTAAGGGCTTGATAGACGAATGGATTATAACCAGTGCCAAGGAAAGTGTCCGCATCCCGGACAAACAAAGCTCCCAGGACAACCAGGTGGTGATAGCCGGAAGCAACGATCTGGCGCTTGAACTGATGGCCAAAAATGCAACCATCCAGCATCCCCGGTATACTTTTTCCATTTCCAATATCGGCAGCCTTGCAGGTCTGATCGCGCTTCAGAACGGGAACTGCCATATCGCGGCTTCCCACCTCCTGGACACGGAGACCGGGGAATATAACCGCTCTTTTATTAAGAAACATTTCCCCGAACTGAAAATTGTCGCCCTGAATCTGTCTCACAGGGAGCAGGGATTAATAGTCAAAAAGGGTAATCCGCTCGGCATCAGTTCCCTGAAACACCTCACGAACAAAAAGGTAACGTATATAAACCGGCAGGAAGGATCGGGCACCCGTGTTCTTCTGGACTATCGGCTTAAGGAGAACGGAATCGACTCAGCCGACATTCCCGGGTACGCCAGGATCGCGTATACGCATATGGAAGTCGCCCTGGAAATTTTCAGCGGCTCTGCCGATGCGGGGCTTGGTATATTCGCAGTAGCACACCAGCTGGATTTGGATTTCATTCCACTCGCAACCGAACGTTTCGATCTGATTATCCCTCAGGCAAGCTTTACGTCCAAGACTGTCAAAGCCATACGCAACGTACTGGGGAATAAAGAGTTCAAAGCCAATATGGAGCAAATGGGCGGCTATGATGCCCGGGAAACCGGGAAAATCGTGTTTGAGAGTGATTAAAGAATTGGAAAAACCCGTATTCCGGTCTGCGGGATACCCGCATCCTGGGAATAACCACCCGACAGGGAGGGAAACATGACACGGTTCAGGCTGTCCGTTCTATTCATCGTGATAATTTCGATCCTATCGGCGAGCTGCGCTGCGGATCAATTACGGCTGCGGCTGGCGACGACCACTTCGGTTCAGGACTCGGGCCTGATGCCCTATCTCCTGCCTCATTTTGAAAAAAAATGCGACTGCAAGGTGGATGTCATAGCCGTCGGTACAGGCCAGGCACTGAAACTTGCGTCAAACGGCGACGTGGATTTGGTCCTGGTTCATGCCCCGGATCTGGAGAAAAAGTTCGTGAACGACGGATACGGGATCAATAGAAAAACTTTCATGGTTAACGACTTCGTCATTCTGGGTCCGGTATCCGACCCTGCCGGAATTCAAGGAATGACCGATGCCGCCGAAGCGCTTATAAAAATCCGACACACCAAGGCTCCCTTCTTTTCCCGGGGAGACAATTCCGGAACACACCAGAAAGAAAAATCCCTCTGGGCGAAAAATGGCATAAAGCCCTCCGGATCCTGGTACATGGAAATCGGCCAGGGGATGGGTGCCGTTCTGACCATGGCCAACGAAAAGAACGCCTATACGATTTGCGATCGTGGCACCTATCTCTCACGCGCTGATCAGCTGAATCTGAAAGTTCTGGTTGAGGGCGATCCCGGTTTGCTGAATTATTACTCGGTTCTGCAGGTCAATCCCGAACGATACCCC
>DKBB01000314.1 GCA_002451015.1 Acidobacteria bacterium UBA6911
CCGAGCCGGTCGTGATCACGGCTACCAGGTCGCCCGGCTGCATTTCTTCATCGACCCATTTCCTGATCGCTTCCCGGGATCGCACCATGTTGGAAAATGACAGCCCCAGGTCGTCATTTTCCAACATGGTGCGATCCCGGGAAGCGATCAGGAAATGGGTCGATGAAGAAATGCAGCCGGGCGACCTGGTTGCCGTGATTACAACCGGATATGGAATGGGCGGACTGCAGCAGTTCACGGGGGACAAACGGCTGCTTTATGACGCGATCGACCGCATCCGTTTCAATATACTCAGCCGTGCCAATGCCGGGGATTCGAGCCAACTGGAGATGGAACCCATCCGGAGACACACGCTGGGAACCCTGGGAGCCATACGACATATCGTGAACGGCATGGAATTCCTTCCGGGAAGAAAAAGCCTAATACTTTTCAGCTCAAACCTGATGATACATTTCGACTATTTGAATCCGGACCCAAAAGACCCGACTGCGATATTTTCAATAAACCCACCATCCGCCAATGACGCGTATCGTTCTCTGATTCAGCATACCAACCGGGCGGCTGTCGTCATCCACACCATCGATCCGAGAGGTGGCGTTTCCGACGCAATTACATTAGCGGATCGGGAGGGGCTGGTGGCATTGTCCCAACAGACCGGAGGGCTTGCGATCCATTATCATAATTTCGTCGAACTTGGGCTGCAGGAGGCGGCAAGGGACGGCGAATTCTACTACCTGATCGGTTACCGGCCCGACGCGGAAACCATCGCGGAAATGCAGGAAGGAAGATCCAAATATCACAACCTGAAAGTCCGGGTAAAACGGCCCGGCATGCAGGTGCGATCCCGCTCCGGTTTCTTCAGTACAACGGAAAAAACACCCTATGCACCTGCCCCATGGGCCGATACGCTGGCGCAGGCAATGCTTTCCCCCTTTAAAAACGACGAGCTGATGGTTCATCTTTCATCCGGATACATTCATGATCCTGACGGAAAATATCTGCTGCGCGCCTGGGTGCATATGCCGGGACGGCAACTGACTGTTCTCCGTGACGGAAACGGCGGGAACTATATCTCCCTGGAAACCTATGCGGCTACAACCGGTTTCGATGGCCTGGTCCGGGACTCGGACAGGATGGAGCATAAAATCCCACTTACGAACCAGGACATTCTATCGGTCCGGGAACACGGACTGCGATTTTCCGTTACTATTCCGGCCAAGGATCCGGGCACCTATTTTGTCCGGCTTGCAGTCAAAGACCAGGGTTCGGGCAAGATCGGCTCCGCCTATCAGTATGTGGATATTCCCGATCTCAACAAGGCAGGCGTATCTTTATCGAATCTTTTTGCAGTCAGCAGGAATGAAGATATAAGGTGGATCCTGTCCGAAGCAGACAGCAAGGATGCGGAGCGGTTTTACTCCACCGGGCAGAATCGGGAAAAGAGCCCGGCTATCCGGCAATACCAGCCGGGAGAAAGTCTCGAATACATAGCCTTGATTTATAACGCGGACGCCCGCGAGGGATTGCCGCCCGACCTGGAGACGCAAACCGTTCTATACAGGGACGGCGAGGAAATTTTCAGAAGCGAATCCGAAGCCGTCGACCATAGTGGAACCAACGATCCTGCCAGGATCCCGATTAAAAACAGACTGCGGCTGGGCAAAATGATGCCCCCGGGAGATTACATACTGCAGCTGCAGGTTATCGACAAAAGGGGAAAGAAGAAGAAAAACTTTGCCGCGGCATCCCTGGATTTTCAGGTAATCCCCAAGCAGGATCCGACAAATCTTGAAAGGGCTGAGACATCGATCCTCAAGGGCAACGAAGCGGACAGGGCAGGCAAAAAGGAGGACGCGGTGCCGGCCTTCGAGGAAGCGGCAAGGTTGTACCGGGAGGAACTCGAAAACAATCCCGACGATACGGTCTTATGGAAACAGACGGGAACGGTTTATTTTCTGGCAGGTAAAACAAACCAGGCCGTCGCCGCTTATGAAGAGGCCGTTCGGCTGCAACCGGAAGATGCGGAAGCCCATCACATGCTCGGAATTATCCGGGCATCGACTGACGTGGATTCCTCCATTGGGGATTTCCGGGAAGCGATCCGGCTGAATCCGGAAAATGCCGGGTATCATTTCGATTTGGGTCGCGCTCTGGCTCAAATGAAAGAATATGACGCAGCCCTGGAATCGTTCCTGGAGGCGGTCCGGCTGGATCCTGGAGACGGGGAAACCCATGCTTCCATAGGTATCATCCACGAGCAGACAGGCGAAGTGGAAAAAGCCGTAGCCGGCTATCGCAGGGCGCTTACGCTCAACCTCACGGCGGAAAGCAACGATCGTGTACGTCAGTTATTACAGAATGCGCTGGCAAAAGTGGAAGATCCGG
The DNA here is from genome assembly GCA_002451015.1 of Acidobacteria bacterium UBA6911. Classification (GTDB taxonomy): domain Bacteria; phylum Acidobacteriota; class UBA6911; order UBA6911; family UBA6911; genus UBA6911. The sequence continues at coordinate 2,386 of DKBB01000314.1, forward strand.
ATACTGAAAAACTCCGGGAATATTATACGAAGAAAATCAAGGGATGGCGTGCAGCCGTAGAGCGACACACACCGGGAGAGCAGGATGCAGCGGCAGTGGAAGTCGGAAGCTGGTCCGTCGATGACTTGAGACTCATTCTCTACCTCGTCGATAATATCGAGCGAGGGAAACTGCGTTCCTATATTGACGACGGAGTCTTAAAGATTTTCACAGGCAGACGATACGTCAATGAAAATATTCTCCCTTTATTACATCTTAAAGACGATCCGAATTCACTGCTGAGACGTGCGGCCCTGCTACATACCGACATAGCAAGGTTACGGCTGGGTACCGGGTATGCGCCCGAAGAAACATTGATTTTCCAGGATGATATCGGAATAACCAATAAAAATTCACTCTTCTCGTCTCAAAGCCGCAGTGGCTTAATCGTATATTCCGATGGTCATGTTGCTAATGTACCCATTATTCACGGAGGCCGTGCCATAAAAGAAACCAATAATTATGCAACTTCGGTCAATGACGGTCTGGGAAATGTTACGGGCAACAAAACTGCGCATAGCCAGGGGTGGCACTGGCGATTCGCGCGACAAATCCTTGGTAATATTACTCCACGCCCATCCGAAGACCCAATGGTCCGGAAGTGGTATGTCGCCACAACGGCAATGATGCTCTCCGGCCGGCTTTTCAACCGTGCGGAGGAAAACCTGGTCCCCGCATTGAACCTCTTTCCATCCGATCCCTGTCTGCTTTTCTACAAGGGCGTACTGCACGAGAAATTCGCTTTGCTCTCCTATCAGAATGCCATTCCCCCGGATGGTTTGGTTTACACTTTCGGCCCCGAAGAATCGGAACTGAAAAATGCGCGGGAATGTTTTCAGAATGCGTTGAAATCCAACCCGGAATTCTCCGAAGCACGTCTGCATCTCGGGCGCATAAGAGGACTTCTCGGTGACCACAAGGAAGCGGTAGAGGAACTACAGAAAGCGGCCCGCTCCCTCACGGATACGCGGCTTCTATATTACTGCTCCCTCTACCTCGGAAATGAACTGGCGGCTCTGAATCGGACAGCCGAGGCCCGGGAACAGTTTGAAACAGCCGCAAAACTCTATCCGAAAGCCCAGGCCCCCCTGCTGGGTTTGAGTCAACTCGCGCTTAAAAGCGGCGATTACGAAAATGCGCTGGACTACGGAAGGAAGATCTTTGATCTGCCGGTTAAAGAGGACACATCTGAAGATCCTTGGTGGGACTATGATATCTCGCCGGTTCTTGATGCCGCCGGGCTGATTACAGAAATGTACGACACATCCGGAGGATTTCCCCCTGAAACCTCGGAGCCATGAATGCTTGTATCCTGGTGCTTATTATAAAAGTGAATTACAAATTTAGCTCTGTTCCATGTTGTTAATATATAAAGAACAGGAGATATTCAAAACGGAACCGTCCGACCGGGCCATGGAGATAATGGGAGCATTCTGAAGGAAATATTAAAGTCGGCGTCATGTATATGGGATTCCCGACTAACAAGATGCCACGAATCCCACCCAATAAGATGTCGGAGTATTCAATGGGTCTTTCCCACTTAAAATAGAATATTGATTTTTACGGCGATCATTATACAGGGGGAAAATTTCCGGCTATTTTTCTTCAAAGCGGTTGACAACGGCCGTGCCGACAAGGTCACTCCAAACATTGGTCGCGGTTCGCATCATATCGAGAACACGATCGATCGCTATTATGGTGCCGATCCCTTCGAGAGGCAGGCCGACCGCCTGCAAGATCACAACAAGCATAACCAGCCCCGCCATGGGAATGGCAGCCGCTCCAACGGATGCCAGCAGCGCCGTAACCAGCACCAGCGCCTGCTGTCCCAAACCGAGATCGATGTGGTACATTTGAGCGATGGTCAGCGCGGCAACCGCCTCATACAACGCCGTACCATCCATATTAACGGTCGCCCCCAATGGCAGGACAAAACTTGTAATCCCCCGGCGGTTCCCCGCCAGATCCGAACACTCCATCGTTAAGGGGAGGGTTGCCGCAGAGGATGCCGTAGAGAAGGCCGTGGCAAGCGCCGGAGATGCAACACGAAAGTATGTGAAAGGCCGGCGTTTTCCAAGGATCATTAAGACAAGGGGTAAAGTAATCAGCGCATGGATGAGTAGACCGAATCCAACGGTGATGAAATAGAATCTCAGATCCCATATAACACCCGGTCCGCTGCGGGCTACCTCCCGCGCAAGAAGAGCGAAGATGCCGATCGGGGCCAGTTTGACGATAGCCAGGGTTAAGGCTTGAATAACCTCGAGCACTCCATCAACTATTTTTTTAACGGATTCCACGCCGGCTCCCTGCATTCGCGTAAGGAAGAGGCCGAAAAGCAGCGCGAAGAAAATGACCGGGAGCACATCCCCGTTAGCCATGGAAGACATGATATTGTCCGGCACCATGCCCAGGAAAAATTCAGGCAGGGTCTGGGTCGAAGCGGAAAAACCTTCAGGAAGCCCTGCGGTTTCAGCCAGATTGAGGTGGAAACCCGGCCGTATCAGGTTGACCAGCGTAAGTCCGACGGCAATGGCCAAGGTTGTGGATACGGTGTAATAAATCATTGTCCGGATTCCAACCCGCCCCAATGAACGGGCGCTCCCCAGACTGGCGATCCCGCTTACCAGCGAAGTGAAAACCAACGGGATGATGATCATCTTCAGGAGACGAAGGAACAGATCTCCGAGGAATCCTATGGATTGGGCTGCAGACGGCCCGATCCAACCCATGACGAAACCGGCGATCAACGCAATTAAAACCTGCCAGTGCAGCTTTAAATACCAGGGCTTTTCATTTGTGTCGATTTCACTCATGGATCGCAATGAGGTGATTGGGACTAAGAACAGCTGAATCGGGCGCCCCGGTAATAAAAAACAGGGTTCATTTAATCCGGAAGTATAAAAACATAAGACTCTGAATTCTATGCATGCGGGAATCTTATATTCTGGCTTCCGACTTCCGGCTTCCGGTTGCTTTATTTATTCTTTTTATCCATGCGATAAAAAGAACGCAGGTGGCCATCATGCGTCGTTACGAAAAAGTCGGTCGCCACATAGCCTTTTCTAAAGTAATGCCGGAAAGTCCGGCGCATTTTCGACTGCCATTCCATGGCGATTCCCAAATCGCGGCTTTTAATTTCCTGGAGATTGTAGGGCACCTCAAAAAGAAACCTATCCTCGGCAAAGTTCAGCTTTACCCCGGAAGGCTTCATCAATCCCGGCGCCGACTCCTTCAGTTCATTAATGACTTTCAGCCGCTTCATTTCTTTTTTCAAATCATGGCGAGGCGGTCCGGTTTCCATCCGGCGCGTCACTTCGTTCGATTCCAGATCCCATTTTGTTAAAAACCGGTCTGTAGGCAACCCTCGGTCCGACGACCTTGTCGTTTCCCCATAGTAGTTCTCTTCGTACTGATTGGAAAAGACCCCGAGTTTTCCCAGTGCAAAATACGCATTCATAGGCTGCATGGGATCAAAAGAAGAGGTAATCAGCGGGATTTTTCGTTTCAACGCCTCTTTTCGCTGCGAAGCTTTCAGCTTGAATCCGATATCGAAATTTCTGTATGCCATGCGCACAGCCAGCAGACAGGATTGCTGAGTCGGAACCTTTTTTTCTGCCCCGAGAATGCTGAAGACAAATCCGATCAGATCTCCGAGATTGCTGTAGGCACCGAGCAGGATTCCTCCGGAACGATGGGCTTCCAGCAGCATTGAAACCGGGACTACATCGATATCCTCAGAATTCCAGACTTCCTTCTGAATATCTTCACAGGTCTTGTAGTCCGCCAGGTTTCGAAACGGGGCGATAGTGACTTTGATTTCGTCTTTTCTCTTCTTACGACTAACTGCCGGTGTCATGTTGCCTCACTTCCTTGCGCCAGAGCTTGTCTGCAAACCGTGTTTCAGGCCTCTTTATTTTACAGGATCATAGATCAGGAACTTCCTGCGTTTGTCCATAAATTCCTCAAATTCCTTCCTGCCCGCCTGAAGCACTTCGGCCGGAGACATCCCCGACCGCAGCCGCCGCATTGCTTCTGTACTGCCCAAAAAATCCAACACGGGATCCATCTTAAAATTATCAGGGTAAAGCCGGTTTAACACCGATATCATCGTGAGTCCCACCAAAACCGAATGAATCTTCTCCCTGTGGGTGATCGAAATATTGACCCCACCGCACTCTGTTCCGGAATGCCTTCTTTCCTCCGGGGTGAAAAATATCGGAACAAAATCAACGCCGGCAGGTCGGGCTTCACGCAGTGCGTCAGCAAAACGGCGCGGCTCGATCCATGGAGCGCCGACTACCTCAAAAGGCCTGTCCGTACCCCACCCCAACGATACACCGGTCCTTTCGAGCAGGCATAACCCGGGATAAAGAATCGCCGCATTCATGTTCCGCATATTCGGCGACGGATTGACCCAAAGTTGTCCTGTATCGTTATAATAAAACGTCCGGCGCCAGCCTTCCATTTTAATAATGTGCAGTTCAGCACCGATTCCGTTTTCCCGATTGAAATACCTTGCAAGCTCTCCAACCGTCATTCCATGTCGAACAGGCAGCGGCATATACCCGATAAATGATGTCTTGTCCGCATCCAACATGGGACCTTCCACCTGAATCCCCCCGACAGGATTCGGACGATCCAGAACGTAGAATGGTATTTTTGCTTCAGCCGCAGCCTCCATGCAGTATGCCATGGTCGTAATATACGTATAAAACCGGGCGCCTATATCCTGAATATCGAAAACCAATGCATCGATACGATGGAGCATTTCAGGTTTCGGTCTTCGCGTATCTCCATACAGACTGTAAACAGGGAGACCCGTAATCCCGTCCACGGAAGAGTCGACGCTGCCATCCTGCGTACCGCGGATCCCATGCTCCGGGCTGAAAAGAGCGACCAACTCACAAACATTCGATCCGAATAAAAGATCGATCGTCGGGGTCCCGTCAGCGGCCAGTCCCGTTTGATTCGTTATCAACCCGACGCGTTTACCGTCAAGCGGCTCAAAATTCTGTCGAAGTAAAATATCGATACCGTTAAGGACTTTGGGTAAGCGATCGCCGCCTGCTAAAGGAACCGTATAGAGCAGACACACTAAAATACATCCGATTTGAGTCACACACAAGCTACTATAATAAGCTTTTATCAATTTTTGTAGCATTAAAAATACCATTCTCAGAAATCGGGGGGAATTATACATCAAAATTTGATATGTTATTGAGGATTAAAGGATAAGAAAATTATTCCAGCTTTCCGTTGGTACAGGTCACTCGAAAACCGTTTTCCATCCACGCCGGTTCAGATCTCGGTAGATGATCCATCCTGCAATCGAGGCAAGAAGAAGGAATACCAGGCCTGTGAACCATTCCCCGAAAATGATTTTACCTACCCCGAACAGGGTCAGATACACCAGCACGCAACCGCAGACCCAGTCCAGCAGATTGCAGGCGCCATTGAACCGCGTTGGAACATCCGGGGCTTTCCGGGCAACGGGCCCCCAAAGGGATGCCCCCGGGCGGACTCTCCGGTAGAAGGAAATCAGGACTTCTTCCCTTTCAGGCACTGTCAACAATGTCGCCAAGACCCAGATTATCGTAGAACAGAGGACTGTGATAAGGACAATCCAGGCAAATTCGATCGGATCGTCATTGTCCAGCCCGTAATAAAACTGCAGAAGTATCGATACCGTGAAAGAAGCCAGCATGGCGGAGATTTCACTCCAGGCGTTGATACGCCACCAGAACCACCTGAGAAGAAAAACGCTTCCGGTTCCGGCACTGATGGCGATTAAAAACTTCCAGGCGCCGGCAATGGAATCCTGGTAATAGGTGACAACGCACGAAGCCACCATGATGATAATGGTTGATATCTGGGATACTTTCACATAATGCCGCTCACTCCGGTTGCGACGGAGGAATCGCCGGTAGAAATCATTGACCAGATAGGATGCCCCCCAGTTCAGTTGGGTTGTAATGGTAGACATATAAGCGGCTGCGAATGCCGCGATTATCAATCCCCGGAGCGCCGTGGGGAACACTTCCGGATCCATTATCACTCGGACAAATCCGGATTCCTTATCCGCTAGCGTCGGGTAGAGAATAATGGAACAAAGTGCAACCAGTATCCATGGCCACGGTCGTACGGCATAATGGGCAATGTTGAACCAAAGAGTGGCCAGAAGCGAATGCTTCTCGTCTTTGGCGGACAGGATTCTCTGGGCAATGTAACCGCCTCCGCCCGGTTCGGCTCCCGGATACCAGGTAGCCCACCAGTTGACAGCCAAGTAAACGACAAACGTCAGGATCGGCATCCAGGCTGAACCTATTTCCGGGACAAAAGAGAGGATGGATCCTCCGCCTCCGCCGGATGCGGACTTGGCGGCGTCCAGCACCTGGAGTTTATCTATAAGTCCGTCCATCCCGCCCACTGCGTCTACGGCGAAAAAGGCGAGCACAACCATCATTCCCATGATAAGCGTAAATTGAAAGAGGTCCATTACCAGAACGCCCCAGAGTCCTGAAAGAGTCGAAACGGCGGCGGTAATGAGCATGAGCGCCAACACGAGCAAAAGAGCCTGGACTTTTGTGACCCCAAAGATAGTCATAAGGATCTTAACCATAGCCAGGTTCACCCATCCCATCACGATACAATTAATGGGAAGGCCCAGATAGAGGGCTCGAAAGCCCCTGAGGAATGCTGCCGGTTTTCCACTGTAACGAATTTCCGCAAACTCGACATCCGTCAGCACTCCCGCTCGGCGCCACAACCGGGCATAAAAGAAGACCGTCAGCATTCCGCTCATCAGCATATTCCACCAAAGCCAGTTGCCCGCTATACCGTAACTGGCGACCATGCCCGTCACTGCGAGAGGCGTATCGGCAGCAAAGGTGGTGGCAACCATGGAAGTACCGGCCAACCACCAGGTCACCTTTCTACCGCCTATAAAATAATCCTCGGTTGAAGCAGTGGCGCGTTTTCGGAAATACAGGCCGATGCCCACACTGAACGCAAGGTATGCAGCTATGACCAGCCAATCGATCGTCGAAAGCGGCATCAACACCTCCCCGGGAAATTGTCGCATGCATCCCAGATTCGAACACAATCCGTCCATCTTTAACCGGGAATCCGGAATCGTCAACAGCAGAATGGTACGGAAAACATCGGCGTACAGAAATGCAGATCCGCCGTTCTGATATAATTACAATAGGGATCCATACTGAAGCAAATTGTGTTAAATTTAAAACAGTTAAAATACGGTCTGGTCCTACTACTAATAGAATGCAGTCTTCCTGGGACAAGCATCTCCAGCATGCTATTATTTTCACTAAGGAAGTGATCCCATGGAACCCAATGAGGTAAAGAGACGATGCGTCGGCACGATTGTAGGCTTCGCTGTTGGAGATGCTTTGGGGATGCCGGTAGAATTTCTGAGCCGTGAACAGATCCAGCGATACTACGGTAAAGGAATATCCGGTTACGCACAGGCTCCCGCAGGGCACGCCAGCGATTTTCTCCCCCGGGGATCCTATACCGATAACACTCAAACCCTGCTCACCACTGCGGAATGCCTGATCGAATGCAGGAAGATGGACCCTGCCAGACAGGCGGATGCCCTCCTTTCATGGTACCAGAACACCGTTCCGCATCGGACGCCTTCCAGTGCCAATATAAGAGCCTGCAAGCATCTGTCTACGGGTAAGCCGTGGAACAAAAGCGGAGTTTTCAGTAGCGATTGCCAGGCGACATCCAGAATGCCTCCAATAGGACTTATGTTTTCCGGCCATCCCCAGACTCTGGCCCGTGCCGCGATGGATAATTGCATTATTACTCATAATGAACCCCATGCCCGGGCAGCTTGCGTCGCTGTAGCTTATCTGATTTCCAGACTGGTTCAATCGGACGAACGCGCCTGGCCTGCAGATCAGGTTCTCGAAACAGCGGACTACATCAACCATCTGAACGAAGATCTGGCCGGTTTAATACGCTGGTCGACCCAGATAGTACACTTATCCCCCAAAGAGGCCCTGTTCGAGATAGGTACAAGTTGCGATGTCATGGAAACAATCCCCGCGGCTATTTATTGTTTCCTGAAGCATCCGAGGAATCTGACCAGCGCCGTACTGGCAGCGGTAAACGCAGGGGACGCAGCAGATTCGATTGGATCCCTGGCTGGAAGTTTTGTCGGCGCATTGGCAGGTTCGGATGTCATCGACAGGCATTGGCTTGAAGGGATTGAAAATATCGACGTCCTGGTCGGTGTTGGAGAAAATCTGGCGAATCTGGTGAATCATCATGATACCGAGCCGGCATAAAACTTAACGGAATCCTCCCCGGTTGAAATTATTCACAGAATTTGTGGAAAACTGAAGGAAAAGCGGGTTTTTAACAGGACTAAGCCATTGTTATACAACAGCTTTCTTTCTCTTTGCATAAAAGATGTGCAACAGGCTTTTGGTATTCAGCTAAATTCCAGATTGGTCTTGAGCTTAGATTTCAAATTCCGGTTTATTCATAATACGCAAACATTTTCTGCGCTAAAAGCTTTGACCGCATTTCCAATCAATGCACAACGGCCATACCCGGATCCCCATAGGAGACAGAGGATCCTGCTGTGGATATCTGCCTGTACATTGGAGCCCTCACGACTTTTCTTCGATCCGGATTCCGCTTGGCGTTGACGGCACGAGCAAGCAGTTCCTTAAGGTTTCGGCCTTCCAAGGTTCGTCCATTAATTTTAACGGAATAGACTCTGTTCATGATTCCCTCTTTAATAGATCCAACCCGCAGTTCATGCTTTCCGGGTGAACAAAGGTTCGCCCTACATGGCGCTGCAGGCTATTGATATTTACGCATGACACTCACGACCACCCCCTGGATTTTCACCCGGGATTCATCCACAATGATCGGATCCAGCGCTGCGTTGGCCGGCTGTAGCCTGATGCGCTGCCCTTCGGGATAAAACTTTTTCAACGTTACATTTTCATCATCAATTAACGCCACAACCGTTTCTCCGGGGCCGGCTGTCTCCCGGGATTCCACAACAACATAATCCCCGTCCCGGATATGTTCCTCAATCATCGATTCACCCTGAACCTGCAATACATAATACCTGCCCCGTCGGGGTAGAAATTCCTCCGGCACCTGCAGAGTTTCAGGAGAAGACACAGCCTCAATGGGTTGACCCGCAGCGATAAATCCGAAAAGGGGCAATGCCCGTAAACCAACGGGATCCTCATGAGACAATTGAATCGATCTCGCGCGATTGGTATCCCGATGCAGATAACCCCGACTTTCCAAAGCTTCCAGGTGTTTAAATACCGCGTTCAGGGAGGCAAACTGGAAATGTTCCGCTATTTCTTCCATGCTGGGTGAATATCCGTTTTCGTCGATAAACCCGGATATAAAATCGAGTATTTCTTTCTGGCGCTTTGTCAGCTTCATGGTTTCACCTTTTTTACACTCAATATGGGTGACAAAAAGGTGAAAGTCAAGCATAAAACCGAAAAATGTGAAATAGCTGAAATTTTATAATTGTTAGGATTGATCGGGCGTAGGGGCGAACACAAGGTTCGCCCCTACATATCAACGATGCGGATTAAAAAAATCGGATTACAATTTAAATCCTTTGCCGTTGCCGTCTTCTTTGCCTTCAACGTCCGACAAACCGACAACCACCTTTATTTCCTTCTTATCCCGGATTACATCCAGACTGATTGTATCCCCTGAAGTTCTTTGTAGTATCATGGTTAAACCTTGAGGACTGTCGACAGCATTACCGTCTGCGCGGACAATTACATCCCCCGCCTGGAGTTTTCCGGCGCTGGTAGACTCTTCCATTACAGAAGTAACCAGGACGCCGTTTTTACCAGGCACCCCTAAATAGCTTGCAAGCTGCCCCGTAAGCGCCTGGATTGTGATTCCAAGCATGTGGGGTGCCCGTGGTTGTATCCATTCCGGAGGAGCCGGGATCCTATAATTAAAACCAGGATCGCCCGGACCGTAAAATGGCGCTGGCAACGCTTCTCCTGTGCCGCTTCCGCTTGCTATGCGTCTTCCGCCCTGATCCCCAAGTTTGGCTGTTAAATTTTCCCGCTTCCCTGCTCGGCTGATCAACATTTCCACTCCACGTCCGACCGGCGTCTCTTTCACAAGCCTCGAAAACTGGATTATGGATCGGACCTTGAGTCCGTCAAATTCCAGGATAACGTCCTTCTCCCGAAGGCCCGCTGATTCCGCCGGACTTCCCTCGACTACAAATTCGACAATTACACCCTGAACGCTGTCCAGCTTATACTCGGACATATTTTCCTGCGTCACGTCCGTCATCCGGATTCCCAGAAAAGCCCCGCTGGTTTCACCGGCTGGAAGAATTTGGATCGTTCTGTTCTGTGCATAGGATGCCGGAATCCAAACACCCACCGTCAGGATAATCGCCGAAGCGGTCGCCAGAAACCTTAGTTTCGTACTCATACTATGCCTCCCCTTCACAAAAATCTTTGTACACAATCAGTACACGATTCCTATTGGGAGTCGTTCCAAAATTTCAGGAAATCAAACAAGTCGAAGACGGATAAATTCCATCAAATCCTGCGGTAAAACACGTGGATCCGGAACGGGAAATATTGGAATACCGGAAACAATATCGGAAGATATACCCTTCCAGGAGGGCGCTGTTCGTCTGTAGTTCACCGCGACTATCGCATCCGCATATCGGATTGTTTCTCGCGCGCTATCCTTGTAATCCTCGACATCGTATCTGTGAACCATCAAATATAAAGACGGTTGCATATGCCTTACGATGCCGTTGCTTTCTATAATTACATAAGGATTCGAATTTAGAACGGGCAGCAACCGCGGCAGGGCATCTTCCATGCGGCCGTCCCGTATACGAATCCAAAAGGACCGGGATGCGCCGGCAGCAAGAAAGCGCCCGGTGTCGGTATCGGCGTTATGGTCGCACTCTTCATCCACACGACAGGTTTCCAGTTTAGTGTTCCGATCAGAGGAGGTCCCTTCATTGTGCCAATGCGAGGACATTTTTATGGCCGTCCAGGAATACTGCGGCCAGGCAGCAATGATTGCGGTGACTACCGATGTTTTACCAACATTCCGGGAATGCCCGCCGACTACGATTGTCGTCATGAAGTTCGAATTCCGTCAATCACACAACCCATTATTTGGAAGAGGTCCGGATATTGAAGGCGTGCTTATAAACATCCTCGTAGGAGGATGCAAAGAAAACCGTAAATCCCTTTTTCAGGTAGTCGGACAATTCGTCATAATCCTTTTTATTGGACTCGGGGAAAATAAGGAACTTGCATCCCGCCCGACGCGCGGCGATAACTTTTTCCTTCACGCCCCCTATCGGCAGGACCTGTCCTGTCAGCGTCAACTCTCCCGTCATCGCCAGCCTCTTCCGAACGGGTTTCTTTAAGATCATGGAGACAAGAGCCGTTGCCATGGTTACACCGGCCGATGGACCGTCTTTGGGAGTCGCTCCGGCCGGCACGTGAATGTGCACAAAGCGCTTGTCGAAAAAATCGGGCTGAGCCCCGTATTTTTCCAGGTGCGCCATAACGTAGGAATACGCGATATCGGCGCTTTCCACCATTACGCCGCCAAGCTGACCGGTCTGTTTGAAGCCTTTGTTGCGGCTTGTTACCGCTGTTGCTTCTATCTGCAGGGTCGCCCCGCCCAGATTGGTCCAGGCCAGCCCGGTAACGACTCCCGGTATGTTTTCAAACATTTCGTCCGCCGTAAAAACAGGCTTCCCGAGGTAGGATTCGACTTCGTTTTTGGAAATCGTAATTTTCTTGGTAGACCCGCGAACAATCCCCATCACCCCCTTGCGGGCTATCTTTTTGACAAGATTCTCAAGATTCCTTACCCCGGCTTCGCGCGCGTAGTTTTCGATTATCAGTCTCAATGCGTCTTTACGGATGGCAATCTGATTTTCTTTCAAGCCGTTGCTCTCAATGGCCTTGGGAATCAGATATCTTCTGGCGATTTCCAGTTTTTCTTCGGCGATATAGCCCGAAAGCCTGATGATTTCCATTCTGTCCAGCAAGGGACGGGGGATTGTATCGAGTTGGTTCCCGGTAGCGATGAAGAGAACATTGGACAGGTCGAAGGGTACATCCAGGTAATGATCCCGAAAAGCGTAATTCTGTTCCGGATCCAGGACTTCCAAAAGAGCCGAGGCAGGATCTCCCTGGAAGGAGGCGCCGATCTTGTCGATTTCGTCAAGCATTATCAGGGGATTGGATGTTCCCACCGTTTTCATCGCCTGAAGGAACTTGCCCGGAAGCGCCCCTATATAGGTGCGCCGATGCCCTTTGATTTCCGCCTCATCCCGCATCCCTCCAAGAGAAAAGCGGAAGAAATTCCGGCCCAGCGCGTCGGCAATGCTTCTTCCTACCGACGTCTTCCCCACCCCCGGAGGGCCTACAAGGCACAGGATCGAACCAGAAATATCTCCCTTGAGTTTTCCGACTGCAATAAATTCAAGGATCCTGTCTTTGACGTCTTCAAGTCCGTAGTGATCCCGGTCCAGGATCTTCTTGGCCTTGTTTACGTCATAGGAATCCTTGCTGAACTTGCCCCACGGAAGAGCGGTCAACCAGTCGAGATAGTTGCGGGAAACGGCATATTCGGGCGAATGTGGCTCCAGCAACTGGAATTTATCCATTTCATCATCGACGGCCTTTTGCGCCTCCTCGTTCAATTTAAGTTTCTTAAGCCGGCTCTGGAATTTTTCGATCTCGGTCGTCTTCCCTTCCTTCTCGAGGCCGAGTTCTTTTTTAATCGCTTTGAGCTGCTCTTTCAGAAAAAATTCCCGCTGTTGCCCGGAAATTTTTTCCTGGATCTGTTTGTTGATTTCGACGTGCAGTTTGGATATCTCCACTTCCCGTTTGAGCAGGACCAGAACCCGTTCTATCCGTGCGGGTATATTGAAGGTCTCCAGAACTTCCTGCAATTCATTTCCATTCGCCGTCGTCAAATTTGCTGCGAAATCAGCCAGCCGCCCCGGATCATCAAACGTGGATCGACTGAGAAACATCTTGATGGCTTCCGATTGAAGGGGATTCAGTTTCACGAGATCCTTCAGGGTTGTCACCACGGCCATTGCATAAGCTTTGAGCTCTTCGGTGATCTCCATCTTGGCCGGTTCCGGATATTTCACATCGGCGATCATTCCGAAATCTGTTTTTTTTATATCTCGAATAGAAAAACGTTCGATACTGTTGATCAGTATTCCGGGAACATCCTCCGCACCCTGAAATGTCTTTAGAATTTTCGCTGCGACACCGACCCGGTGCAGGTTCTCGGGTATGTCGCTGCCGTTTGGATCGCGAACCAGAACGACCCCCAATGTTTTAGAGGCATACTCCAAGGCGTGCTGCACCAGGGCGACCTGTTCGGGCCCCACCTCGAGAGGGATTGGCAGCCCGGGGAACAGGGGTCGAGGCCGGATCGGCAGAATAGGCAGGCGCGCCGGCAACAACTCCGACGCCAGCACCAGAGGCGCATCCTGGGAATCACTGGGCATTTTTACCGGATTGAAATCTTCATTGGTCTCTTCGCTCATAACAATTATTCTTCCTTCCCGATGGCACAGTATGAACTCTTATTATTTCCCATATAAATCAATCTAGTCGAAGCCTTTATTTTTTTCAAGATGGCGAACCGGCAGATCCTCTAGGGCTTACGCCTCATGTCCGCTTCGAGGGCCTTTGCCCTTTACCCCTAATATAAGATATATCACCTATTACGTTGTTCCTGTCTGTAATAAAATATCCATACTAAATTCTGTTTTGCTTCTACCATGCACCAAACCAAAAATTGAGATTGGCCTGATGGTTAAAGGGCTCAGAAAAACTGTTTCCAATGCCCTGTTTGCAGTCCCGTGTTTTACCGGAGTGATGAATTCCCTTCTTTTTCCTAAATTAATTCTGGTTTTCTCCATTCTGCCGGTGTTGTCTTATGCTCAGGCGATGGCGATGAACGTGGCGGCATTGTCTTGCACATTGAAGGCAAATTGTATCTTGATGGCAGGCTGATGGAATTTCGCGAAGATCAATACCACGAAATCAAGGAAGGAATGAACCTCGAAACAGGAGGGGATTTTGCGGAAAGAGCGCAATAAGATCATTATTCCTATTTATTGATATATAATGTAATTCCCTGTCTGAAGCCAGTTCCTCTTCCGGCTATTTTTACCGCCGGTTTCCTTTTTCCCTTTCTCTGTGTTGCCATCGAAACAAACCACGGCATCATCGAATGTTCCAGGATCCCATGGTAGAGCGCAGGATCTCCAGTCGCCACCGGGAGCAAGAACACGGTGGCACCTCGCCAGGAACCTGAATATAGTCTGCTTAAAATATTCAAGCAGGGTCGAGGCGTTTGCTTTGATCGAGAAAGGATTGCTTCGGGCGAAGTGCGAATGAAGGCTTGAGCTCAAGATGCTTACATTCCTGCAGCGACAGGCAGAGCGGCTGCACTTGCGGAATGTTGAATCGCGCACAGTGTGCGAGGCGATACCAGGAAAAGCACTGTTGTATCGCCTCGCGATAGAATGACTGTAATGAGCCGACTATTCTTTGATTGAAACGGCTACCACCTGGGTTACATAGCTCAGGACCTTATCTCCTACTTTGAGATTCTCCAGGTTTTGCACATCATCCCGTACCGGCAGGGTGAACTCAGGCATCTGATCCGATTCCACCGTGATTGTTCTATTTTCCAGATCGATCTCATTAACCGTGAAGGTAGTCTGTTCGACCTTTGTTACGGTAACGGATCCCTTGGCAGTACCGACGGCACTGAGTGCTTCATCCGAAGGCAATTCAGCACCGGGCTCGGCAACAAATGCCAGTTGCCTCTCATAAATGGTCACGCTGACATTGTCGCCCGCTTTCAGAGCCTCCAGCGGAACCGAGGGATTCCTGACCGTAAAACTCTGTGTGTTTCCGTCTTCATCGGTCAAGGAGAAGGTTCTTGCATCGTAATCTACGGAATCAACCACTGCGTCTAAGGAAACTACGGACGAACGGTCAGTGGAGGGTTTTTCCTCCTGTATCTCGACAGGCTGCTGTGGAGTCTCCGTTTGTGTGCAGGCCAAGAACAACCAACTCGAGGTGAATATCAATATAATCGTTAAGGTAAATTTAAGCAGTCGCATCATTTTTCCTCTCCCCGCTTCCTGCCCTGTTGTAATCCGTAACATAGGCAGAATCCGGAATTATTTCGACTGATTGTAATGTCGCAGTGAACCGAGGTCAAGGTACGGTTGCAAGGAAGATTCTCCGTTTCACTGCCGTGTTGTTTTTCGATAAAAGAGATTTTTCCGATTATTGCCGATCGTGCACTTTTCCCTTCGCCCAGCGGGGAGTATGTTTCCGGCAATGCCCTCACCGGCAGAGCCCCACCGTCCTTCGAAAGCAAGAATTCCCTCGCTGTGTTGAATTTTCCCCGTCTGAATGCGATAGGGAAAAACCCTATCGTTTTTTATAAAATTTCTTCCGGTACCAGACCTGTCTCTTCTTCAGATAAAATGCATCATGTTGATTTTTCTTAAATTTCAATTACGATTCTACTACAGTTTGGGGAAAGGAAACCGTGGATTTTGCACCCTGCTCCTTTTCACCGGTTTCGCGAATACAAACTCAATCGAATATTTAAGTGTCCGCGCCGTATTCTTAAACCTGATTAAGACGGTCGACTGGCAGTGGATGAATAAAGATTCCCTGATGCGTGAGATAAAACGGCTGGGAATCCAGATCGCCGAGATGAACCGATTGCTACGTCGAAGACCGAACCTGACTCCTGAATTTTTAAATGTTTAATCAAGCGTGATGTCGAGATAACCGAGATAGACGGAAAGAAGCTTATAGGTACCGTAGTAATCGTCCATTTGTATCGTGTCGATCGTATCGCGGCCCTCATGGAGCCTTTCAAAATTTTGCCACGTGATCGAGTGTATGTCGATCACCGGGATTCTCCTGGATGCGAATGATATAGAGTCTGTGTCGCCGATTTCGCCTACATTTACCCCCTCCAGCGGCAGTTCCAGCGATGACGCCACCTGTACCAGTGCGTTAAGCAGTCTTTTATCAGCTCGTTGCTCCCAGACTTTTGTACCCGTCATGCCGACGCAATCGATATTGACCATTGCCCGCAGACTTGACCGTTGATTCGCATCCAATTGCTTGACGTATCCTTCTGATCCACGCAGCCCCACTTCTTCGTCCGTAAAACCGACAAACACAAACGTAAAATCCCGCTCTCTTCCCAGAAGGCTTTGGTACAGGCTGGGAAGCATGGAGGCTCCGCTCCAGTTGTCTACGATTCCGAGACTGTTGACTCTGTCGAAATGTGCGCCGACCAAAATAGTGGCATCGCTCTTTCCTGTCAGCGTGCAGATGACGTTCCCAAGCCTGGATCCTTTCACCGGCTGTTCCAGTACGGTTGCACAACCAGCCTCGGCGAACAAGCGCATGAGAGTTTCTTTTCGTTCCGAGTCTCTGGAACTCGCCAATCCCAGGCGCTCAGTGATGACGTCGCGTGAGACGGGTTGAACAAATACCTGCTGGGCCCCGGCATAGGGTACCAGCCACGTCAGAAGGAGAGCTATGCGATACACACTTCGAGGAAGCATGCAGAACCTCACGGGCATTTAATCCTTAGTTCTATTTTGTATCCCGAAGCATAGAGGCACACAACATTGTTCAAACAATCCAGTAAGTTTCGTGCTTCTTCTATTAAATGCTTTTTCAATTATACAATGCCAATACAGGGATAAGATCAATGGAAATTCTTACAGGTTTCGTAATTTTCTCTGGATCGAAGTTTTGTCCGAAGCACCCAGCGGTCAGGGGCCAGTGTGACCGAAGGCGGTGTGTGAGCGAACCGATGTCCGCAGAGCTCTCTGCGCCAATTTCGACAACGGCAACGTATGCTGTTTGATCCCTTATATTTATTTCTGACCGTCACCGAAATGAGTATGGGAATAAAAAAAGCCCCGAGGTTTCTCGGGGCTTGATATTTAATCCGGCAACGACCTACTCTCCCACATCGAAACAATGCAGTACCATCGGCGCTGGAGGGCTTAACTTCCGTGTTCGGGATGGGAACGGGTGTGACCCCTCCGCTAGGGTCACCGGAAAATCGATATTTCATTTTGCAATCAGACGGCTTCGGGTAATCTTAAGAATTTCAAGCAGGGCAAATTTTATGGTCAAGCCTCTCGACCGATTAGTACTGGTAAGCTTCATGTGTTACCACACTTCCACACCCAGCCTATTAACCTGGTGGTCTTCCAGGGGTCTTCCGCCCCCGAAGGGGAGGGATATCTAATCTTGGGGTTGGTTTCACGCTTATATGCTTTCAGCGTTTATCACATCCGAATGTAGCTATCCAGCTATGCCGTTGGCACGACAACTGGTGCACTAGAGATTCGTCCATCCCGGTCCTCTCGTA
>DKBB01000031.1 GCA_002451015.1 Acidobacteria bacterium UBA6911
AAGTATCGTGTCCCCGTTTTTCTTTAGCGCCGAAACGACCAACTGACTCCGGTGACAAAACCATAATCGTGCTTGGTCGCTGTTTCCGAAGGCGGTTTGCTGTCGTAGTTGTCGTAAAAACTGAAATTGACGAAGAAATTCCTGAAGACTTCAATACGGAGATTGCTGCTGAAATCCGTCCGGAAACGGCCTGAGGTCGTAAGGTTGGGAAAGAATGAAAACTCATTGGTCAGGTCCACTTTGGGTGAATACAGCTTGAAAAATTGAACCGAAATTGTTGCAAATCCTTCCGCGTTATTTGTGGCATCCTGTTCGAAGTAGCGTTCATGCGAGTAGGACAGGCCGCCTTTCAGCATGATCTCGGACTGATGCGTCCGGAGGAACCGGTATCCCGGGCCTACCGATACTGAGGTGCGGATGTCCAGTTCCAGCTCCAGGTTGTGTTCTAATTTTGCTCCGGTAAAGAAAAGCCATTTCCCGCTGAAATAGCGGCTTCCGGCGAGTTTGATTGTACTTTTGTTTGCGTCCTTCGTTCCATTGGAGCTGCTGATGATTGTTTCGTAGGAGAAATTGCCTTCATAACTTTCTGCACGATAACCGAGATCCGAGTTTAAATTAAACTGGGTGCGTTGGCTGGCTTTGGTATACGTGTACCCGAGTGAGACGGAGCCTGAAAACCTTTGCCACAATTTCTTTTCGACTTCCCTGATTTCAACCACCCACAGGTGATATAGATCGCGCCCCGTATCCGTACCAACGACATCGAGAGTTCCCTCCTTCGATCCCGGCTGGAGGCTGCCTTCGAAGATCCGTCCGTTTGAAAGTTCTACGGCAAAGAGATGTTTGCTCGTGATTTTATCGACGTCCTGCCATTTGATCTGCACCGTACTCATCGAATCCGTCTTGAGAGATAAATACCCCCTGGACATTTCCCGGATCTCACCGCTGATCTCGTTCCCGTTTTTCAGAACGAGGATGTCCGTTTTATCACGGGCCGGCGCCGGCCTGCAGACAAACACCGCCAGGATCATAATTGGAACGAATTGTCGGATTGCCCTAAAAATGCGCATGAAGCTGCCCTCGGTCAAAATTGCCCTGCCATAGGCATCAAAGCATCCCATAAAAATCGCATTAATTTATATAAACATTGCCGGAAAGTGTCACGTTCTAAATTCAGAACTTCAGGCAGGCTCCGTATCAAGGAACAGCAACTATGGCTCTTTGCGGACCGGACCAGCGCAGGAAAGATGCGAGCCAATCGGCTCCGTCTTTATTATTCTTCTGTTGCCTATATGTTGATGCAGGCATTGCGATGTCTTGGACTGAAGGGTACCAAGATGGCGACGGCTCAATGCAATACGATACGATTGAAGCTTTTTAAAATAGGCGCTCAGGTGAAAATCAGTGTGCGCAAGGTGTGGGTATCATTAGCGAGCGGATATCCCTACATGAATCTTTTCCATCAAGTCTACAGAAACCTTCAAGCCGCTACTCTCCGTTGCTGATTCGAGTCTGTCAATCAGACACAGGCAGGATTGAGGGAAAATTGCGTCATAATCCGCTTAAATCAATCAAATCAGATAGATATACCTATACTATCTTCTTTTAGGATATTAGACAAATCCCCAAATCTTCCTTTTTGCGGATTCATCCCTGGAAACCCAACTCCATAGACACAAATTACTCATCTGAATCTTATTGTTGAGAATTACGGGTTAGCCCTAACCAACCTCAAGCAGCTCGCCTCGTTGGGGAAAAGATTTCAAAATACTGGGCTTATTCCCCCTGGATGGCTTATAATTTCTATTCGTTATAATAGAACAGATCGCTGGATCAAACCGGCAACGAAGATAAAATACGGGGACGGGATCCTGTGGNNACTATCAAATAGTGGCAAGCAAATTCAATCGGCCGGCCGTCGACAGCAAGTGGGTTGCGCGCCCCCGGCTTATTTCTTTACTGGGTAAATCCCTGAACAAACGTATTACGATCATCTCGGCCCCGGCCGGATACGGCANNTCTTTCCCCAATTCGGCTCCCGGATCGTGCCCCTGCTTTCATCCCCGACACTGCCATCGCCGAATTATGTGGCCGACATGCTGATTTCCGATCTGACCGCACTGGCCAAACCATTGGTGCTTGTGTTCGACGACTTTCATTTCATTAAATCGAAGCCCGCACATATAATTAGCCGTCTGGTCCGGCACCTGCCGGACTGCCTGCATCTGGTCATCGCGACCCGGGTGGACCCACCCCTGCCGCTGGCTCAGTGGCGCGTCAGGGATTGGCTTACCGAGATTCGTGCCGCTGATTTGCGCTTTTCTCCGGTAGAGGCGCAATCCTATTTCGAAACATATTTCGAAGGACAACTGTCTGATGCTTNNCATTGAGCGGATTGCCGCTCGAGCGGAGGGTTGGGTGGCCGGCCTTCAGATGGCGAAGATTTCTCTGACCGAGTCTGACGAACCGGAAGCATTGGCCATGCGCTTTTCCGGCAGCGACCGGATGGTCGTCGATTTTCTGATGGACGAAGTGCTTTCCAGGCAACCGGACGATATCAAGCATTTCCTTGCCGTCACGTCTATGCTGAAACGCTTCTGCGCATCCCTTTGCGACCATCTTTTGGAGGAAGAGAAGGGCATTGGGGACAGTCGCCGCCTGATTGATTTATTAAAAAAGGAAAATCTCTTTCTCGTGCCACTTGACGGCGACGGTGTCTGGTATAGATACCACCACCTGTTTCAGGAATTGCTTGGCTACCAGATGAAGACGGTCNNGCCGGAGAGTGGTTCGCGGATCAGGGTCAGATCGAAGACGCACTAAGGCATCGGATCGCCGCCGGAGATCTGGATGAAGCCGCCGCGCTGGTCGAAGAAAACATGCATGCTATCCTGGATCAGGATCTTTCCCGTCGAACCCTGGGCCGGTGGCTGGACATGTTTCCTGGAGAAGCCGAAAAACAGCAGCCGGCCCTTCTGGTGGCGCATGCTTTTCAAAAATTCACTTATTGGGACCTGACCGGTTTGGCCTCTTTGTTGGATCAGGCAGAATCGCTGCTGACAGAACTCAAGCCTGTGATACCCGAGACCAGGCGCCAAAGTCTGTTGGGGGACATTCTGGCACTACGCGCATGCTGCCTATATTGGCAAGGAGACGTCGAAGGTGCCCTTCGCCATGCCCGCCGGGGCATGAAAATCGTGCCAAAGGAACATCGTTATGCGCATTCGTTGGCAGTTGTGTATGCAGCCGGCTCCGTTGCCCTTCTCGGACAAATGGAGGATGCCCTGCTCCTGCTGGACGAAGCCCTGGAAGCTGATTGTTCGGATGGCAGCCCCAACGCAGCCCAC
>DKBB01000156.1 GCA_002451015.1 Acidobacteria bacterium UBA6911
TCTCCGCTGACACCCTCGGCGGTGTTTTTCACGAAGTCACCGAAGAATCCAACAGGAAAGCCGTCCACGTCGAAATTGAACTCCGCAAAGATCTCCACCAGGTTGTAGTCGTAAATGTAGTTGCCGTTTTCGTCTACGGTATTCCCAAAGGAGTCTTCCGGATCATAAACGGGAGCATATCCCTGAATATTCAAGTAATCGAAGTAAGAAATTCCAACAGTAAGAGGAGAAATTTGCAACCCGGCCTGGCCGCCGAATAACATTGTATCGGGATCCGATCTTCTTTCCGTTACCCAGAAACCGCCGACATTGGCGAAGAACTCCACTTGATCGTTCGATGCGGCATACTTGATCACCCCGCCTTCAGGATTCAGATCCCCGTCCCAGATCATCTCGGCGCTTCCCGGTCTGTAGTAAGGATTCTTTATCTTCCCGACAATGAGATTGATCCCGGGTAAATTCTCGGAATACATATCTGCATAAGCGAGATCCAGTCGAATGTCTTTGGTTGAAAATCCGTCCGTGAGAGTCTGGTTGGTCGAAATCGGATCAGTGGATCCGCTCGCGAGCTGGAATCCAAATTTGAGAAAATCGGTAGGATCGGCTTCGATACCGAATCTCGCCCGGATGCGTTGCCGGTTGCCGGCAGCACTGTCCTCTACCCAGATGGTGTCGTTGCGGAACCTCAGATCTCCTTTAAGCGTAACCTTATCGGTCCAGTCTGCAGCGCTTAAGATACCCGGCAATAACATGATTCCCAGGACTACTCCAATGACATTCCTCTTCATTAACAATCCTCCTTAATAGGTTTTACCGAGCGCCAATCACACTCCTCGATACTAGTAACAGGCAGGTATAAATCAGGACCCATTTCAAACAGCATTTTCTGACCTCGCGTTTATATCAGAAATCCTCGCCGCGAAACCAAGCGTGAACTGCGAGCTTTCAAGCGCCAAAGGTACAGTGGATTTATTAAGATAAAATTAAGCCACAATAAATATTTGGATAATTATAGCAACGGCTGGAAATCCACCCATAGGAAACGACCGTTTCCGTGTGGTACTCTATGTCACCTTTCGAACAAATATAGGCATAAGAGGAAATACCTAGATGTCATTGAAGGAAAATAAAACGGCTTACCCGCTGTTGTACCTAGTTTTTATTTTTTTTCTTGCCGTTCCCGCCATTTCTCAGCAATCGGAAAATACGAAAACACCGTCATGGCTTCTTCTGTCCCTTGAACAGCGGACACGTTTCGAATATCTCACAAATCCTTTCCGGATGAATACAACCGAAACTGAAAAGCATTTGCCACTTCGGACCCGGCTGCGGCTGGGATTAGGTGAACCGGACCGGCCGGTCCGGTTCGTCCTTGAACTGCAGGATTCACGCGTTTTAATCGACAGGGAAATATTAAGTTTAGTTCCCGCTCACATAAATGAACTGGATTTCCTGCAGGCCCATCTGCAGTTCAATCTCGATCCGTTTCCGTCCAGGGGACTCAGGAGTCAATTTGTTCTGGGACGGTTCACGATGGACCTGGGCAAGCGCCGGTTGACCGCACGCAACAGCATGCGCAATACCACCAATGCTTTCGACGGCATTTCATGGGCCCTGGCCGGAAATCCAACCTGGAGGATGCAAACCTTTTTTACCCGACCGGTCCTGATTAATCCGGAGAAGCTGGACTCAAGCTGGCCTGCATACTTCTGGGGAATATTCTTCGAAACCAAGCGTTTCCCTGAAATCAATACGGATCTCTATTATTTAGGCCTTTATAGCGAGGAACAGAATCCGGTGCGTCCACGATTTACAACCATAGGAGGCCGCTTCTACAAAACGTCGATGCCCGGAACGATCCACTATGAAGTGGAAACCGTATGGCAGTTCGGAAAGAGTGGAGATCAGGATCATTTCGCTTATTTTCAGCATGCGGAAATGGGCTACAGTTTCAAAAAAGCCTGGAATCCGGGGATTTCTCTTCAATACGACTACGCCAGTGGAGATAACGATCCGGAGGATAACCGATCCGGCCGTTTCTCAACGCTTTTCGGCGCCCGTCGTTTCGATTTCAATCCAACAGGCATTTACGGTCCTTTCTATCGTTCTAATATCAATACACCCGGAATCAGGATCGTTTTGAATCCGGTGAAGGAATTGCAGATCATGGCCGCTCACAGGGGATTCTGGCTGGCCAGCGCGAAGGATGCCTGGGTGGGATCCGGCTTCCAGGATTTAACAGGAAACTCCGGAAAAAGCTTAGGACAGAATTTTGAATTGCGGATCCTCTGGAAGACAAACAGTAACCTTACGGTCGAATGCGGCTACGCCCGTTTCTTCAAGGGATCCTATCTGGATCGGGTACCGAGAGGTCCGGGTACAGAAGGTTCAAATTTCTTTTATATTTCCACGGAAGTAAGCGCCAGGCTGCTCCCCTATTAACCGAAGCCTTATCCTGAATTAATCCCGACACAGGATTCGGTCGGGTCTCAGGTTACCTCAATCTACAGGCAGCCTATTCCATTGTGCTGTCCTCGCGAAATTTGTAACCGAATCCCCGGATGGTTTCAATCCATTGGCCGCATATCCCAAGTTTTCTTCTCAATGACATAATGTGGACGTCTATGGTTCGATCCAGAACGGCCACATCTCTCCCCAGGACATTTTCGATAATGGCGTTGCGCGAAAATACATGTCCGGGGTGCGATGCCATAAACTGCAGCAGGCGATATTCCGTCGCCGTGAGTTCTACAGCCGAACCCTGACAGGAAACCTCATGGCTGTTTAAATCGATGGAAATTTCTCCGCGCCGGATAAGGCTCCTATTCTGCCGAAATCCTCTGGTACGCCGTAGTAGTGCCTTGATGCGGGCCGTCAGTTCCCGCGGGCTGAAAGGCTTGGTAATGTAATCGTCCGCCCCGAGTTCCAAACCGACGATCCGGTCGGATTCCGAACCTTTCGCCGTTAACATTATTAAAGGGATATGGGATGTTTCGCTCCCGGCCCGTAATGCCCGACAAACTTCCAGTCCGTCAATACCCGGAAGCATCAAGTCGATAATGACTACATCCGGTTTATTTCGTTTAGCCTGCACTAATCCCGATTCGCCGTCACTGGCGCCTGCTACTTCAAATCCCTCTTTATTCAGATTATATCGGACTAATTCTATCAGGTCCTCTTCATCGTCTATTACCAGAATCATTCCCTTCGACATACGCATCGAGCCACTGAGTTTTATTGAACGCTTCTTGATTTGCTTTCATGCTGATGGCGCACTTCTCTTCCCTCCACCAGGTAGATAACCTCTTCCGCAATATTGGTTGCATGGTCCCCGACCCGCTCCAGATGACGCGAAATCAGTATCAATGCGAGCCCGCGTTCGATGGTCCCGGGATCCGCCATCATATAGGTCAAAAGAACACGAAAGATCTTGTCCCTGTAGGCATCCACTTTCTTCTCTTCCTCCAGAACAAGGTTCGCCATAGAGCAATCCCTGTTAACAAGAGCTTCAAGGCTGTTTCGAACCATTCTTTCTGCAATCTCCCCCATCATGGGAAGGTCGACCAGTGGCCGGAGTGACGGCGACTTCAATATGGGAGGAGCTTTCTGGATGATATTGATCGCCTGATCGCCGATTCTCTCCAGTTCGGTCGCAATGCGTGAGGCCATGAAAAGAAAACGGACATCCGCACCTACGGGCTGTTGCAGCGCGGTCAGTTTGACGGCGCTGTCGTCAATTTCAATCTGCAGTTCATTGACCTCTTTCTCCTTAGCAACCACTTCTGCGCCGAGTTCTTCATCACGTTCAATGAGAACCCTCAATGCCGTCTGGATCATCGACTCCGCTAACCGACCCATTAAAAGCAGCCTTTGCAGCAATTCCTGGATTTTTTCGTCAAAGTTGCGCATTTTTCAATCCCCCCAGACGTGTATCGAATCCCTTCCGGGACTCAACTATAGTATCAGGATTAAACCACTGCAAACGTATAGTTTGTAGAATTGAGCATACCAAATTCATAGTATTGGAATCGATTATATCCTTTTTTACCCACCTCATAAAACCCGAGGAATATCGAAAATCAGGCACGTCCATGTTGCCTCACGAAAGAATGTTTACCATATGCCTGTGAAATAGTTGCAAGGGATTTGCAAAGATTGCATTAAGGCCATAAAGCATTTCATTTATTAAATTTACGGGGAAAACTTGTTTATATCTTAATTTTTCGCTGTTGAAAAAATCTTGAAAATAATTTTATAAAGTTTTTCCGCCTGAAGTTGACAACAAGAGAATTGCTCTTATACTACTAGCACTCGCCTCGGGTGAGTGCTAAGCGATGCGAGTAAAAACCTGTGGAGTTGACCTTATAAGTTACCCATTTAAAAAAGGAGATCTTGTATGAACGTCAGACCTTTACACGATAGGGTTCTTGTAAAGCGTGTTGAAGAGAAAGAAACTGTAAAGGGCGGGATCATTATTCCGGATACCGCCAAGGAAAAACCGATGGAAGGCGAGGTCATCGCTGTCGGCTCTGGAAAAGTAATGGATGACGGCAAGCGCGCCGCAATGGATGTAAAAACCGGCGACCGCATCCTCTTCGGGAAATATTCCGGTACTGAAATCAAGATCGACGAACAGGATTACCTCATCATGAGAGAAGATGAAATCCTGGCAGTTCTTGGATAAACCGAGCAGAACCAACACATAGAGACAAGGAGTATTAAGACTATGGCTAAGGAAATTATTCATGGCGAAGAATCACGCCAGGCGCTTCTCAAGGGAGTGAACAAGCTGGCGGATGCCGTTAAAATTACGCTGGGCCCCAAAGGACGCAACGTCGTTCTGGACAAGAAATTCGGTTCTCCCACCATCACAAAGGATGGCGTCACAGTTGCAAAAGAAATCGAGCTGCCGGATGCAACCGAGAATATGGGCGCTCAAATGGTTCGCGAAGTCGCTTCCAAGACTTCCGATGTAGCGGGCGATGGGACAACGACGGCAACAGTGCTTGCGCAGGCGGTTTTTCGTGAAGGTGTTAAGAACGTAGCCGCCGGAGCCAATCCCATGGCCCTGAAACGCGGCATCGAAAAAGCCGTTGAAGCGGCGGTAGGCGAACTAAAAAAATTCAGCAAACCCGTGAAGGGCGAAATGATCTCCCAGGTAGGCAGCGTTTCGGCCAACAACGACAAGACCATTGGCGGCATCATTGCCGAAGCGATGAAAAAGGTGGGCAAAGACGGCGTTATCACAGTAGAAGAAGCCAAATCGATCGAGACTTCGCTGGAAGTTGTCGAAGGGATGCAGTTCGACCGCGGCTATCTTTCCCCCTATTTCGTGACGGATCCGGAAAGAATGGAAGTGAGCTTTGACGACTGCCTGATCCTGCTCAACGAGAAGAAGATCAGCTCGATGAAAGACCTTCTGCCTTTACTGGAACAGGTAGCCAAGAGCGGCCGGCCGTTCCTGATTATCTCGGAAGATGTCGAAGGCGAGGCGCTGGCGACTCTGGTTGTAAACAAACTGCGCGGTACCCTGCAGGTTGCCGCTGTGAAAGCTCCCGGATTCGGCGATCGACGCAAGGCAATGCTCGAAGACATCGCGATTCTGACCGGCGGCAAGGTAATCTCCGAAGACCT
>DKBB01000155.1 GCA_002451015.1 Acidobacteria bacterium UBA6911
GAACCCGCGACTTCAACCTTGGCAAGGTTGCACTCTACCACTGAGTTATTCCCGCTCTTTCGAATATTTAAGCATCGATAATAACAAACCGTCAAACCCGTGGTCAACCTTATCTTTATACCGTCATTTTACATGGTTGTGAATGAAACGGTTCGGTTATTACAGGTGGTATTTAGATGAAGGTTCTGGTTTTCTCGTTTCCGGTTCCCTGTTTCCTGTTGAAATCCATGAACGCGAAACATTGTTAAAAGGCATTGCGAAATAGCCGGACTTCTTCTTTTGATCCGGCAGGGATAATTACGGACACTATGTCAAACCGGTATGTATAACGATTCATATCCTGATCGACAATGAATTTTTCAGCGGTGCGACGGATACGGTGCTGTTTGTACCAGTCGACGAATTCCCAAGGCTCGCCGAACTTCCGGGAAGATCGGGTTTTTACTTCTACGAAGGCGAGCGTTTCATTCTCGAAAGCAATGATATCCAGTTCGCCGTTGCTGTTGCGGTATCGCCTGGCCAGAATATCGAAGCCGTGCCGCATAAGATAACGGCAGGCAATCCGTTCCCCTTTGCGCCCTCGAAGAAGATGCGGTGTTTTCATAACCCGTATGTTTTTATAAAACGGTTCCTGTTTTATAAAATTTATGGATTTTAGTGTTGTTGCAGAAGCTTTTAGTGGGAAAAATAAATCGGATACGCCTGGTAAAAAAATAACCGGGATCCTGTTTTTACCGATAGATTATTTCGCGGATTTTAATGAATTCTTTTCCATCGTACCCCGTCCCGGGTATCCTCCAACTGGATTCCCTTCGATGCCAGCCCGTCGCGGATTCGGTCCGCTTCAGCAAAATCTCTTCTAAGGCGTGCTGCCTGGCGGGCTTCGATCTGTTCGGATATTTCGGCGTCCAGGAGTTCTTCGCTTTTTGGGGGCAGAATGTTAAAGACGTTATCGACCTCGTGAACGAACTCCGCGGCGATTCTGGCATCGCCGCCGGTCAGGGCATTCCGGCTGTCCTGCTGGTAGCAGGCGCGCACGAATTCGAACAGCACCGCAAGCGCGGCAGAAGTATTGAGATCGTTGTCCATGGCTTCAATGAACTGTTCCCGGGCTTTCCGCACCTCCTCCCTGAAATCTTCGGAAGGATCTTCAGGTTTGGCAATTTCATTCGTGCGCACCAGGAAGTCTTCCAGCCTCTGGATCGATGCCTGCGCCTGTTTCAACCCGTCGGCTGTAAAATTGAGCTGCTTTCGATAGTGGACCGACAGCAGGAGATAACGGATCGATTCCGGGGAATGCCCCCGGGTCAGAAGATCGCGCAGGGTATGGAAATTGCCGAGGGATTTGGACATCTTCTCCCCTTCGACGATTAAAAACTCCGGGTGGATCCAGTACCGGACAAACTGTTTTCCCGTGGCGCATTCACTCTGGGCGATCTCATTTTCATGGTGCGGGAAGACGAGGTCCGCGCCGCCGCAATGGATGTCGAAAGTCTCTCCCAGGTACTTCATGCTCATCGCCGAGCATTCAATATGCCACCCCGGCCGCCCCGGACCGATTTCCGTGTCCCAGAAATCTTCTCCCTCTTTGGGCGCTTTCCAAAGGACGAAATCCCTCGCATTTTCCTTGTCGTATTTGTCAGCGTCGACGCGAGCGCCCGATTTGGCGCCTGAAAAATCGGCTTTACTGAGTTTCCCGTATTCTCGGAAACGCGAGATGCTGAAATATATCGAACCGTCTTTTCGATACGTGAATCCCTTTTCTTCCAGCGTGCGTATCAAGCGCACCATTTCCGGGATATGGTCGGTGGCGCGCGGCATGATATCAGGCGGCTCTATACGGAGGGTCCTGCTGTCTTCGAGAAAAGCTTCCGTGTATTTGGCCGTATATTCTTTCAGGCTTACTCCCTGTTTCCTGGCGTTCTGGATGGTTTTGTCGTCTACGTCGGTGATATTCATGACATGCTTGACGCGATAGTTGCGGTAGCGCAAGTAGCGGCGCAGCAGGTCCTGGAACGTGAAAGTGCGGAAATTGCCTACATGGGCGTAATCGTAAACGGTTGGACCGCAGGTATAAAACCGTACGACTCCCTCTTCCAGGGGCTGGAATTCCTCTTCGGTATTGGTCAAGGAGTTGTACAGTTTCAGCATATCAGGAAATGCAGCTTACAGGAGCATCCCTTTGCAGTCAATGCCCCAGCTGCTCGAATTCAAAACAGGCTTATTCCCGTGAAACGCGAAGCAGCCGGAAAGGTCCCTGCTCGCCCAGTATCTCGATGGATATTCCCTTCACGCCGAGGATATCCGGGATTTTATATTCCTTGGTTATTACCAGGTACTGATTAGAATCCGGAAATATGTATGGCAATAAGCCCGGGTTGTCTATTTTCCCTTGGATCCGGTAACCGGTGTAGTAATGCAGGGTATGATGTATGAATCCACAGGTGATTATGGGTTCATCATCCCGCCGGACTTCAAGCGTTAATTTTGCCATATCCCGGGTGGAATGGTATTTCCCGAGCACGGGGATGGCGACCTGGGCTGCCATGATTACGATAAGAACCCCCTGGAGAATCGTCGCGGCATATGCCCTGCGATATTGGCCTCGGAATACAAAAATTGCGGCGATGAGTGCAGGCGGAAAGAAGACTGTGGAAAGTAGAATGCCGATTTTCCAATTGCCGCCGTAAACGGTCTGGAAATAGTAAGGGGCGGCAACAGCCGTAAGGGATGAAAAGATCAGGATAAAGATCAGGCCGGTCCGTTTTATGGCTGGCTGGACGGGTTGTTCCTTTAATTGAGACAACCGGATTCCAAGAAGCAGTGCCAGGGGCGGCAGAGAGGGGAGGATGTATCCCGGGAGCTTGGAATCGGAAAGCGAAAAAAACAGTATGGGGAATAGGAACCAGCAGATCAGAAAAAGCGTGACCGGATTCCAGTCTCTCCAGTTGCGAATCTTCTGTAAGGGGGAGGCCGGAATCAGGAAAGGGAGCCACCCGCTCCAGGGGAAAGAAAGAGCCAGGAGAGCCGGAATGTAGTAATAGAATGGCTGGGAATGGTGGTGTATTCCAGTGACAAAGCGGGCAATATTGTGGTTCACAAAGAACGTTGCAATGAAAGCGTATCCGTTCTGTTTAAAGGCAAGCCAGAACCAGGGCGCGCATACGAGGATCAAGACGAAAAAACCCGGAATGAGACGCCAGCGGGACAGAATGTGCCCGTGCTCATTGAAGTACCAGAATATCAAGCCGATTCCGGCAGCCAGGATAATGGCCACCGGTCCTTTCCCAAGTACGGCTAATCCGAGGAAGAAGTAGGCTGAAAGGATTTTTACAACTCCCGGGTCTTTTCTGACGGCCGCAGCCATAATAGACATGCCGAGTGTAAAAGCGCATGTGAAGGGCATGTCGGTGGAGGCACCCCTGCCGAATAAGACAAATCCAAGACTGGTCAAAAGAACCGATGCCGCTAGAAAGCCGGCCAGCCGGTTTCGGAGTATTCCTCCAATCCAGAAGATTCCCAGTGCGGTTACAAGTGCGGACAGAGCGGGACCGAATCGTGCAGCCGTTTCGTTTATTGAAAACAGGGAGTAGAATGGGCGGGTGATCCAGTAATAAAGCGGAGGTTTTTCCAGCCAGGGTTTGTCTTCCAGGGTTGGAGTTACCCAGGTTCCCTGCTGGTGCATCTCTTCGGCGATCCTCGCATATCGGGGTTCGTCCGCACCTACAAATGGAAGGGAACCGAGACGAAAAAACAGCGTTCCCAGCGATATTGCAACCAATAGAATGACCGGTCCTGCCGCATGTTTAGTGATGGTTTGCACAGCGGATTAATCTTACAGTAACTGATCGAAAATTGAAAATTGAAGATTGAGGGGGATGAAACCCGCTCAGAGCAAGGAAATGGGCGTATCAAATATTTTATGAAACTCCATTCATGGATAAATCCTTGTATCTCAAAATATGAAACTGATAATGACAATCTCTAATCTTTAGTAATCAATCTGCAGTCTTCGATCGAAAAAAAAGGGGCACGATGTGTCTCATGCCCCCTTTTAGTTCATTCTTGAATGATGGGTTTAGTACATTCCGCCCATGCCGCCGCCCATGCCGCCCGGAGGCATCGCAGGAGCTTTTTCCTCTTCCTTGATTTCGCTGATCAGGGCTTCGGTAGTCAGAAGCAGGGCCGCGATGGAGGAGGCATTCTGCAGTGCGGTCCGGGTTACCTTGGTGGGATCGATAACTCCGGCGTTGACCAGATTTTCATATTTTTCAGTGTCGGCGTTGAAACCGAATTCAACGTCCTTATTCTGGCATACTTTGTCGACAACAACCGCACCTTCGTAGCCGGCATTTACCGCAATCATCCGGATCGGCTCTTCGAGAGCCCTGCGGATGATGTTTCCTCCAACAGCTTCATCGCCCTCGAGTTTCAGGCTGTCCAGCGCGCCCACGCAACGGAGCAGGGCCACGCCGCCACCCGGAACGATTCCTTCTTCAACCGCAGCGCGGGTTGCGTGCATCGCATCTTCAACGCGGGCTTTCTTTTC
>DKBB01000092.1 GCA_002451015.1 Acidobacteria bacterium UBA6911
GCCTGCAAACCGGAAATCACGTCGATGATCGCATCCACGGCTTTGCCCACCGGGAGCGGACCATTTTTTTTGACCCGTTGCTGAAGAGTGCCCCCGCCGACCAGTTCCATCATGATCACGGGAGTGCCCTCGACTTCCCCGGTGCCGTAAACATAAACGCTGTTCGGGTGATTGATCGAAGCAGCCAACCGGCCTTCGCGGAAAAATCGCGCCCGAGCCTCGGGAGAATTCAACCGGTGAGTCAACACTTTCAGGGCAACCCGCCTGCCCGTTTCGAGCTGCTCGGCTTCATAAACCGCGCCCATGCCGCCGCGGCCCAGAACCCGTTCGATCCGGTATTCTCCGAACTGGTCTCCGGGGACCGGCATATCCCGCTCTCCCTCGGTTTCGATCGGTTCGACGGACAGGGTCGTATCCTGTGAAAACTCCAGCCCGACTTTCATCAGGCATTCCGGGCAGATTCCTTCAGGCGCGTCCGGAGGGAGCGGAGATCCGCAATCGGGGCAAAAACGCTGGATTTCCATTGGTTTCTCCTTTTTATAATACCGCCTTCACTCCTTACAGAAGAAACCGAACGGAAAGGTTACAGTTTATTTCATTAGCCCGCTTTTCTCGCGGGGTTTCGCGGCGAGAAATGCGGGTTAGGCCAGGGCGGCCAGTAAATAACGCATTTCCTGTTCCACATCCTGGCTCGTTTCAACGGTGTCCGAAATAACGGCGATGAGCAGCTGGCGATAGCGTTTTCGCAGACGATGCACGGCCGTTTTCACCGCGGCTTCGGAGATCCCCAGATTTTTCGCTACCTCCGCATAACGCACTTCGCCCTTGCCCCCGGTCAAGAAAATCTTCATTTTCTCGAATGGATCGAGCTTTCCTTCCGCATGCATCTCTTTCCGCAGCCTTACCATAACCTGATCGAGAACCGTCATTGCCCAGCGCCGGTCGTAGAGTTTGTCGGGTGTCATATCATGGGTAGGCTCTACGGCGTATTTCGACTCGGAATCCTCCAGATTGACCGACAAGATCTTTTTTCCCCCGCCCCGCTTCTGCGCCCGCGCCCTGTCCCACTCATTCGCCAGGAAGTGTTTTATGCTCGCAAGAAGGAAGGACCGGAATCTTCCCTTTGAGCGATCCACGGTCGCCAGGTCGTCGCGGGCGAGCAGCCGTGCAAAAAACTCCTGCGTCAAGTCTTCGGCATCCTGCCGGCTGTGACCCTGCCGGCGCACGTAGGCATAGAGCGGATACCAGTAGACCTGGCACAGCTTCTGCAAGGCCTCCCCCGCCCGCGAGTCCTTCTGCCCGGCGGCGATGATCATGGACCAATGCGTTTCACTGAAATGACTGGAGTTTCGAGGCTTGTCGAATCCGGTTGTCATGTCGGCAACTTAGCACAAAAACCAAATATCCTAAATATTATATTTTCACCACGGAAGGAAACAACTCTGCCTAATTAAATCCAATAAATGTCCAGCCGTTCCACTTAATGTCGATTTCAGGAATTATGCACTATGCCCGAATTCTGGCAGCGATTTTACTATAGCCGCAGACAGATAATTCGGATGTCCTCTATTTCAGCTTAATGAAGAATACCTTGCGCCTTCGCAGGATTTTTTGGATCGTTAAAGATCTTCTCATCAGGCGCATAGGAAGAATAAGTCCCTGTTTTTGGAAGTCTTCCCCCTATCAGATCCATTCCTGCTACTGATAATTCAGTATTATGTTAAATAATAATTAATCCTGGGTTGACAGTCCCCGTCAGCCTGTCCGAAGCTGGTCATGGCGGATTACATGGAGGAGCCAACCATGACCACCGATGTTGTCAAACAAATCAGAAAAGCCACCCGCCGTAAATTCACAGCCAATCCCAGCGGACTTCCGGTGGTAACCGGTCCGGCTGAAGCCAATTCCCTGGGAAATATCATGGTTCATGCCATGGCACGCAGTAAAATCCAATCCCTTGCTGAAATCAGACGAATCCTGAGAAATTCTTTCTAATTCAGAGAGTTTGTGCCTGAAAACTGTTCGGAGTGGGAAAACCAGAATGCAAGGTTTCTCGATATATGCCATCATTTAAAGGACTAACCTGCATTTGAACCCTTTTAAAATGTGCCCCATCTAAGAATATAATGAAAGGGAGGCTAGAAAGGAAAAGGTGTTCCCGGGAGGGTTAAGATGCCTAATATCAAAAGATTAGCGGTTTTGGTGTCGCTGTCCTTCATGCTGAGTTTCACGTTTGCGAGTGCACAGAACGGACAGACGGGAGTGGAAAAAGATCAGGGCACAGTCCAAAGCTCAACGGAAAAAACCTCCCGCCCAATTCGTTTCAGACTGGGAGGATTCTCCTTCAACGCCGGTTACACCCGTTACCCCGATTACTATCCCTATTATTCCTACTACCCGTACTACCCAAACTCCTTCTATCGATCCTGGTTTTACGAACCATTCTATTATCCTGCCATACATGGCTGGGGCTGGCAGTCCTCGTTGATGTATCACCCGGGTTGGTACACCGGTTTCTCCTGGCAGGATGGCATGGGCGAGATTAAACTCCGATCCAGCATCAAGGACGCCGATGTTTTTATTGACGATGCCCTGGCAGGAAAAGCAAAGGACCTTAAAACGCTTTGGCTGGAACCGGGTGTCTACAACCTGAAGGTCCAGGCCGACCAGTATGAGCCGTTCACAATACGCCTCTACGTTCTAAGCGGCAAGACCTTGAAAATCGATGCCAATCTGGCGCCGCAAAAGGAGCCTTGAGCCATGAAATCCATATCCATAAGCTTCGCTTTGATACTGACCGCCACATTTCTGATTGCCGCACAGGGGACTGTGCCGCTGAAGCAGGCAGCCGAATATCGCAACCATGTGGAAGCGAACGGCATCGGCCTGGGAGCACAGGTCCTGAATGATGCCCAGGTCAAGCAACGTTTCATAACCGAATTCGACCGTAACTACCTGGTTGTGGAAGTGGCGCTGTACCCTGAGGAAGGGAAAAACCTCGAGATTCAACCAAGTGAGTTTGTGCTCCACATCGCTGGAGAGGATCTCACGTTGCGCTCCGAAAATCCCAGGATAATCGCGGCTTCTCTGCAGAATGTGCAGAAATCAACGCGGGACATCACCTTCATTCCTCAAGTCGGAGTTGGTTATGAAACCGGTGGGCGCGGGTATGATCCGACCACCGGGAGAACCAGAAGCACAGGCGGCGTCTACACTTCAACGGGTGTGGCTGTTGTCATGGGTGATTCTCAGCCGCCCCATCCCAAAAACGAAGAGGTTATGGAGATTGAATTGTCGGAGAAGGGACTGCCCGAGGGAACCTACGCCAAACCCGTCTCCGGGTACCTCTATTTCCGCGTAGGCGAGGATAATTTCAAAGACAGCAATGCAGAATTCGAACTAACGTTCGAACTCGACGGCACGGAGACCGCCCTCGCTCTCGAACGGTAGTACGCCATCGAGGCAACCGCGACCGTTCAACCGGAATTGAAAGAGAACCACAAAGACCTCCTGCCGGTTGTAGAATCGCACAATTATCAGCTTGTTGAATGAAGACCTAGCCGGTCAGGCTAGCCCGCATTTCTCACGAGTATTCATAGCGAGGCAGTGTATGCGTCTAAGTTGTGGGACAATGATGTGTCGGTTGTGTACATATCCATTTTGAATAGCGCAGTATCTGATATTGCCGAATCGGACAAAGTTATTTAATTCTTTGTGCGACGGATTGATGTTATAGTACAAACGTACTAAAATGAGACTTACTTCGGTTGGACGCCAGGTGAGATGGTTTCGCTATATCGGGCAGAATGAAGATACACGCAAGAGTTTCCTTATGGCCACGGGATCGACAAAGAAAGAAAAATCACCGCAAAGAGGGACCGGTGACAGGCGTGGCCCCAGGACTCGATACCGTATCATGGAGCACACTGCGGGAGTCCTGGTGAAATCAGGG
>DKBB01000114.1 GCA_002451015.1 Acidobacteria bacterium UBA6911
AGGTGAACACAGCGGCGGCGGATGCAGGCTGCGAGGAAAACAGAATCGCCAGATCGAGTCCCTTTTTCTTGATTCCCGCCGAGACTCCGGCTGCCAGGTATCCTTCCGGAGCCGTTACTCCCCCGTCAATGCTATACCATTTCTGACTTTGGGGCTTTTTCGATTGCTCCATACGGTTCGATTTCATAGGTCTAGCACCATTGCGATCTCATCGCAGGTATTGAACTTAGGACAGTGGAAACATTCGTTGTAAACCTTCAGGGGCAATGAACGGTGCTCCACCCGCACAAAGCCGAAACGGCTGAAAAACTTCGGTTCGTAGGTAAAGCAGAATACCCGGTCGATCTCCCATTCTCTGGCTTCGGATAAAAGACTCTCCACCAGAAAGGTGCCCAGTCGCTTACGGGTCATCGCGTGATCCACCGCCAGGGCTCTTATTTCAGCCAGGTTTTCCCAATAAAGATGAAGCGCCCCGCAAGCCAGCACACGGTCGGTGGAAGATGCATCGGTTACGATACTGTAATCCCTCAGGTTTTCGTATAGTTGCAGTTCTGTTTTAGGCAGCATTCGCTGCGATTCGGCATAATAATTGATGATGCGGTACATTTCCGCCACATCCGACAAACGGGCTTTCCGAACCAGGGTATTCAGGTCGGGCAAAGGGTTAACCCGGTTCAGGGACTGTGCGTATTCAGGCATTGAAGACTCCATTTAAGATTCCGATTCTATCTCTCCCAGGACTGCATCCAGGGCTGTGAGAAATTCATCCGCGTGTTTTTTCTCAATAATGAACGGAGGCAGAAGGCGCAATACGGTTTCATGTGCCGCATTGGTGATGATTCCCTTTTTCAGCAGCCGCGAAACGGTCTCCTTGGCTGCGGCACCCATTTCAATGCCGATCATGAATCCCATCCCACGGACTTCTCTTATGGACCTGTGCTGGATCGCCAATTTCTTAATCTCATCCATAAGATACCGCCCCAGGGAATCCACCTTGGCGATTAAATTCTCGTCTTCGATGATGCGGAGAACTTCCAGGGCGAACCTGCATGCAAGGGGCCCTCCACCGAAGGTGGTCCCATGGTCACCGGGGCCCAGACTCTCCGCAACACGGGCATTCCCCAATACCGCGCCCAGGGGGTACCCTGCGGCTAAGGATTTTGCCAGCGTCATGACATCCGGCTGTATCCCAAAATGTTCAAAGGCAAAATATTTGCCCGTTCGACCCAGGCCGCACTGGATTTCATCTGCAATTAGCAGCGCATCATGCCGGTCACACAAAACCCGCCCGGCGCGCACAAAATCTACCGGCAGGGGAACAATTCCGCCCTCACCCTGAACCGGTTCCATCACAAACGCGCAAACACGATCGGAGAACGCCTTTTCCAGGGCTTGTACCGTAAATTCCTCCACGACCTCGATATCGGGAACCAGGGGGCGGAACGGAGCCTGGTATTTGTCCTGAGTCGTGATGCTGAGAGCTCCGAATGTCCGGCCGTGGAACGAATTCTTCAGGGTCAAGATTACGGGCTTTCCATTCCCCGCCCGGGCATTGCCGTAAGCCCGCGCGATCTTCAAGGCCGCTTCGACCGCTTCTGTTCCGCTGTTTGTGAAAAAAGCCTTGGCCATCCCGGACACTTCGACAAGCTTCTTCGCCAGTGCCCCCTGATAGGGGTGATAGAAAAGATTGGAACAATGGATCAGCTGCCGCCCCTGCTCGGTTAAAATCCGGGTCAGGCGCGGATGTCCGTATCCGAGAGAATTGACGGAAATACCTCCCAGGAAATCGAGGTACCTTTTTCCATTCATATCGTAAAGATGAACCCCGGATCCGTGCGAACAGAAAAGCTCCGATCTTTTATAGGTTGCAAAAAGATACTTCTCTTCGAGAGCCGAAATATCTTCAGGCGTCAGTGCGATTGCTTTATCAGTTGCCATGAATATGCGTTCCCTCCTTCAGCGTGCCACGGACAAACTCTATTAAAATATCGGGCTCGGATCCGGGCAGTATGAGAGCATCCCGGACTCCTGCGGCCAGCGCCTCGAGACAGGAAGATGTCTTCGGCAGCATGCCGCCCTTGATTATTCCCCGGGACCGCAGGCCTGCAATATCCGATCCATTTAAATCGTGCAGTACCGACCCGTTTTCATCCTTTACTCCCGTGACATCGGTAAGGTAGACCAGAGAAGTACAACCCGCGCCCGAGGCACAGGCTGACGCCATCTGGTCGGCGTTTACATTGTAAAGCTGACCGTCCGGTCCCAGGGCGATGCTTGAGACCACCGGGATCCATCCGGCATCGAATACCCTGTCAAAAAATGAACGGCTGACTTCTGAAGGTTTCCCTACGAACCCGATCCCGGACGGACTATTCGGCAGATCCGAGAGAGGGACACAACGGACTGCTCCGGCATCCGCACCGCATATCCCGACGGCGCGGTCGCCGGATTGATTCATTTCCGACACGATCTTCTTATTCACTTCCCCGGCCAGAACCATCACCGCCGCTTGCAGCGTCTCCGCATCCGTCACCCGGAGACCTTCCGTGAATCTGGATTCTATCTGCATCTGGGACAACCTGCGGTTCAGGCTCTTCCCTCCACCATGCACCAGTATCACTTCATGCCCCAGCGCGGTGATTCCGGCCACCTGGGCAAGAATAGCAGTGCGTATAGAAGCCTCTTCCAATATGCTGCCTCCGAGTTTCACTGTTATTCTCATAAAACTCCATTCGCCTTTCGGTATCCGCCCGGCAAATTCAGCATCGAAAATCAGGACGGCATAGTCCTGATTTTCTCCAGCACCTTTCTGCTGACACGACTGTTCTGCGCCAGGACAAATATGGTGTCGTCTCCGGCAACCGTCCCGATAACCTCGGGCCACTTTGCGGCATCGAGGACCACTCCCACAGAGTGGGCGTTCCCGGGAGACGTCTTAATAACAACGATATTTCCGGAAACTCCCGTACTCAAAACATACTGCTCCAGTGCCCGGCGAAGATGTTCGTTTGGAGCTGCGGGCAACATATCCGCCGGAGACTGATATCTTCCCCGAACTTTGATCAAACCCAGTTCCCGGATATCCCGGGACAAGGTGGACTGCGTTACCGGAACATTTTCGCCATTGAGAATCGAAGAAAGTTCTTCCTGGCTCCGCACTGAACTTACTCTGACAATTTCCAGGATCCTTCCCTGCCGGGCTTTTTTCGTAATCATGGCATCATTCTCGTACACCCAAATACATATTTATGCAATGAGGAGACTAATTATACAATATAAGTCATCCAGCGCAAGGATATACAAGTTTAAAAATCATGCCAGCTCAGTGGGCACACTTCTCCAGAGGCGCGAAGGACAGGTCGATTCCCTTTCCGGAAAGAAGTGCCCATTATGGTCTGACACCATTTCTTGTTGGATAGGGGGGAGGGAGTATAAAAGTCCTATTCATTTTTACGCATCCATTGGATATCATTCGTTTCTTTCTCAATCCCATGGAGGTAGTCATACAAGGGAAATGAAACAGGACGCAGAAGACATCAGGCAGTGCCTTGGCGAAACGGACAAAGACGCCATCGACAGGGTTGGGGCGCTTTTTATCGAAGTGGACCAAGCCGCGAAAAAGTTCCAGAGCCTGACAGGGATAAAATGTCCGGAAGGCTGCGGTGAATGCTGCCGCAATTCCAGGGTGGAAACAACCGTAATCGAGATGCTGCCCCTGGCTCTCGAGCTATGGAGCCAAAATACAGCCGAATACTGGATGACCCGCATCCATGAGACGCTGGATGATCCGAAATGCATTTTTTACGAGACACAATCCGGGTCGGCAACACGGGGCAGATGTACGGTATACCCGCAGAGGCCTTTGATCTGCAGGCTCTTCGGGTTTTTTACCGTCAGGAATAAATACGGGAAATATGTCTTCGGCAGCTGCCGTGTAATCAAGCAGGAATATCCGGAAGTGTATGCAAATGCCGTAAGGATGCTGGACGAAATAAACCACCCGTCCGTCTGCACAGATTATTCGATACGAATTATCGGAATGGATTCGATGTTAGGCAACAGAATGCTGCCTATAAACCGGGCTGCATCCCTTGCTCTGGAAAAAATCGGATACCGCCTGGAGCATATCGCAAACAATCGCCCTGTTCGCACAGCCGCCCCTCCCGGCGGGACGAGCGAAAACCCTCTATTGCCTAAACGATAAGGATTGAAGCGGCATTCCATCCTTGTTGCAATTCTCAATTTAAAACAAACAAGAACGAAACTTTTTACCTAAATACGTGTTTACCCTTTTTGCGGATATGTTCAACATTCATCAAACAAGGGAGACAAATATGTTCATAATAAAATCAGGTATCAAGCTGGCGGTATTTTGCAGTTTATTGGCACTGCCTCTAATGGGAATCAGTTATTCCCAGGATGCGACGGACGAATCCGGACAGGCGGCCTATGAACCGGGTTCCGCGAAAAATTTCGGGGAGGCGATCCGGCAAAACAAGCAATTAAGAGAACGTTACGAGCAATCCAACGCGGAGGATAAGAAAAAAATCCAGGAGCGCTGGGAAAAGAATGAGCAAAAGCGGGGTGAAACGGACGGACAAAATATGCAGATACGAGAAAAACGCCAGACACAAAAATTATCCGGGACGAAAAGCCGTATTGGTAGAGACGGAACCAGCCGCATGGGAGGACAGAACCGCGGCGGCGGCGGCCGCAGAAGGTAGTTACTAGTTGGTGTCGGACCGGAATGGCTTTAATTTGGAAGCGCGCACCGGTTTTAAGTTGAAAAATCAAGAATAAATAAAGTGTAATTCTGGTCTGACACCAATTACACGTGTTAATCTACTCTTCTATGCACAGGATCCCGCGGGGGCTTGCCCCATTAGCCTTCATTGCCGGACCGATTTATGAAGCGGCTGTACGCTTTAGAAATACTCTCTACGAATCCTCTATCTTGCAAAAGCAGCTGCTTAAAAGCCCGGTGGTCAGTATAGGGAACATAACGACGGGCGGGACCGGCAAAACACCGCTGGTAATCTACACGGCAAACAAAATTACGGAATTAGGGTTTATCCCGGCTATCCTGAGCCGGGGATACGGA
Organism: Acidobacteria bacterium UBA6911; assembly: GCA_002451015.1. Classification (GTDB taxonomy): domain Bacteria; phylum Acidobacteriota; class UBA6911; order UBA6911; family UBA6911; genus UBA6911. The sequence continues at coordinate 5,102 of DKBB01000114.1, forward strand.
AGGCCCAATCCCGGCACAACGCGCATAATATCCCCTGGCAAGTCTATGGACTCCCCGGTTTCGCACATGGGGGACGAACCAGCACTCATTCGCCGCCATGTCCCGGAAGCCTGGTTCGGGATCTCAAAGGATAGGTATTCAGCCGGCAGTATCATTGAAGAGCGGACCGACAGGGTGGTATTTATCCTGGACGACGGCTTTCAACACAGACATCTGCACCGTGACCTTGACATTGTCGTTATCGATCCGATCCAGCAGTTGAAATCCAACCATATTTTCCCGCGCGGAACTTTAAGGGAGCCTGTATCCGGATTGCACCGCAGCCATGCAATTATCCTGAATGGCATCCGCAACAGCGACAACGTCGATTCCGCGCGAGCCGCAATTGAAGCGCTTCATCTTCAGGAAAAGCTCTTTTATTGCGAACAAAGCATCGATAGACTGATTCCTTTTGACATATGGAAACATGCGGACAACCCGACAACGGAATTTTCCAAACCAGAATCCGCTTTCGTAACCGCGGCTTTGGGAAATCCCGAACGTTTTCACAGGGATATACTGAATCTTGGTGTCCGAGTTTGCGGCACCTTGTTTTTCAAAGACCACTACAGGCTGAAATCCGTGGACTGGGCACTCTGTGTGCGGAAGGCTCGAAAAGCTTCCGCCGACGCCATCCTTGTGTCAGAAAAAGATGCGATAAAAATTTTGAAACCGCCTGATTTTCCGCTCCTGGTGGCCATGCAGACAACCAGGTTCCCCCTTGAGAAAGCTTTTACCGAATTACTGCATCAAGGAATAAATGCATCATTGAAGGTTGAACGTCAAACACCACAAGTTCATAACTAAAAACATTCTGATAAACTTCACAGTATTGTTACGCTGCTTCCATAGAAGTCAGACTGGTTTCAACCGTCAACGACGTTTTCGGGTTTTAACGTCAGGACGATCCCGCATGAAACGCGCTTATAGTGCCATCTCCGCCCTTTTGGACATTTTCAGGCTTGGATGGATACTCCTGGCGGGATTCCACGTTCAATATTTTGATGTTCAAAGGTTCAACGAAACAGTATTTTGTGGTGCCGCAGCCGGTAACTGTAAATTTCCGGGCATCCCCCGATTCCCGACCATTTTACACTTTCCCGACCGCGGCAGGTTACTGTAATGAAATGCCTCCATTATAGCGCCGGTATTCCCCCGTTTGCGTGAGGACGGTCACAAAACGGTAAAAAAGGGCGGAACGTTGCATGTTTAAAGATTTCAGGTTAAAAACAAAAACATCGTTGAAAGTTCCAACGGATAGACTGATTCCATTAAAGCGAAATAGGTTTCTAACCTGAAGCGATGTTTTTGCCGTTCACGTTCAATGGGTAGCGTCCAACGACGCTTTAATTTATGTACAATTGTATTTTGTCGGATTTTCTGCTACATTCGGCCTCCTGAAATGCAAAAACAGCTTCTGAACCTTCTAAAAAAATTTTCAAAAAGTACCATCGTGGTTGTAGGCGATTTGATAGCCGACGAATTCCTGTATGGCCATGTCTCCAGAATCTCCCGTGAAGCTCCGGTCCTGGTACTGGACTGCCGGAACCTGGTTCGTTCACCGGGAGGAGCGGCCAATGCCGCCAACAACCTTTTAGCTCTGGGCGCCGGCGTCACAATTGCCGGAATGGTCGGAATGGATGAATCCGGCAATGAGATCCTTGCCGCCCTGCGGAAAGATGGAGCCGATACCCGGCTGGTCCGAAGGCGCCGGTCCTATGCGACACCGATAAAAACCAGGATTCTCGCCGGAGCTCGCCATTCGGCTCCGCATCAGATTGTCCGCGTCGACAGAAGCAACAATACAGCCGCATCTGCATGCCTTTCCCGCCGCCTCCTCGAAGAAGCCGTCCGAACAGCGGATGGAATCATCCTCAGCGATTACGGGTATAATACGATCTCCGCTTCACTGCGATCCGACTTAAGGCGATGGGCCGGCATAAAAGGAATCCCCATAATCGCCGACTCCAGGTTCCGGATGTCGGACTACACAGACATCACCGCCATTACGCCAAATATTACCGAGCTTGAAGCCTCGACAGGAATATCCATTGGTTCGGATACAAAACTGCTGCATGCAGTGGCTGGGGATGTGCTCAAGCGGCAAAAGCTGCAATTCCTGTTGGTAACCCAGGGACGATTCGGCATGACGCTCTTTGAAAACGGAAAACTGCCGCTGCACATACCGATATACGGGACAGACGAAGTGTCCGATGTGACCGGCGCAGGCGATACCGTGATTGCGGTTTTAACCCTTGCTTTGTCATGCGGTGCGTCCGCATCCCAGGCAGCCCGGCTTGCGAATTACGCCGGGGGCATCGTAGTCATGAAACAGGGCACGGCGACCGTCACATGCGCCGAGCTGCGAACAGCCTTGAAATAATGCTTCCTTACACGTGTATGGCACAAGCGTTCAACGTTAGACGTTGAACGTTCTAACGTTTCATGATGTATTAAGATACCTGATGAATCCCGAAAGCAAGTTTAAGAATATCGAGGAACTGAAAGACATTGTGAAGCAGATGCATGCAGCCGGAAGAATGGTTGTATTTGCAAACGGATGTTTCGATTTGATCCACGTCGGACATATTCGCTATCTGCAGAGTGCCCGGAAGATGGGTGACGCACTGATCGTGGGAATAAACGGAGATGCCGGGGTGAAAGCCCTCAAGGGGAAAGGGCGCCCACTGCAGAGCGGCCGTGATCGTGCGGAAATGATTGCGTCCATGGAATGCGTCGATTATGTGCTTTTGTTCGATGATCTCACGGTGGACGGTATCCTCAACGAACTCCGGCCGGATATTCACGCAAAAGGCACGGACTATAGTGAAGAAAACGTCCCCGAAAGAGATACGGTCCGTTCCTATGGAGGTAAAGTCGCTATTGCCGGAGATCCCAAAGACCATTCCACGCGGGACCTGATCCAAACCATTATATCCAAGTTCAGTTCATGACCGATCCTTTGAAGATACTTGTAATCCGCCTCAGTTCGCTCGGGGATATCCTGCATACCCTGCCGGCTTTCGCCGGTTTGCGGGCCGCATTCCCGGATGCCAAAATAGACTGGCTGGTAGGAAAATCAGCCGGTTTCCTGCTATCCGCTGTTCGTGGGATTAATACCGTTCACACTTTCGATAAAACCACCGTATTTCAATCCACCCTCAGATCCCCGCTGTGGAGCCTGATTCGCAGACTTCGCGCGGAACAATACGACTTTTCAATAGATTTCCAGGGACTCCTTAAAACAGCCTTCCTTGGATACATGAGTGGAGCGAGCACAAGGATCGGATTCCCTAAAAACCTGGTACGGGAACCTCCAGCCCACTGGTTTTACAACCGGATGCCTTGCAAACCGGAAAAAACCGTTCATGTCATTGAAATGAACCGGCTGCTGGCCGGATGTATCGGGACTGAGATCGTAAAGGCTGAACTCGACCTTTTCGTGGATGATAAAGACACCGGTTATATTGAATCCCTTATTGAAAAGAGAGGGTTGAACAACTTTGTCGTGCTCAATCCGGGTGGAGGATGGTCTAGCAAAACCTGGAAGCCGGAATACTTCGGGCAGCTGGCGGGCAAGATCCAGCGGGAACTGAACCATCAGGTGGTTGTGACCACCGGTCCGGGAGAAGAATCGCTTTATGAGGCAATTTCCGCCCAGTGCAGCCCCCCCCTCCCGATTCATCTTCAAATCTCATTTTTACAACTGATTCCTCTGCTACGAATGGCCCGGCTGCTGGTTGGAGGCGATACCGGCCCCTTTCACCTTGCCTGCGCGTTGAACACAGCCGTTGTGGGTATATACGGTCCAACCTGCCCGGTCCGAAACGGTCCCTGGGGAAGAAACGATGAAGTTGTCGTTCGCACTCTGCCCTGCAGTCTTTGTTATAAAAGGGACTGTCCTGCCGACAATGCCTGTATGGACATTGGAGTTGACGAGGTATTCGCCGCAGTAACCCGGCGGCTGGAAAAGACGATATAATGGTATGGGAGAACAAACGGATCGCCTCAATCAATCCGGAAACCGCCCACAGGAGGAATCAGCAGTGTTCGGTATGCGTGCCAACATAGGTTCAGGAGCCAGGATTCTACTCCTTGCCGCAATAGGGATACTTTCCGCTGTTCCGGCAGCAACCGAATCCTTGCAGTCTCCGGAAACAGGCAACCCCTCTCTCGACGAAGGTTTTCCTGTACCAATCGGCGAACGGCTGACTTATGCCATCGAATGGGATCCGCCCTGGTATCTGTTCTTCTTCCCGACGATGCACGCGGCCGATGCCGAACTGCAAATTACTGAAGACGGAGAATTTAAAGGGCGCAAAACCTACAAAATCGTGTTTAAGGCCCAGTCCAGCGGGATCCTGGCCAGCATTTCAGGCATGACCATCGACGACGAGTTTGTTTTTCTGTCCGAGCCGGACACCCTCTGCACCTTCAGCGTTTCTAAGAAAATCCGGGAAGGGAAACGCAAAAGGCAAATCGACGTGGAATATCTTCGGGATACCGGGCAGCTCTACATTCGCGAGCTCGACGAGTCGGTCACGCCTCCCAAAATCAAAAAGGACACTCTGAAGGACAATATCCCGGCCTGCGTCCAGGATCCTCTCTCGGCGCTTTATTTTCTGCGCCGCATACCGCTCGAGGAAGACACGGTCCACACGTCCATAATCGGGCACGATGACGTGGTTAAGGAAGTAAAATCCAAAGTATTAAAGCGGGAAACGATTAAAACTCCCGACGGTGAAATGCCCGCCTGGAAAATCGATACCGTCGCACTGCTTGGAGGACTTTTCAAAAAAGGCGGCCAGTTCAAAATATGGCTCTCCGCCGATGACAGGCAGGTCCCTCTCCAATTTGAAGTGAAAGTCCCCATAGGCCGCGTAACCGGGAAAATAAAACCGCCCGACAAATAGCCGCTCTCCGTCTGCGAGCCAATGCCGCGACCTGTCTCTCCGCAGGCGGCGGGTTTATACGGTATCGGCCGGAAATAAGTCTTTTAATGTCTGTGCGCGAAACCGGAAAATCCGCTGGACGTCCCTTTTCACAAAAAGAGAATTCACCAGGCGCCCTCCCGGTACGGCGTACCTGACGCAATCCTCCATTTCACAGCCGCCGCTTCGTTCCCTGAAGGTATGTTCATGGATCCAGACATGGTAGGGGCCGCGGCGCTGCTCATCCACGAACCGATGCGGCGGATCCCATGCTGTGATTTCCGATTGCCAGCGCAGAGGAAATCCATGAAGTCGCAGTCTGTAGTCGATCGTGGCGCCGGTTCGCATGGAAACGGGAAGAGGGGATAGAATCTTGAAGTGCAGCCAGGGTGGAGTCATTCTTTCCAGGTTGCGGGCATCGGCGAAGAAAGGAAATACCATTTCAGCCGGCCGGGGCAGAAACAGGCGCGTTCTGAGCACAAAAAATCCATCCTCGCGCTCAATAGAAATGTCTTTTGTGCCCTCCGGAATCCGGTTCAATCCGTTCATTCCGGAATTGTATCATGACTCGTTTTGCAAAGAATGACGCAGGAAAGGCATATCCACGTCGGAATTCGTTTTTTAGGAATTAATATTCGGAAAGGGAGAAATGCATGAAGTCCTTTTTATCATTTAATCCAGCTCTGGATTTTCTTGAAACTGTCCGTCCCGGATCGCTGAGCCATTTCAAACAGATGCATCTCGGTTGACGTCGGAATGGCTCCCGCTTTTTCCATTCGCCCCATGGCCAGATCCCGATTCCTGGGCTCCCGCGATCCCGTCGCATCCCAGGGCACCCATACCCGATACCCTTTAAAAAGCATGTCGCATACCGTCTGATGTACGCATACATGGGATTCAATCCCGCACACGACAAAATCATTAAATCCAAGGCTTTTGATCCTGTCGGCAAACGCCTGGGTCTGCATCGATGAAAAGGTCGTTTTTTCGACTACATCCCGCGCCGGGAAACAATCGGCGATTCCCCGCACGGTTTTTCCAAGACCTTTCGGATACTGCTCCGTCAAAAGTACGGGGAGACCGAATTCCTGGAATCCTTTGATGAGAGCGACTATATTTTTCACAATCCCGTCAAAACCCGGGATTGCGGGGGCGAACCGCTCCTGGACATCGATAATGACAAGTCCTGTATTTTCCGGCATCGCCAGGACGGGGTGGCGCATCTTATCCTCGTTGGCCCCAGATCGACTCTCTATCATCGGTACCTCAAAAAACTGGCGTTCCCCGGGAAGCGTGCATCGCCTGCTTCTGCACTTCGGCTATGGGGAAACCCGAAACGGGGGAGGGCTTTAGTATTTCTTGTCCGCAAATTCCACCCATCCGCCTGCATGGACCAGGGTTTCATCGAACTCCATCAGGGAAAACGGCAATGAAAGGCGTTTCCCCTTAGAGGTTCTGAAGGAAAGATTTTTCCGGTTTATGTCTGCAGAACACTGGACGGTTCCCTGTTTGCCGAATGCGAAAAGTGAATCGATCGCTTTCTTCTCTAATTCTATCGCCAGCATACCGCCGTTGAACATGTTCTGACGGAAAATTCGGGCGAAGCTTTCGGCAATAACCGTATGGATCCCGTTCACCTCCAGCGCCCAGGGAGCATGTTCACGGGACGAACCGCAGCCGAAGTTCCGGCGGGTTACGATAACCCGCGCCCCATCGAACGTTTTCCCTTTATTTGAAAAGCCTTTCAGATTGAGATCTTCCAGCAGATGGGGTTTCAGGGATTCCTTGTCGATTTCCGTAAGGTATTTTGCGGGAATGATCTCGTCCGTATTGATATCCGACCTGTCCAGAAATAACACCGGTCCGTTAAATACTCTCATTGACTTTCCCCTGAATAGAAATTGTAAATTAAAAATCAAAGATTGAAGATTGAAAAACTAAAAACCCGGCTTCTTCCGACGCCTGAATACAAGCCTGAAAAAATACTTTCTCACTTGCACAGAAGTTCGCGCGGATCGGTCAGCCGGCCTTTAATACCGCTTGCTGCGGCGGCTGCAGGACTCATCAGATGAACCATGCCTCCTTTTCCCATACGCCCGTTAAAATTGCGGTTCGTGGTGGAAGCACATGCTTCTCCTTCCGCAAGCACTCCGTTGGACATTCCGAGACAGGCGCCGCAAGTCGGATTTGTAACGCAATATCCCGCTTCCATAAAAATTTTTATCAGGCCTTCTTTCATGGCCGTTCTGTACACTTCCGGAGTTGCCGGAGAAAGAATGCCGCGAACCCCCTTCGCCAGGGGCTTCAGTTTAGCGATCTTAGCCGCTTCCCGCAAATCCGAAATCCTACCGTTGGTGCAACTCCCGATATAGACCTGATCGATTCTGCACTTCTTCATATCTTTCAGAGGCCTCACCTGGTCCGGCTTATATCCGAATGTCGCCAACGGTTTCAGTTTGCCAGCATCGACTTCCAGTTCCTTCTCATAGACAGCATCCGGATCGGGATGCCACTTTCGGAAATCGTTCAAAGCCTTCTTTTTGTTATAGCCATATTCCTTTTGAATAAAGGGCCATAAGTAATCCAGTGTCACGGCATCCGGCAGGCAGATTCCGGAAGTCGCACCGGCCTCTATCGCCATATTGGAAAGGGTCATACGCTCTTCCATATTCATCCTGCTTATCAGATCCCCATGGAACTCAATTACATGATCGGTGGCGCCGTTGACTGTCAACCGGCGTATAATTTCAAGAATGACGTCCTTGGCATAAACTCCCTTCTGCAATTTCCCCCGGACGCATACCTTGATGCTTCGAGGCTGCCGGAAAGCGCATACACCCTTCAAAATGCCGACTTCAAGATCGGTCGTTCCGACACCGGCCGCGAATGCCCCGAAGGCTCCATGCGTGCAGGTATGACTGTCCCCCATGATGATCGTATAGCCTGGGCGAATAAATCCCTTCTCGGGGAAAAGAGCATGGCAGACACCGTTGGATCCGATATCGAAGAAATCCCGTATTCCATGGCGATGAGCCCAGTCCCGCAGAATCTTACCTTGCAATGCTGTTTTGCTGTCCTTGGCCGGGGTCACATGATCGATGACGGCTTTGATTTTATTTTTATTGAACACCCGGTCCTTCTTGCGGGCCATCAGATCCGTAATGGCCATGGGGGTCGTAATCTCGTGACACAAAACCAGATCCAGGGACAACACCATCGTCCCCTGAAAGGGTTCGTCTCGCACATGTGCCTTGAAGATTTTTTCCGTTATATTCATTCTCTTTGCCACCTCCGGTTTCCAGCAGCCCTTGGCAAGGACAACGGGCAACGTTCCTCGCGCCCCAGGGGAGTATGCAGAGTTATTTTATCTGCTGCATCGCAGCAAGGCAACCACGAGGCATTAACATATCACAATCCGGATATCTCACAAGCATCGCCTGGCCGGGGCAAGAGGAATCACCGACGCAGAACGGGATATCCGGGTCTTTCAATCAAGTTCTAACCGGCATTTCTCAAGAGGTTCCGGTCGCTTCGCTCACATGAGACGGGAAAGTGCAACCGGGATATTGCCGGGATCCATACTCGGGCATTTTCTCCGGGGGGCCCGCTGAAGTTCGCGGATCTCAACCATACAGTCAAACCGCATCTCCGGACCAATAGGTGCAGTGCGCGCAGCAACTGGGATTTCTGGAGTTCTCTGCCCAAAGCCCTTAGGATCCCACTGAATGAAATTCAAAATAAGCGGGATCTATAGAACTCGACGTCGAGATCCAGAGTTCGCAGAGAAAGATTTATTCTAAATCTCTGCGATCCTTTGCGGTGATATTCTTATTTTGATACAGGGGTGTCGCCGGAAGCGGCAGTCGGTTTTTTGATCAATCCCAGCATTTCACGCAACTGTGCATTCAACGCACCGGTAATTTCAGTATGTTCGCGTAGAAACTGTTTGGCGTTCTCTCTGCCCTGACCCAGTCTCTCCCCTTTATAGGAGAACCATGCGCCGCTTTTTTCAATCAGTTTTCCTTCCACAGCCTGATCGAGAAGATCGCCTTCATAAGAAATACCTTCGTTGTAAATGATATCGAATTCAGCGGTTTTGAAAGGCGGTGCGAGTTTGTTCTTTACAATCTTTACCCGTGTCCTGTTTCCGATGTCCTGGGTTCCTTCTTTAATGGAACCGATCCTGCGAATATCAACACGGATGGAAGAATAAAACTTCAGCGCTCTCCCTCCCGTTGTCGTTTCGGGATTTCCGAACATAACACCGATCTTTTCACGGATCTGGTTGATAAAAATCAGGCAGGTATTCGATTTATATACAATTGCCGTAAGCTTTCGCATAGCCTGCGACATAAGTCGGGCCTGCAGTCCAGGAAGGGAATCGCCCATCTCCCCGTCAAGTTCCGCTCTCGGAACCAGCGCGGCAACGGAATCGACGACAACGACATCCAGTGCGCCGCTGCGAACGAGTACTTCCGTGATCTCCAGCGCCTGTTCCCCGTTGTCCGGTTGCGACACAAGCAGGTCGTCCGTATTAACCCCGAGTTTTTTTGCGTACGAAGGATCCATTGCGTGTTCGGCATC
>DKBB01000046.1 GCA_002451015.1 Acidobacteria bacterium UBA6911
CGGATCTTTCCAAATACCGAAGAGACTTCCGAAGTCCTATGTTCCGACCAAACTCTGTTTCTCGCAATCGGACGCCCGGAAAAAACGGACAAAAAATACGCTCCCCAAATTACCTATGTCTGGGACAATGCCGACTGGGCGAGATCGGAATGGGGCTGGAGCCGGGAACCCGGCCTGGTCATGGCGCTGGATATATCCAGCGGGAATGCCTTGTGGACCAAAGAATCCCCCATCGCGCCCCTGTCGCTTTCGGCCGATCCAAAGGGGGTGTATTTCTATGACGGCGAAAAGATCGTTTGCCTCGATCGCGCCAACGGTCAGGAAAACTGGCGGTCCGAAGCTATTCAAACCAAGAAGATCGACACGGCGTATGCTCCCAGAATAGTGGTTTCCGATGATGTTCTGCTCTTTTCCATCGGGGCGCAGGGCTTCGGGCCGGGAACGATGATTGCTCTTTCAACTGCGGACGGTCAAAAACTGTGGGATGCTCCACAACCCGGATCCGGTCACTATTCTCCTGAAGATATGTTCGTCATCGATGGTCTGGTCTGGACCGGGGCTACGGCGAATGTCCAGGATGACGGGAAATATACCGGCCGGGATCTACACACTGGTGATGTGGTGACGGAAATCGAAGGCAAGGATGACATCTATTGGTTTCATCAGAGATGCTATCCCGGCAAAGCGACCGAGAATTACATCATCCCCTCCCGTACGGGCATCGAGTTTGTAGACCTTGACGAGAAGACCTGGGACGTCAACCATTACACGCGCGGCGGATGCATCTACGGCGTTATGCCCAGCAACGGGCTGATCTATACGCCGCCCCACGCCTGCGCCTGCTACATGGAAACCAAACTGAACGGATTCGGAGCCCTGGGACCGGCCGGAGGATTGAAACAACAGCTGGAAGCGGCAGCCGCGGAAAACCGGCTGGAAAAAGGGCCGGCGTACGATGCGGTCATAGCGGTCAATAAAGGCGCCGGGGACTGGCCCACATACCGGCACGATGCCAAACGCAGTGGCTACACCACGACACGGGTCCCGCCCGACATCACGCCTAAATGGCGGATTGCACTGGGCGGAAAGCTGAGCAGTCCCGTCGTTTCCGGCGACCGGATGTTTATCGCCCGTGTAGACGCGCATGCAGTGTATGCGATTGACACCGCCAACGGAAATATCCTCTGGCACTTCACCGCCGGCGGACGGGTAGACTCCCCCCCGACCATTTACAAGGGAAGGGTTCTGTTCGGATCGGCGGACGGTTATGTCTACGGCCTTAATGCTTCAGACGGCGCTCTGATATGGCGTTTCCGCGCAGCCCCGGCAGCCATTCAAATGGTGGCATTCGAACAGGTGGAATCTGTCTGGCCGGTTCATGGAAGCGTCCTGATCCAGGACGACAAATTATATTGCGTCGCCGGACGTTCCATGTTCCTGGATAGCGGGATGCGGCTGCTTCAACTGAATCCCATAACGGGGGAATCGATCTCTGAAATCGTTCTCAATGAAATCGATCCCGAAACCGGCAAGAATCTGCATGAATACGTGGAGGGCCTGAACATGCCGGTCGGTTTGCCCGATATTCTATCCAGCGACGGGGAATACCTGTACATGCGATCCCAGCAGTTCGACATGGAGGGGAACCGCAAGCATATAGCCGTAAGAAATGTCGGCGATCAAACCGGGGAGGGGGCACACCTATTCTCCCCGATCGGATTCCTGGACGATTCGCAATTCTCCCGCTCGTACATGATGTACGGCAAAAGCGTTACCAGCGGCTGGGGAGCCTGGGAAGTTATGGGCCGCCTGACCCCGTCCGGCCGATTGATTGCGGTCGACGATACGAATGTATACGGCTACGGGCGCAAGCCGGAGTTTCTGAGCGAATCGATTGTTCTGGAATACCAGCTCTATGCGGCCGCCAAATCGAGCGACCGGAAGGCAATCGAACGGGCAAACCCCCCGATGTTTCCTGCAGCCAAAGCCAAGCCGAAAGCCAAAACAGCGCCCAAAGCGAAACCCGGAGCATTCGCCATGCAAATGCCCTCCCCGTTCATTGCCACCGGGGACTGGAAGCTGCGACAGAGCCTTCCCCAGGCGGAACAATCCGCATTAAACATTAAATGGAAAATGGACAAGCCGGATATTCAGGTGCGGGCGCTTGTAGTGGCCGATAAAACACTCTTTATTGCCGGTCCTCCGGATGTGGTGGACGAAGAAGCCGCGTTCTTTGCACTGGATGACGACGAGGTTCTTGCAAAACTTGCCGAGCAGAATGAACTTCTGCAGGGCAAAGACGGCGCCCGGCTCTGGGCGGTATCCACCCAAAACGGCAAAAGGCTTGCCGAATTGAAACTGGATTCCCTCCCGGTGTGGGACGGCATGATTGCAGCGGACGGAAAACTGTTCCTGGCGACTATGAACGGGGAGGTCGCCTGTTTTGATGAAAAAACCGATCTGGCCGCTCTTCAACGTTAAACGGACCATTAGATCTTAATTGATATTGTGTGACACCCGTCACTTGACGATTCGATCCTTTCCATCTAAAGTAACCTGTGCCCCCCGGCCCCTGATTCGAGTTTGGATGGGATCGATTTGAAAGTTTCATGTTGCCGTACGTTACAGCGATTTATAATCCGTTTCGGCTTCTTGAGTTCCGGATACAAAATCAATTACCTGCGATATATCTTTATTGTTCTGCTGTTGTCCATTCCCATAATCGCGGCACAGGGGCAGGGCGGCAATCCTGTACCCTCTCAATCGACAACCCACTCTTATCTCGACGGGCCGGACGGTTGCCGTACCTGTCATGAACTGCCGGGGCGACCCTCCGCTGTACGATGTCTGCAATGCCACGAGAACATTTCGGAACAGATGGAACAAAAATCGGGCAACCATGGCGATATTGGTCCGGATTGCACACCCTGCCACACGATACACAGGATGGATAAAAATATTGCCGATTCCCCAGCAGCACAAAATTACGACCATAAGACGGAATCCGGTTTCGATTTGACCGGCAGGCACGCAACCCTTCAATGCAACCAGTGCCACGAAAAGGGATTGGAACAAACACTGAATCCTCAGTGCGGATCGTGCCATGAGGATCCACATCGCGCAGGACTTGGCTCGGAGTGCAGTAATTGCCATACGCCGACCGGCTTCCGGAATGCATCCAGAGCGTTTCACAAGACAGGATCCTTCCCTCTTGAGGGCAGACACCTGGCCGCAGAATGCGATTCCTGCCATACCCGGGGCGAGATCGAAGGAACCCCCAATCGTTGTTACGACTGTCACTGGATCCGGCGGCAGGATGATCCTTTCCGCACACAACTGGGAAATGAGTGCGAGGAATGCCATAGCGCGATGTCCTGGACAGCCGTACGATTCAACCACCCGTCTGCGGCAGGCGTTGCGCTTAACGCCGGACACAGGACACTCGACTGCAATGAGTGTCATCCCAACAACGAGGTTTTCGGCATTCCGGTTCCCTGTTTTTCATGCCATCAGGACGATTACCAGGCCGCCAAGAATCCGGACCATATTGCCGCCGGTTTCTCTACGATCTGCGAGGAATGTCACCGGATATCCGATCCAAGCTTCAGCGGATCCGGTTTCAATCACAGCGGTTTCTATCCATTGCTTGGAGCCCATGCCACCCTGGACTGCGGCGCCTGTCATGTAAACAACATCTACCCGGGAACCCCGCAGGATTGTTATGCGTGCCATCAGGACGATTACCAGAACAGCCGGGAGCCCGATCACCGTGCCGCCGGTTTTCCTACCGACTGCGAGCTATGCCATCAGGCCTCCGACCCGACCTGGGACCAGGGACGCTTCGAGCATCCGGACTTCCCCATCAATTCCGGCCGACATGCCAATTTCGACTGTTCGGAATGCCATACCGATCCAACCAATTATCAGGTTTTCAGCTGTTTAAACTGCCATGAGCGCGGAAGCACGGATGACAAGCATCGAGGTGTCGCAGGGTATATCTACGATTCTCAAGCCTGCTACAACTGCCACCCTCAGGGACGTAAGGATGATTAACCATTCAATGCAGTTCCAAAAAAAACACCTGGCAGTTTTTATATTCCTGGCTGCGATTCTATCCGCTCTCCCAGTATACGCTCAGACCTCTCCGGGTCGGGGAAGGTTTTCGTTCTTCTCGACAAACACAGCGACACAACCCGAAGACGGGGACAGCTGGACTCATTCTGAGCTGATCTTCTCCTTTTCATTGCAGGGACCGATGCTTGAAGAGAACGGCCTGGAATATGGCGTAGATTTTCGAGCGAGAACATACCCTTCCACCGAGCAGGACGCCCGCATATCTATTTACGACGCCTATTTCGGAGTACGCACGATGAACGGCAGGCTCGGATTGCGGGGCGGGCAGATGTGGCTCAACGAGCTTGGAGCGCTCGGCTCCTTTGGAGGGGTTACGGCTGAATGGCGGCAGCCGCGTGAAGACCGTCGGAATCGCCTGCGTATAGGGGGATTTTTCGGATACGAGCCCAAAATCCTGGATTTTGAATACGAACCGGATGTCAAAAAGTTCGGGGGGTACTTCGCCGTCGATGGAAAAGGTTCGCGACGACACGTGTTCGGTCTCGTATCAATCCGAAATTCCGGCTTGACGGAAAGAAACGTTTTTACGGCAACCAACTTTATTCCAGTCGGCTCCAAATTTTATCTCTACCAGGGCTCCGAAGTGGATCTGACCGGGCCGGGAGGGAACGGGTCGGGGAAATTCACTTATTTTTATACAAACGCCCGCTACAGGCCGGTGGGTCTCCTGGAATTTCAGGGAACCTACCATCGCGGCAGATCGATCGATGCCCGCACCATAACCAACGATATGGTCAACGGCCGCCCGATCAGTCCCAATGCCCTGGAAGGGCTGCTTTTCGAGTCTGCCGGAGGGCGGATATGGGTCCGCCTGCCTGCAAAGATCCGTGTGTTCGGTGGCTACTTCAGGAGCAAAAACAATCGGGATGACTCTTCAATCGACCGCACTTCCTTCGGATTGATCGTCCCGAACCTGATGCGTTCCGGTGTGGACATCCATATCTCGGACACCCGCATCAAACGTGCCGGACTATCCAGTGATTCCTGGTACGTATCCCTGGGAAGAAACCTGGGACATCGCGTCTATATATCGGGAGAGTACGCTTCTTCGCTTGCCGTTCTGCGTGTTCTGGATTCGGAGAACATATTGGTCGAGACAAATCCGCGCAATCATCGAATTATGCTGTCAGGAATATTCCACCTCTCCCGCCTTTTTTCCCTGAACGTAACGGCGGAGCATTTCTTCGATGATACGGTTAAGGAGACCCGGATAATGTCGGGTATAACCTATCGGTTCTGGTAGGATTCTATAAATATTCATTACCCGTGTAATCGAACCTCCAATCGCTTCATTTTCATTCCCTCGATTATCCATTATAATCCTTGACCTGTGATCCCTTTCCTCCCAGGCTCCGAATAGTCATTTCGTGCCGGAAACGAGTCACAGGTCTTTTAAACCAGCTCAGCCTCCGG
>DKBB01000251.1 GCA_002451015.1 Acidobacteria bacterium UBA6911
TCTGCTGCGTACCCAATTTATGCTTTGCATAAATTGGGTACGCAGCAGACATGCACGGATAGGTCACCGCAGTAGTACCTTTGTGGGAAATGCGGGCAGGATGTAAAGGCGACAATTACCAACACACAAAAACCTTAAAAACAACTCCTTCATCACGGCGCACCATGCGCGGGCTGCATCGCCAATTGTCAAACTTTAACCCTGAATTTTAATTCATTAGAAATATCATAATTGATTACAGAAGCAGGAGATTCAAGTCGATATGATAATAGGAAAATCTGTGTATATTCCGGCAGCTCGCAGTTCTGCTCACGGATTCCGGAGTCAACTGAAAGTGTGAGGTAAAAGGTGCTACATAAATTCATAGCAAGACAACCGATATTCGATACCAAAGAAAATCTGTACGGGTATGAACTGCTGTTTCGCTCCGGCCTGGAAGAGTACTTCAAAAGCAACGATCCCGACCAGGCCACTTCGTCCGTTATCGTCGACGGTTTTTTGTTGTTCGGCATTGAAACTCTTACCGCCGGGCGTTATGCCTTTCTCAATTTCACCGACGATCTCATTATTAAAAGACTGGCGACGCTTCTTCCAAATCAACAGGTGGTCATCGAAATCCTGGAAACAGTAAATCCCACTCCTGAAATAATTTCCGCCTGCAAGTATTTAAAAGACTTGGGGTATCAACTTGCCCTGGATGATTTTGAATATCACCAGGACCTGGATCCATTGATAAAAATTGCCGATTTAATAAAAATAGACATACAGAAAACCCCTCTCGATGAATGGAAAGAAATATCAAAAAGATTCAACGGGCAAAATATTCCCTTTCTCGCGGAAAAAGTAGAAACGAGGGCGCAGTTTCGCAAGGCGAAGGAACTAGGATTCAAGTATTTCCAGGGATTTTTCTTTGGCCAGCCCGAGACCTTTACGACAAAGGAAATTAGCGGAAACAAGCTGAATTATTTACAGCTGATGAACGAAATTAATGAAGAGGAACCGAATTTCAGCCGGATTGAAGATATTATCAAACGGGAACCGATGATCTGCTACAAGTTCTTCCGGTACCTGAACTCTCCAATCTTCGCCTTCACCCGGGAAATCCGATCGATCCAGCATGCCCTGGTTCTGCTCGGGCTCAGAGAATTGCGAAAATGGATATTTATTGTCTCACTGGCCGCCATGGCAGAGAACAAACCTTCGGCGCTGATTACTTCTCTCATAACCCGGGCAAAATTCTGTGAAATGCTTTCCCCTCTTCTGCGAAAGCAGGAACATTCTCTCGATCTCTTCCTGATGGGCCTACTGTCCATGATCGATACCGTGCTGGAGAGTCCATTAAACAAAATCCTCGAACAGGTCGCTATTTCCGAAACAGTGAAATCGGCACTTCTGCATGGAGAAGGACCGTTCAAACCCGTCATCGATCTTGTTGTGGCTACGGAAAAGGGGAACTGGTCCCAAATATCCCAAAACGCGTCCCTTTTGGATATTCCCGAAGAGGCATTAACAACCACCTACATGGGAGCCATTGAATGGGGCAATAAACTCTTACAGTTCGAACCGGCAGCCTGAATACGCTAAACAGCTAATTTATTATGAAAACGCCGGTTGTTCTTTAAGGCTCTGCGCGATTTGGTCGATTAGCCTTACAGGCCGCTTCGGCGGAATACCGTTTGCCGATCCGCGGCTCCTCGGCTCCCAAGACTCGAGCAGGCATTTCGTTCCAGAAACGAGTCACGGGGTGTTTAATCCAGATCAGCCTCCGGCTGAGCCTGACCATGGGAAATCGGCGCTGTTGAACTCGAATTAACTTTTAAGAGGTTGGGGGAAATGCTGAAATACCGCAATCTGCAAATCCAACAGAAACTCATTGCGGGTTTTGCTGTTATTCTCGCGGTTGTGTTGGTATTGGCGGTTTCTAATTACATTGCGAACAGCCGTATCGGCTCTCTGTCCAAAAGCCTGGAAGAACAAGCCTATATAGCGTACAAGGATGGATCCTCGCTGGTGGATAGTTACACGAAATTATCCGAAGCCCTTACGGAAGCAATTGGATTTTCCGATTCTACCAAGCTGGAAAAAGCCGAAAAAATCGCCGCCAATTTCAACTTCAGGCTCCAACACCTGAAGACGGTAGCTATCGATGATGCCCGGGAAATCGAAGAAATCGAATCCGATTATAAAAAATACTTTTCCACCGGCAGGGAAATCGTAACTGCAGTGGTCGATTTCGATGAATCCGACTCGATAACTGCGGAACTATCGGCATTCGGGACCGCCGGGAGCGAACTCCGAGAGAGACTGGTGCGCTATACCGAGTCCAAAGACGCCATTTTTCAGAAAGGGATCAACGAAGTCACCAGAACCGCTGATTTCTACGCCAATTTCACAATATGGATCAGCCTAGGGACCTTGATAATAGCGGCTTTCCTGGCAATCAACCTGGGACGCTCCATCGGAAAACCGATCCGTGAAATCGCCCGGGTGGCCGAAAAGGTCGCAGGGGGGGATTTAACAGCTCAAATAGACACGACCAGGCGAGGAGACGAGGTGGGCATCCTGACCCGTTCCTTCCAGTCTCTGATCGGCTACATCCGGGATCTTTCCTCTGCGATTGAGGGACTCAGCAATAACGATCTGAGCGTTAACATCGAGCCCAAATCCCCACAGGATCATCTGTCACAGAACATCCAGCGAACGATTCAAACCCTTAGAGACCTGGCGGAAGAAACCAGGAACATGACCCGTTTTGCCATGGACGGGGATCTCGGCCAACGGGGTGATGCCTCGAAGTTCCAGGGTGTTTACGCCGACGTCGTCCATGGAATGAACATGACCTTTCAAGCCGTCGTGGAGCCGTTCAATGAAACAGCCACGGTGCTTGAAAGACTGGCCGACCACGATCTGACCGCCCGGGTCGCCGGCAATTACAAAGGGGACTTTGAAAAAATCAAGAAAGCGATGAATACCGCCAGCAACAACCTGGAGCAGGCTCTCTCGGAGGTATCTGCCGCCTCTCAGGAAATCACCGCGGTTTCCGGACAGATCAGCGGCAGCAGCCAATCGCTTTCCAGCAGCGCCACCGCCCAGGCCAGTTCCCTCGAAGAGGTTTCAAGCAGTCTTCAGGAAATGTCTACCATGACCAAGCAGAACGCCAGCAACGCCAAGGAAGCCAGGATTTTGTCTGAAAGAGCGCGAGCCACCGCCGGCAAGGGAATGGAGAGCATGAAACGGCTGTCGGAGGCGATCAACCGGATCAAGTCATCGTCCGATTCCACGGCAAAGATTGTAAAGACCATCGACGAAATCGCGTTTCAGACCAATCTGCTTGCCCTGAACGCCGCCGTCGAGGC
>DKBB01000254.1 GCA_002451015.1 Acidobacteria bacterium UBA6911
GTTCCCCCGGGCGTCCAGGCATTCCTCCTGGAAGACCAGCCCCGGGGTGACGACCTCGGTCACCTCCCGGCGGAAGATCCCCTTCTGGCCGGGCTCCTCGATCTGCTCGCAGATGGCCACCTTGCACCCCTGCCGGATCAGCTTCGACAGGTAGGCGTTCCGCGCGTGGTGGGGAACGCCGCACATCGGGATCGGAGCGCCGTTCTTGTCTTTATTCCTGGATGTAAGAGTGATTTCAAGTTCGCGTGAGGCAAGGACCGCGTCCTCGAAAAACATTTCGTAGAAATCCCCTAGGCGGAAGAATACAAGTTTCCCCGGGAAACGCTGCTTGACCTCGTGATACTGCCTCATCATCGGGGTGAGGTCTTCCATCTTTTATCCTCTTCTATCAACATGGGAGCGGATCCCGGCGACAGTACGAACATTATATTGAAGTGTCGGCATCAATCCTTAGTGATTTGGTGGAATATAAAAGAAATTCAATGATGATTTTAAAAAAACGACCTGGATTTCTCAATATTTCCTGTTTCAAATCCACTCCTGAATGCGCCTGCGGTATTATCTTTATAGGCGTCTGCATCGCAAACTCGAGGCACGGTGCCCATATGCCTATAAAGGATGGGAAGGATTGCAATGGTATCGGTATCATTAAAACAAAATCATCAGCAGATCGTTATGGAATCCGGAACCCCGCTTTTTTATATGCTACCATATAAGGTCGTTATGCTTTAGTCTGTGCTCCTCTCCCATCAAAACGGTTTTAGAGGTGGATTCTGATTCCCGTGAGTAAGGAGCGCGCAGTATATAATCCGCTAAATGAGATTGTCAATGATCATGCCTGTTGCCGCTAAACCCAGAGTTCTGGCGTTTGATACCTCCTCCAGGCGTGGAAGCGTCGCCCTCCTGGAAGGGACCGACCTGCATGCCGAACTGAAGTTGAAACATCTCCAGAACCATTCCGCGAATTTGCTTCGTTCTATAGATTACCTTCTTGAATGCCTTGGATGGACACTGCAGGACCTGAATCTCGTGGCTGTCGGTACCGGTCCCGGATCGTTTACCGGAATTAGGATAGGAATCGCTACGGCTCTGGGTCTTGCCCAAACCCTGGCCATACCTTTCGCCGGAATATCCGGAATGGAGGCACTCGCCCATAAGGCAACCTTCCTGGACAGCTGTGTCGGTGTCGTGTTAAATGCTCAAAGAGAACAGGTTTATTATGCAGAGTATCGCATTCATGGCGGACGGATGCGCGAGACGAGAAAACCTTCGCTTATGTTTCTTTCCGACCTGAAAAAGGAGGTAAGAAACCGGCATGTTTACGTCATCGGGGAACCCTCGTTATGCTTGAAAAGCATGTCTCGAGGTTCAAAGGCCGGCTGGCCCCGTCCCATGGAATCAGACCTTTTCCTGGCCGCCGATATAGGACGTCGGGCATTATCTGTAAAACGGAGATGGAAATCCGGTGACTATATCCAGTGCGAACCGCTGTACATCAGGCCTCCCGACGCACTCACAAAGAAAAAAAAAGCCGGTTGATATGATGTCCGATTATTATCTTACCCGACTAAGACCGGAAGACGCGGCTTGTTTGAAACCGCTTGAAGACCTGGTTCGCCTGGCTTTCTGGGGCGAGGACAACTACCGGCGTTTCCTGGATGAATTGCCGGAGTATTTCGGCTGTAAAGCTGTTACGATCATTGACAGGCATCAGGACAAGCTCATAGGATTTCTGCTTGCACGCTCTCTTTATGAAAATCTTGAGGTGCTCAAGCTGGGTGTGTTCCCGGAATGGCAGCGCAAAGGGATCGGTACTCAATTGATTGAAACAGCCTTTTCAGAAGGGTTACAGCGGGGATGCAACCGATGCTTTCTTGAAGTCCGAAAATCCAATCAGAGGGCTATTCAATTCTACTACAGGCACGATTTCCGGATATCAGGCACAAGGGTAAATTACTACACGGATCCCGTTGAGGATGCATGGGTGATGGAAAAAGCACTGTAATTTGAACATACAGATAGAAACGTAAGTAGCTGAAGCTCCGTTGAGTCTTGATTTTATTAATGTTACTATCCTTTTAAATTTGGATGTGGACTGAATACGGGAAAGGACGGGGAATCCTAATNNCTGGGATTTAAATGCCAGGGGTGTTTGAACGGTCATATCAAGAAAGCCAAAAAATTCGGTGCAACTCCGGAAGAAATCAGCGAAACGATCGCCATTACCATGGGAGTGGCCGCTGCCTCCGTCGTGGATTTGACCGATATCGCCGCAGAACGACTGCAAATCAAGCATTTTGAATAATAAATGCATGTTATCTCAACGATCTCCGGAAGATTACAAAGTCGTTGCTTGTCTCTTCGCGATACTTTTCATCGGTGTCGCAGACAGCCAGATCCTTAGCCCTTTGCTGCCGCTTATCCAGGCAGAAATCGGGAAATCATCGTCTGAAATGGGATTGTTATATACGGGTTACGCCATCTGCGCCGGTTTGTCCGTACTTGTCTGGGGACCTTTTTCCGATATCTTCGGTCGTAGGAAAGGATTGCTCTACGGGCTTCTTCTTTTTTCCTCCGGTTCTGTTATCTCTTTTCTTGCTTCGGGATTCTCATCACTGCTTTGGGGCCGAATCGTGACAGGAACTGGCGCCAGCATGCTGAGCCTGAACACCATTTCGTACGCGGCTGACTATTTTCCTTACAGTAAGCGCGGCTGGGCGATGGGGGTTATATTTTCTTCCTATTTCGCTGCCTTGATACTCGGGATTCCCTTGGGGGCATGGATAGGAGAAATATTCGGCTGGAATGCGGTTTTCGGTGTCATGGGTG
Organism: Acidobacteria bacterium UBA6911; assembly: GCA_002451015.1. Taxonomy (GTDB): domain Bacteria; phylum Acidobacteriota; class UBA6911; order UBA6911; family UBA6911; genus UBA6911. Next base: position 2,830 of record DKBB01000254.1, read on the forward strand.
GAGTGGCTTTGACCCTTTTGCTCTGCACAATGTACATATTGCCTAAATCCAGTCTTAATAAAGACTTCAATACCAGGATCACATTTACATCATTCGTCTACAGATATACGGGTTTTCTGAAAGAAAGGAATTCACTGGGGGCCCTGGCCTGCTCTTTTTTTGCGTCTGCAGGAATGATGGGATTTATTTCCTTCCTTGGAAAGTGGCTCTTTGATTCTTTTTCCGTTACAAGCGGTAAAGCCGGACTTGTATTTCTTGTTTTCGGTACGGCGGCGGTTGTAACCTCTCCAATAGCCGGAACCATCGCGGATCGAATAGGAAAACGGCTTCAATTCATAACCAGCAGCGTTATTCTCGCCCTGGCGCTCTCTTTTCTTCCCGTACAAACCTGGGGAGCTGGGTTGTTCGCACTTTTATTCTGCATCAGTGTATGCGCCGCTTTCCGTCAGGGCCCCCTGGAAGCGGTAATGACCGAAATTGTGCCCTCGGCATTCAGGGGTATGTTTATAGCCATGAAAAATTCTTTTTCTCAACTCGGGATAGGGCTGGCGACTCTTATTTCAGGCTTCTTATTTGAGAGGGAAGGGTATTGGGCGGTATGTATCCTTTCGGCTTCAGCCCATATTCTGGCTGCTTCAGCCATGCTTCTTACTCTGAGAAAGAAAAATCTGTAAAGAAGGCAATCATAGGTCCCCGGAGAGACTGAGGAAGCATTGTTTTAAAATAAAGCAGAAAAATACTTTAGTCCATGTCCGTATTTGGCTAGAATACAACGTGTCCTAGTAAATGGTCAGGCTCCTAAATTGCCCTTAAGGAGGTAAGAGTTGCAACTAAAAAAATACATCATAGCGATTGTTATCCTGCTCGCCCTGGTAGCGATATTCGGGTGCGGCGAACCGAAAGAAAAACCCGTTCCGAACGCCATGCAAACCATAGAAAGGATCAAACAGATCCGCATCGGTACGGATGCCGTGCACCTGCCATTTGAATTCGGGCTGGATACCGGTGTCCAGGGATACGATATCGATATTGGGATCGAGATAGCCAAGGATCTGGGCGTGGATGCCCGCTGGGTTAAAATATCTGGATACAATCACCTGCTTGAAGTATTGAAGAAGGGTGAAGTGGAGATGGTAATTTCCGCCATCGCAATCGACCCGAAGCACCAGGACGAATTCGCTTTCTCGCAGCCCTATTACGCAAGCGATGACGGAATCGCGCGTCGATTCGACGACAACGAAATCAAGGATCTCGCCAGCTTGTCGGGGAAAACAGTCGGTGTCGGCGAGGGGCGGCCCGGCGACAGCTTCATGGCCACCCAGCAGACGGCGGCTGATGTTACGATCGTAAAATTCCCCAATCTGGATGACGCTCTCGGCGCCCTGAATCGGCGCGAACTGAATGCTGTTGTCGGCGACGAACAGATAATGGCTTTCAGCGGCTTTAAGAGCTACCGGAATGTAACGACGCATTCTTCCGATATGAATGAGTACCAGTATGCGGTTGTGGTGCGAAAAAGCGATCAAGCACTTCTTGATTCCGTCAACAAGACGCTGGATCGGCTAAAGGAGTCCGGCGAGTTGGAAGCCATGCAGAAAAAATGGTTCCAGGATGTGCTGGTTCAGGCTAAAGCGGAGCTCGAGAAGCACGAAGAGGAAGAAGCCCTTAGACGATCGCCTAAACAGATTAATGTTAGAATCAATAAAATCAGCGGCCCCTTTAAGATGGATGGTCTGGACGGATTCGTGCTTGTTATGCAGGGATCGGGTGGGATATTCAAGTCTACGCCGATCTTGACGGAAGGCAACAGGGGGAACTGCAAATTCAACAATCCGATTCCTCCCGGCGATTATAAGCTGGATATGATGAGCATCTTCCGGACCGCGGCCACCGTAACCGTGCAGGAATTTCCCAAAACGACGCTGTCCATGGAGATTAATGTGTCGGATAAGGAAGGTATTTCAATCGAAGTAAAATAAGCCTTATGTAAGGTTTTCAGAACCATGCAGTGAACCTGGTCGGTATTGATGCTGAAGCACCCGGTACGCACCATACTTATAACAATTCTACTTACAAGTGCGGTTACCTCTGCCGCCCTTAAATGTGGAATTGTGCCTGGATACGACAAACGGGAAGTGTCCAGACCCGCCTTCGCGGCGGACCCCCTCAAGCATCCGGAGTTAACCAGCGACGAAGAGATAAACGTAAACGTATACAACACGGTCAGTCCGGGTGTCGTCAATATTACAAAGACTGTCGTTGAATACGACTTCTTCTTTTCTCCGGTAGCCATGGAAGGTTCCGGAAGCGGCTGTGTTCTGGACCGGAAGGGTAACGTTTTAACCAACTACCACGTCATTGAATCCGCAGACAGGCTGGAAGTATCCCTGCCTGACAGATCCAAATTTCACGCGGAAATAATAGGTGTGGACCGCCAGAACGACCTTGCTATCATTCGGTTGATAGATGCTCCCGAGGAGAAACTGCACCCGATATCTTTTGGCGACTCCGATGCATTGAATGTAGGGCAGAAGGTTCTGGCAATCGGAAATCCCCTGGGTCTTCAAAATACCCTGACAGTTGGTATCATAAGTTCTCTTGGGAGAAGAATACAGGCCGAAAGCGGAGATCTGGTCGATAACGTCATCCAGACGGACGCCGCCATCAATCCCGGGAATTCAGGAGGGCCGCTTTTAAATATCGCGGGTGAAATGATCGGAATCAACACTTCCATTTTTACCATCAGAGGCGGGGGAAATATCGGGATCGGATTTGCCATTCCCTCCAATACGATTCGAAGAGTGGCGGCCGATTTGATTCAATATGGACGTGTCCTGCGTCCGTGGTTCGGAGTGGAAGGGTACCCTCTTTACAAGGAACTGGCTTACGATCTCGACCTGCCGGTTGAAAAAGGACTCCTTGTCGTCAGGGTCTACGCCGGCAGTTCGGCTGAGAAAGCCGGGATCCGGGGAGCAAATAAACTAATACGTCTGTTCAACGTTCGGATTCCTGCCGGCGGCGATATTATCACGGAAATCGACGGACATCCAATTTCGTCAGATAAAGAAATACGCCTGGTACTTGAGCCCAGACGTCCGGGAGATGTCGTACAGATCACACTGTATCGCAACGGCGCAAGGATGACGGAAACGGTTACTCTGGTAGAGCCTCCGCGCGGACGTTCATTTCGTTTCTAGCCTGTTCTGACCATGGAATCATTCAGACTGCATGAGGAACCCACATGCGATTTCCCATGACATTGGAGGACGTGGGGTGCCGCCCAGATAATATACGGACAGCGGTTTATATAATCATTAAAAACCGGGAAAACAATTCCGCTGTTTTTCATTGCCGGATGGATTAGCGGCGCAATAAATTTATTCCATTATTATCATATCTGAACCATAGAAAGCGGACTTTCTTCATGGCCGACAGAAACAGGTTTCCAGCCGTTGTTCTTTACATCGCATTAGTTTTTTTTACAGCCGCCGTCGCTTATCCGGAGGAGGATGCACAGATTGTGAAACTGGGCGACGATATTTTTGCAAGAATCGTCAATCCTAACGGAAACGCGGTAGGCAATGCAGGTTTTATCGTTCTGGAACAGGGTGTACTAGTTTTTGATACACATTTTACTCCGGAAGCCGGACAGCAACTTCTGCAGGATATCCGTTCAATAACGTCCAAACCGGTCCGCTACATCGTCAACAGTCATTATCATCCCGATCATACACACGGAAACCAGGCATTTCCCGGAGCCCATATAATTGCCATAAAGAAAACGCGGGAAGATATTCTAGGAAAAGATCTCCCTTCTCTAAATCGGACAATCAGAGTTACAGAGTCCCAATTGGACGGAATGCGGGAAAAATCCTCGAAAGAAACCAATACAGGTAGACGCGATGCCCTTAAACAACAAATCCAAACACGCCAAGACTATCTGTCTACCTTGTCGCAACTTAAGATTACCTTGCCGGTTGTCGTTCCTGAAAACTATATGTTGATACAGGACGGCTCAAAGGAGGTAAGGCTTCAGTTCCTGGGTCCGGGACATACCGATGCCGACACGATTCTGTACATTCCTTCCGATAGGATCGTTTTCTGCGGCGATCTTTTTTTCAAAAATGCGATTCCTAACATTCAGGACGCGAATATATTAAAGTGGATGGATACTTTGAAGATGATCCTGGAATTGGACGCGGACCGGTTTGTTCCGGGCCACGGGATTGTGGGCAATCGTCGTGATGTAGAAAGATTTCTCGCCTATTTCGAACAGCTCCGGGCTATAGTGGAACCGTTCGTTCTGGGAGGCTACAGCGTAGAAAAGGCGATGCAGGACATTCAGGTGCCGGCGCAATATTCCAGATACCGTTTTATGAATTTTTTCACTGCAAATGTCCAGAAAATGTACGCTGAGTTGAAACAGGTACAGCTTTTATCCATTCCTATTGAAGGACCGAAAAAACCGAAGAATTGATAAGGGAAAACCGAAGGATCAGCCTAAAACCCCTTACTCGATTTTAATGCGGATATCTTAGATTTTGAATAATATTATGCAGGTTAAGCAATGAACGAACAATCCCAAACCAAGAATGTTTGCCCGAAATGCAACGGTTCCGGATGGGAACCTGCCGGGGATGGAAGCGGGGTCCGACGCTGCGGCTGTATGGAATCCTCAAGGATGGAACGCATGCTCGCGGATGCGAGGATACCCAAACGCTACGAACATTGTGATCTGGAATCATACCTGACATCAGGGGATCCATCGCAAAAAACGGCAAAAAAATACGTTCAAAGCTTTTTGGACAAGTATCCGATAGTCGATGTAGGCTTACTTCTTATGGGTACGTGTGGTGTTGGTAAGACGCACCTTGCAGTCGCGTTATTAAAAGGTGTGATTATCGAGAAAGGTGACAGTGGTCTTTTTTACGATTTTCGCGATCTCCTGCGGGAAATTCAGGCAAGCTGGAATTCCGTTTCCCGAACTTCGGAACTGGAGGTTCTGCAGCCGGTGCTTGACGCGAAAGTTCTTGTCCTGGATGAACTGGGCGCGAACAAGCCGACAGACTGGGTACGCGACACAATCGCTCATATTATCAATTGCCGTTACAACGACAAGAAACTGACCATATTTACTTCAAATTTCCTGGATGCCGCGCCGAATCAACGGGAGGAAACCTTAACGGACCGTATAGGAATACGCCTTAGATCCAGGCTGTACGAGATGTGCAGGAGTATCGAAATCGAGGGAAAAGATTTTCGCAAAGAAGTGAAGAGTGCCAAGAGTCGTTTCAATACCGAAATCCCGGATTTCGGGATTTCGGGACGATGAAAAATTTGCCCTTGGTCGCAGTCACTGTTCAGGTCGCAGCTCATCTTTAAGGTACGCGCACGTTACGTTACTTCCAGAAGCGGTGAAGTTTTTTCAATCGCTTCCCCAATACGCATACAAGAACACCCCTTTTCAGAAAGCAGGTCGCAAGCTGCGTCAGCGTAATTAGAATCGACAGCAACCAGAAGACCCCCCGATGTCTGAGGATCAAACAATATCTGCTGTATTTCGTCCGGGACTTTCGATGAAAAATGCAGGCAATCGCCTATAAATTCCCGGTTTTTTGCCAATCCTCCGGCAAGGAAACCTTTTCGGGCGCATTCGAGCGAACCTTCCAGAAATTCGAAACGCTTATGGTTGAAACGCAGGCTGACGCGGCTGGCTGTTGCCATTTCCCATGCATGGCCCATGAAACCGAAGCCTGTTATGTCCGTAGCGGAATGAATCGCCCGTTCCAGTGTCTTCAATGCGTCCGCTGCGTCGCGGTTTAAGAGACACATGGTTTCCGTGGCGGCCTCCACCCATTTTGACTTTGCTTTTCCCGACCGAATTGCGGTTGCGATCAAACCGGTTCCAAGGGGCTTAGTCAGCAGAAGAACGTCTCCGGGCCTAGCCCCGTCGTTGCTCCACACCTGTGCAGGGTTAACCGTACCTGTTACCGAATATCCGAATTTGATATCGGAATCGCGAATCGTGTGGCCTCCGACGACGATACAGTTCGCCTCCATCATTTTTTCTATACCGCCGGCGAGAATTTGTTCCAGAACATCAGGATCCCCGTTTTCCGGATAACAGACGAGTGTAAGGGCGGTCATGGGCTGTCCTCCCATGGCGTAGACGTCGGAAAGGGCATTGGCAGCCGCAATCTGGCCGAAAAGATAGGGATCATCCACTATAGGGGTAAAAAAATCAGCTGTTTGAACCAATGCGAGGTTTTCTGCGATAAGGAAAACAGCGGCATCATCCTTGTTGGCGAAACCTACCAGAAGGCGGTTGTCTTCCTGGCGAGGCAGTTTGGATAATATTCTGTCCAGCACCGCCGGACTCATTTTGCTCGCTCATCCCGCCGCACTGCTTGCTTGAGTCAGTCTGCGCTTGTCCAAATCGTTTTTCATATCCGTTTCCGGTATCCGGGCGTCGCTTGCACTTTAAAATACGCACATTTTTCCGGGAAACTAGATTCCGATTGAAAGGAATCATTCGAAAGAAGTTTTAAAATGGTATATCGCTGTCTGTAATTCCTATGTCTTCGAATGAGTTGTCCTGCTCCGAATCTGTTCGTGTAGCGGTATCCACAGGCTGAGTTCCCGCATCGGCGCTTTGAGTACGAGTGCCGAGTAAGACCATCTGGGTAGCAATGACTTCGGTGGTTCGACGCTTGTTTCCTTCGCGATCATTCCACTCACGTGTGCGTATCCGACCCTCGATATAGACCTGTCTTCCTTTTGAGAGATATTTTTTGCAGAGATCGGCCAGTCTGTTCCATGCAACGATTGTGTGCCATTCCGTATGTTCCTGGCGGCTGCCGCTTTTGTCCGTCCAGTTTTCGCTGGTCGCAAGACTGAAGTTTGCAACAGGAGATCCGTCAGGAGTATACCTGATTTCGGGGTCCCGGCCGAGGTTTCCGATAAGCATTACTTTATTCAGTGAACTCATGGGCGTGTTTCCCTCTCTTTAATCAGCGCTCGTTTGCCATACCGAGATCTTGAAGAGCGGACTTTGACAATGCCGCTTCCGGAGCATCCGGAAACTTTCCTATCACCAGCTTGAAATCCTCGACGGCCCTTTCTGAATCCTGGTTTCCCAGGAACGCCTTTCCTCGCTTGTAAAGCGCGCTGGCCACTTTATCGGAATCGGTGTTTTCATCAATGACCTGTGTGAAAGCCGAAATGGCCGGTTCGAATCGGTTCATGTAATAATACGCTTCCCCGATATTATACTTGGCAGCTGCCGCCTTGTCCCCGGAAGGGAACTGCGTCAGATAAGCATTAAATCCACCGATGGCCAGTTCGTAGTTCTCCTCAATAAGATCATAAAATGCCTGGTTGAATACCGTATCAGCTGAGGTTAGATCGGTTGAAACGGGTGGATTTATCGGCATGGACTGAACCTTAAGTTCGGAAACCTGTCTCGCCAGAGCGCCAAGGCTGGTTGCCATTTCGTCATTTTTATTGGAAAGCGTCTGTAATCCCTGCAGGATTTTATCTTCCTGGGAATTGTCTTCAGAGGATTGTTTTTCAATTACGGCTACGACTCTATCCAGGAGCATGTTTGATTTTGCCGCTTGGTCATTCAGCTGTTCGATCAGGCTTTTGATACCCGCAAGGCCGGTGTTGTAGTCGTTCAAGGTTTTTTCGAATTCTCGGAACTGTTTTTGCAGTGTAAGAACGTCCTGTTTAAGAGCCTGCAGTTCTTCTTTGGTGCCGGCTTGCAGGTAAGACGTGAATGCGAACAAAACGACAAGGAGATGGCAAAGTATACGTTTTTTCATAAACAGTCACTCCCGATATCTGGTTCGCTCGGTATTATTTCACAGCTGGGCGGGGGCTTCAACGAAAGAAAAAGAATGAATGAGTCGCTCTCTATATCACCGCAAGATGGATCCGCGGGCGGAATAGTCTCTGGAAAAATTAACCGCCCACTACAAAACAGGGCGGGAATTGGTCGGGACTCGGTCTGTTGCGTACCGGGTCCCGACCCGCTAATTCGGTTCTTCCGAGGAAAATCCGGAGAATACCGGATAAACCTTCCTGCCCGAATGGTTCAGCTGTCTGACGAAAAAATCCATTAAGCCAAAAAATCGGACAGATTGCACCAATTCAGCGCATCACAAAATGGGCACGCCGGTTCAATTGATAGCATTCTTCGGTTTTTTCATCACAGAAACCGCGTTCTTCGCCGTAGCTGACTGTATCGATTCTGCTGTCATCGATCCCTTGATTAACCAGGAACTCTTTCGCAGCATTGGCGCGCCGGTCCCCTAAAGCGAGATTGTATTTCGAGGATCCTCTTTCGTCGCAGTGACCCTGTATCGTAATCCGAATGGACGGCCGTTCCTTCAGAGCTCGGGCGCCTGCTGTCAAGGCCGCACGGGCATCTTCCCGGATATCGTACTTGTCGTAGTCGAAGAAGGCGTCCTTGACGCGGGTGTCGAAAAACTCGGAATCACTGATCGGCGGTGGCGGTGGCGGCGGTGGTTCTGTAACTGTCACGCGCGCTTGTGCCGTGACCTTGCCGCCGGGACCCGTAGCTGATGCAATGTATGTAGTCGACGCGCTGGGGCTGACGGTTCTTCTTCCGGAAGGCTCTACCGTTCCCACTCCGTTATCTATTACCACGCCGGTTGCATTTGTGGAATTCCAGGAAAGAGTCGACGACTCTCCTCTTTCAATGGCGGTTGGAGAAACATTCAATGAAACGGTAGGCGCGGGAATTTCAGGTTTCGGTGGTGGCGGTGGCGGTTCTTCCTTTGGCGGCGGCGGCGGCGGTGGGGCTACCTTCTTTTTACATCCAACTCCCGTCACCAATAGGGCTGCAATTACAAACATCAAGCATACGAGTGTGGCTTTGGATCTTCGCATATCGGCATCTCCTTCTCTTGTGCTCAGATTCAATCCTAAGTTTTAATGATAATATTACACCGAATCAGATGCAGTATATCACGAGCGTGAATACGTCAAAACAAAACCAGCAAAAAATTCAGTATTCTTGTGACGACGGCTACAAATAAAGAAAGAAAACCGCTTTTTGATTATTTACGTAAATAGCCTCCCCATGCGGGGCCACTATTGTTTCCCCTTCGTGTAATTCTGCGCAGTTGGGTGGACTCATCCAGAAGCATAATGTAAATCTGATTGGTTCCTGTACGGTCCGATTGAAAAACGAGGTGCCGCCCGTCCGGGGCCCAGGACGGTATTTCATTGCTGCCGCTGTCGGTTGTCAGCTGTGTGATTCTTCCGCTGCTGACTTCCGCAAGGAACAGGTCGTAATAGGAACGTAAGCGGGGTTTCCAATGAAAAGCCAGCAAGCGGCCGTCCGGGGACCACGCAGGAGAATCCGCATCGCCTCCTTCCTTGACAAGTCTGCGTACGTTAGCCCCATCAGCGTCACAGATAAAGATCTGGCTGGCACTTCCGCCTCGGTTAGATGCGAAGGCAATCTGCCGTCCTGACGGAGACCAGGTGGGGGAGGAATCAATCGCCGGATTGTTGGTGATATTGCGGCGGTTCGAGCCGTCGAGGTCGGAAATGAAAAGGTCCGTATCGCCTCTTGGAGTTCGTAGTGCAAAAACGACTCTCTTACCATCCGGCGAAATCACGGGCGTGTTTACAAACGTATTAAAAATCGGAAACGGCAGGCGTGTGCCGTCAATGAAGGAATAGATGCTTGCTTCCCATGTGCCAGTTCGCATGCTCTGAAAAGCAAGTTTAGTGTTATCCGAGGACCAGCTGGGAAAAAGATTGTTGGAACCGTTGTGGGTAAACGCGTAGGCGTTAAACCCGTCATAGTCCATGATATAAATATCTTCGGTGTCCCCGATTTTTGATGTGTACGCAATTTTGGTGGACGCAATGCCCCGGGATGCGCCTGCGGTCAATCTGTAGACGATTTCGTCCGCCCATTCATGCGCGATTGCACGGATTTGCTCGATGTCTCTTGTAACGCGCTGCAGCCCGAAACTTTTCTTTCGCTGCTTCATATCGAAAACCTGCAACTCCACCTGCAGTATGCCGTCCGACAGACCCATCGTTCCGGATGAAAGGATAGTCACCTGGAAGGGAAGCGCCGCCCACGCGTCATACGGGATATCCTTTTCAGAACGAATCGCCTGGGACTGGCGGGGGTAGAAACTTTTCCCCGCAAGCCTGAAAAAACCCGAAAAATAGAGGTCGTCCCAAAGAACTCGGTTGAAAGTCTCTATCGCATCCAAAAAATCGGACGTCTGATCTTCCGAAGCCGGTTGTATATCGGTAACGGCAAGAATCAGATCCTCGCCGGGTGTGGGAAAGAGAGGGATGGATTCGTCCTGCGCCGCTATGGCGGGGGCTAGGCAACTGATTATATATAGGAATAAAAATAATTTCTTAACGTCCATTTGGCTCCTTTATCGAAATTTCTATTGTTCGGGCGGGTATATGAAATGAGCGCTGAACTGAATCAGGCGCCCACGGAATTCAGTCGGAGGCGGCGGGAGATCCTTTATGGCGCGTATCGCGTTTTCGGCCATTCGGTCCATTAAGGGATTGCCGGAAGACTTTTCCATCTGGATGCCGCGTATTTTCCCGAAATCGTCGATGTAAAAACGGAAAATGACATTCACGCGGTTTCCCTCAGGGGGACGGGTCCAGTTGTCGCTGATCCGTTTTTCCACCGTTCTGGCGTAAAGGTGATCGCCGATTCCGCCGGACCCGGAGCCGATAGATACGCCGATTCCGCCACCACTGCCGCCGCCGCTGCCGCCGCTGTACCCACCGGCCCCACCCGTGCCGGGTTCCGCCGGCGTCGGGATCATGTTTGTCGCGGGTTTTGTTTTGGGGGACTTATTGGTTGGCGCGGGCCGTTTTATTTTGCGTTCAAGAGTATCGGGAAGCGGTATGGCCTTGGACTTGTTCTCGACAGGCTTTTCTTCAAGTGCAGGGGGTTTGGGCACAATGAATGGTTTTACCATACCAGCGCCCCCGGAAAATTCATCAACGACACCGACCGTAGAGATGCCCCCGCCTTTGCCGCCCCCCGCGCCCGTCCCGATCTCGATGACCCTTCTCGGAAGCAGGTAGTGCCCGAAAATCGCGAGCAAAAAAACCACGACATGAATGCCTATGGACACGGCAAAAGAACGACGGTATTTTTCCTTTACCGATCCGGTCCATACAAAGGCGTTATCTGTGGTATTCGTAGGCATGTCGGGTGGTTTGAAAATTAAAGATTGAGGTTTGGAGATTTCAAAGTAACAATCCTGCACATTTCCGTTTTTATTTAGGTTCTTTAAAAGGTTTGGTCACAAGTTTTATCTGATCAAAACCCGCTCCTCGAATCACATCGATAACCGAAACGATTGAGTTCCATTTAACGTCCTTGTCCGCCCGTAAAAAAATAGCGTCTTTGGGGCTCTCTGCGTCCGCCTGAAGTCGTCCCGCAATATCTTCATACAGAATGGTGTCCGAACCATAGTAAAGCAAACCTTCCTGGCTTATGGAGATAATGATTCGCTCTTCGGGATTTACCTCCGTGACATTTCGAGTTTCCGGCAACTGCACGTCAATTCCGGTCTGAAGCATGGGTGCGGTAACCATGAAGATGATCAGAAGTACGAGCATGACATCGACCAGAGGGGTGACGTTGATCTCGGAAAGGGATGTAGCAGTGCGGCCGTTCTGTGTTGTAAAAGCCATTTAGCTGAAACTCCGTTCCACAAGGTTCAGAAACTCCGAAGAAAAGTCATCCATATCTGCTGCGATATCCTTGATTCCACTTATAAAATGATTATACGCAATCACAGCGGGAATAGCGGCAAAAAGTCCGGCGGCTGTGGCAACCAGCGCTTCTGAAATACCGGGGGCTACTGCCTGTATGGAGGTTGTTTTTTCCAGGCCTAGACCCAGGAAAGCGTTGATAATGCCGACGACGGTTCCCAGAAGTCCGATAAAGGGTGTGACCGATCCTGTCGTAGCCAGCCAACTGATGTGTTTTTCAAGAAGCGAAAGCTCTGAAGCCGAGGATCGGTTAAGAGCGCGTTGAATTCCTGCAATGTTTCTTTCAGATAAAACCGGATTTTCCGGACTGGGACCTTTAAGAGCCTGGACCTGTGCGTTCAATTCGTGGTAGGCCGCAGTGAATATCCCGGAGAGCGGCGATCCCCGGTAATGTTCGCATCCGGAATAGATTTCGCTCAATCGGGCGGATTCCCGGAAAAAGTCGACGAATTCATGGTTTTTCTGCCGGACCTGCCGGAGTGTCAGCCATTTTCGAAGAATTATCGTCCAGGAAAGCAGTGAAAAAGCCAAAAGTAACAGGAGTATTACCTGTGCAAAAACGCCGCTTCGGAGAATCATTCCCAGAAGGCTGCCTCCGAATGGTGCATCCGCCTCCGGTGCTGCTTGTAGCAGTAGGGCTGTTAGGACTAAAATAGCTAGGTTCCTCCATATAAAGAATGACATTGACCGTAAAATGCAGGAATTATCATAGCCTACAGGGCGAGTCAATTCACTAAATATAGTAATAAAACCTTTTGCAACGATATGGAAAAAGGGGTGGAGAAACAAACCATGAGCGCAACATAACCACTATTTTCAAAAGGCTTTTATGGGAGCCGGATGCTTTATGTTAGACTCAGCAACGCCTCGAAATGCCAGTTTAAATTAAGGCGTGATCGGTATGCTCCGTTTATTAAGAATTCGAAATTTTGCGTTGATCCGGGAATTGGAGATCGAGTTCGGTGACGGTTTGAATCTTCTGACAGGGGAAACCGGTTCCGGGAAATCCATCCTGGTGGATGCGTTCGGTATGCTGTTGGGAGAAAGATCCTCCCAGGATATGATTCGTTCCGACTGCGATTCGGCAATTGTGGAAGGGATGTTCGAAATCGAATCGGAAGGAGCACTATTCCGGACATTATCGGATGCGGGATTTGAGAATGAAGAAAAGCTTCTTCTGGTCCGGCGGGAAATATCCTCCTCGGGCAGGAACAGGGTGTTCATAAACGGTCATCTTGCCACACTGAACCTGTTGAAATCGATCGGGGAACATCTGGCGGATATTCACGGCCAGCAGGATCAGAAATCGCTCCTGGATTTACAGACACACCTTCAATGGCTGGATTTTTACGGGGACAATGGAGTTTTATTGGAGGAAGTTCGGAAGCGTTTTAAAGCGCTTAGAGAGACGGCCCGGCGCCTCGAACGCTTTGAAGCGGACAAAGAGGCACGAATTCGTCGTATTGAAATGCTTCGATTCCAGCTGGAAGAAATCCGTCGAGTTGCGCCGCTTCCCAATGAAAGGGAGGAATTGGAAAGGGAAAACTCCATCCTTTCCAACAGTGAAAAAATTCTCGCCAGTGCGGCTGAGGCCTATGTTGCGCTGTATGAAAGCGAATCTTCTATTTTGACCGGGATGCGCCGTCTTGAGCCTGTATTGCAGGCATTGGAGAGGTATGACGACAGCTGGAAGCAGTCCCGTGAGTCTCTTGTGGAATGTTTATTCAGGCTGGAAGACATAGCTATGGCTGCACGCGATTACGCGGCTCGATGCGATTTCAGTCCGGAACGGCTCGAACAGGTGCAGCAGAGACTGCATTCCCTGGAAAAACTGACCCAGAAGTACGGTTCTTCGGGGAGCGATATTTTTGAATATGCTGAAAGTTGCAGGCAGGAATTGGAGTCTTTGACAGCATCTGAGGACACATCCGCCGATCTCGCAAAGAAGCTGGAATCGGAAACTGCTCGATATGTTGAAATTGCTTCCAAGCTTTCGGAAAAGCGGCGGCAGGACGCGTCGAAACTGGAAAAGCATGTCGGAAAAGAGTTTTCAGCCCTGGCAATGCCGAGAATGAAGATGCAGGTGCATTTTCATCCGCTGAACGATGACCGGGGGAAGAATCCCTTTCCCGGTTCCTATGGACTCAACGGTTTGGACCATGTAGAGTTTTTAATAGCCCCGAACGAGGGCGAAGCGATGAGACCGCTAGCGCGCATAGCATCAGGGGGAGAACTTTCACGCCTGATGCTGGCGATACAGTCTCTGTGTGGGAATGAAGATAAGGGGAAAACTCTAGTATTCGACGAAGTGGATGCAGGTATCGGTGGACGGGTTGCGGAGGCGGTTGGGAAGCGCTTGAAGGGACTGGCGCAATACAGTCAGGTTCTATGTGTAACACATTTGCCCCAAATCGCCGTGTTCGCCCGCAACCACTTCAACGTGCGAAAACACGTGGTGGATAAAAGAACAGAGACCGTCGTGGAATCCTTGACTCATGGGGACAGGATTCTTGAGATTTCGAGAATGCTGGGTGGAGAAATTATTACGGAAACAACACGGAAACATGCAGAGGAAATGCTGGCTCACTCTGCGGATGAAGGCAAATAAGGCGCCGATGCCGTATGGCACAGACGCCGGTTCTTAATATGGCGAAGAAATTTTTCATTGAAACCTTCGGCTGCCAGATGAATGTTCTGGATTCCGAAAAGATTGCAGGCAATTTATGCTGCAATGGAATGGAAGTCGCAGAAAACCCGTCCAAAGCCGACGTGATCCTGTTGAATACCTGCAGTGTCCGGGATAAGGCAGTTCAAAAAGTATACGCACGTCTGGGGGAGCTCAAAAGACACAAAAATGGGCGGAAGGATCTTGTTGTCGGCGTCGTCGGCTGTATGGCACAGCTAGAGGGAGAGAAAATATTACAAAAAGCGCCTCACGTGGATATCCTGGCCGGACCTCAAAAAAGCCAGGGAATACACTCCCTGGTGGAACAAAGAATCCACTCTGGATTGCCAAGTGTAGATATGCGGTCGAACGAAAACCCGGGACCTCTGGAAATCTCTCAAATCCGGAGGGGAAGCCACTGGCGCGCAAGTGTGACCATCAGTGAGGGGTGCAATCGTCAATGTACGTACTGTGTGGTGCCTGAAACGAGAGGAAAAGAGAGGGTTCGGAGCAGCCGCAGTATTCTCATGGAAATCGAGAAACTGGCTGCCGACGGATATATCGAAATTATGCTGCTGGGTCAAACCGTTAATTCCTATATAGATAGAGAAGGCGGGAACACAACCTTCGCAGCGCTTTTAAGGCGGATGGCTCAAATTAATGGAATAGAGCGCATACGTTTTACTTCGCCGTATCCTTCCGATTTTACGGAAGAACTTTTAGAGGTAATGGAAGTCTGTTCGCAGGTATGCAATCATATTCATCTGCCGGTTCAATCAGGATCAACCAAAATACTCCAGGCCATGCGGCGGGGATATACACGGGAAGGCTATCTTGAAATCGTACAAAAGATTAAAAACTCAAAACGTCCTATTTCAATTTCAACGGATATAATTGTCGGTTTTCCCGGGGAACAGGAAAGCGATTTTGAAGACACCCTAACCCTTTTGGATGCAGTGCGTTATGACAGTGCATTTTCTTTTAAATACTCTCCCAGGCCGAATACCGAAGCGTTGAAAATTTCAGGTGCCGTACCGGAAGAAGAGAAATCCAGGCGGTTGGAAATTCTGCAGCAGAGGCAGAAGGATATACAGTTTCAGATAAATGAGGCCTACCTGGGGCAGATCGTAGAAGTACTGGTAGAAAAGCGGGCGCGCAGTCGCGTCAGCCTGGCCGGAAGAACCTGTAATAACAAAATCGTCAATTTTAACGGTCCGGAAACTCTTATAGGCCACTTTGCCAAGGTGAAAATTGAAGGTTTCAGCCCCAATAGCCTAAAAGGCGCTTGGATTCAATCGAAGGCTTTGGAATAATCTGTATATGGGAACTGAATTTCATTCTTTTTAAGGACCGTCAATATAGGACTGCTCAACGTTTCAAGCGTTATGTATCGGAGGTAGCCGGTCTGCTGACATTTTTAAGGGTGCTTGTCTATCGGGGAAACGAGGTTCACCTCTTTAAAATACCCAGGCAGGGGAGGGATCATGAAGGAGATAGAGTTTAAAATCAAAGGTTTGATGATGGATCCGCTTACCAATTCGCCCATAGTAGTTTTGCAGGAAACTGCCAGCGACACCTTGCTTCCGATTTGGGTGGGTATTTTCGAAGCGAATGCGATAGCGCTACAGATTGAAAAGGTGGATACGCCGCGGCCAATGACGCACGATTTGATCAAGGGACTTTTAAACCATCTTGATGTCAAAGTGACCAAGATTGTTGTGACGGAACTCAAGGACAATACCTTTTATGCCGTGATTTTTCTTAATGCCGGCGGTAAGGTGGTAACGGTCGACTCAAGACCGTCTGATGCAATCGCGCTGGCTTTGCGCACCGATTCACCAATTTTCGTGACCGACGATGTACTTTCAAAATCAACCAGCACAACCTCCACGACGCTTTCAGCGGATAAAAGTTCTCCGGAAGATATTCGGAAGTGGCTCGAAAGCCTGAATCCCGAAGATCTTGGCAAGTATAAAATGTAGTTCCAGCCGAAACCGCCAATAAAGACAAATATTTAACGAAGGGAAGCCCGGGCTTCCACGAACGACAACGAAGGATTGGAGTCGCTTATTTTAGTTTACATAAGATATCTTATCAGAAGTAGTGGAAATTTCGCGGTCTACCTTTAATTTCAACGGGATTAATAG
>DKBB01000068.1 GCA_002451015.1 Acidobacteria bacterium UBA6911
GATCATTGTGCGCGACCAGGCGGAAACCTTGTCGAGATGAAAATAGAACCATTTGGGCAGTAGAACGACTTCCGGTGGAATGACGGGAATGGAGTCGTAATGCATCTGGCCCAATGCCGCAAGGTAGAATTTTGAGTAGGTATTACAACGCTCAGCCCCTCCAAGTTTCAGCACGAGGGATCTTGCTTTCTTCATGTGAGGAGCGTCGATGCTGTCTCCCATTAATTTCAGGGCGAAATAGGCTTTTACGGTTGCGCTCAAGTCCGGCATGCCTCCCGGGTACTGTGTCCAGGCTCCGTCGGAGGCTCTCTGCTGTTTGCGCAGATATGTGGCTATCTTTGGAAGCCGGGGATCGTTTTCCTGTTCGATGATGAATTTCAGCAGAATATACTCACTTTGTAATATCGAGTCCCCTTCGAGTTCTCCGCACCAGAATCCGGTTTTATTCTGAAGGTTTACCAGGCAGTCGGTCGCCCGGGATAGGGCGGTTCGAGTACTCTCTTTCAAGGCTATGCCGGATCTGTCCAGAATGGTCTGAAGGTCCCCGGACACGGGTTCTTCGGGTGCGACCATCATCGTTTTGGAGGCTTTCGGTACATCATGGCTTGAATGCATAATTCCATTCCTAATCGGTACTGATTCAATGGAAATAGTATTGAATCATATTCCCGAACCTGTAAAACGCATCATCAGGGCTCGCAGGGCAATCGATGTCTTTTCCATGCCGGTCAGGCGTATATGGTTATGAAATACGTCGAAACGGCGCTGGATAATTCTGTCCAACAGTCCCTCGTAGATTTTCATCATGGCCCATAATGCGGGTTTGCTTGAATTTTCAACCAGGGGCAGGAGATTGCGCGCCTGTGCATAATAGTGTTTAGCCCTGTCGGCTTCGAACTGCATCAGGTTTCTGAACCTTTCATCGACGATTCCGTTTCGAAGCTCATCGGGTGTGTAGTCGAACTTCCTTAGATCCTCCGCCGGCAGGTAGATGCGTCCCATTGCAGCATCCTCTTCGACATCCCTTAAGATATTTGTAATCTGGAAAGCAATACCGCACTGTTCTGCAAATTCCTTTGCTCTTTCATCCTTGAATCCGAAAATCTGCAGGCATACGAATCCTACGGCCGAGGCAACATGAAAACAGTATTTGTACAGATCGTCGAATGTTTCGTATTTAATGGTGTCCAGGTCCATTTCCGCACCATCGATAATCCAGTGAAAATACTGTGCGGGAATGGAATATTGCCGAATGGATTCCCGGAATGCCGGCAGGATGGAATTTTGACAGGGTACGTCCGAATAGGCTTCATTCAGCCGGGAGCGCCAATCCTCAAGCAGTCGGCGTTTGGTTTCAGTGTTTTCTTCGCCATCGGAAATATCGTCGCAGTGTCGCATGAAAGCGTAGACAGCGCAAAACGCGCGTCTCTTATCGGGTGGAAGCACCAGGAACGAATAGTAGAAATTTCGAGCCTGTTTACGCGCTACCGCTTTGGCGGATCTGTAGGAAGCCGACAGCTCCGGTTCCATATGCCTCTCCGAAACTTTGAAAAATGACGTTTAAGGGATGATCGCTATTTTAATATCCCCGTTTCGGTTCAGCAACCTTTCCAGGACGCTGCCGATAGCCGTTAGGTTTTCTTCGCCCGTGATCAGATCTCGTGCCTTTATTTTCCCCCGGTGAATAGCATCGAGAGCTTCACGGATGTGCCGCGGTGTGTGGTGGAAGTTTGCCTTGATGGTTATTTCCGAATAGTGAATGAGAGTGCTGTCCAGGGGAATGTGAGTTCCTGACGGGCATCCGCCGAATAGATTGATGGTTCCACCGCGCCGAACCATTCCCATGGCTTTCTGCCATGTTTCTTTTGATCCGACGGCTTCAATGATGACATCGGCGCCGCGCCGTCCGCTTGTCAGCTTACGAACCTGTTCCACAACGTTGGACCGGGTGGCATCCACGACATGATCCGCTCCCATTACACTGGCCATCGTTAGTTGCGAATTGCGATTTCCCATCGCTATGACTCTCGCTCCAATGGCTTTGAGAACCTGTACAAACATCAATCCGATCGGACCTATTCCTATAATCCCGACCGTGTCTCCCTCATCAATGCCGGTTTCCTCGACAGCCCGGAGGACACAGGCGAGAGGTTCCACCAAAGCCGCTTCGTGAAATTCGACGCTGTCGGGAAGAATCAGCAGGTTCTGACGGACAATACTTTCGGGTATTTTTATGTATTCGGCGTAGGCTCCGTTAATGAACTGCAGGTTTTCACATAAATTCGAAAGGTGCCGCTCACAGAAGAAGCATTCATTGCAGGGTCCTGAATTGGCTGAAACAACGCGCATCCCGGGCGTAAAACTATCCACGCCTTCTCCGACTTCTTCGACAATCCCCGCAAGTTCGTGGCCGAAAACGGAAGGGGGAACAATCATGCGTGCATGAAAACCCTGACGGTATACTTTCAGGTCGGTTCCACACGTAAGGGCCGCTTTGATCCTTACCAGAACCTCACCGGGTTCTACGCGCGGGATAGGAATCTGTTCGATACGGACGTCACGCTTGCCGTATAGAACAGCTGCGGTCATCTTCTCTCTGGATACCTTCATTAATTCTCTCATGGCTGTATTACGACCTTTAGCGAATGCTCAGAAGGATGAGACGCCAGGTGAATCCCTTCTGGGAGTAGTTCCAGTGCAAACCTGTGGCTTACGAGTTTTGACACATTTACTTTCCGGGAAAAGATTAAATGTGCGGCTCTCTCCTGAAGCTCAATGGAGGCGCTGTAGCTTCCGATGAGCCTTTTTTCTTCTACACAGATTCGGGATGCATCTACCGGGATCATTTCCCCCGGAACGGTCTGTGCAAAAAGTAAAACACGACCGCCTCTCCGGGTTATCAGTTGTGCGTCCTCGATAGCGCGGGGATTTGCTGCCGCCACAATGGCCAAATCCGCACCTCGTCCGTCCGTCAGCTTGGCGATGGCTGCGCTGATGTCATCACTGTCCGGATTGAGTACCTCTACAGCGCCCAGTTCGCGAGCGATGTTCCGCCTGTTCTCTATAAAATCCAGGCCGACAACCCGAGCTCCTTCGCAGAGTGCGGATTGCATCATCAGCAGTCCGACAGGGCCCTGACCGTATATCACCACAACCTCGTCCTTCTCGAGCGATGCGGTTTCCAAAGCTTTGAGGCAGGTATTCAAAGGTTCCAGGAAACTGGCTTCCTCAAAGCTTACATCGTCCGGAATTTTAACAGTCCCTTCCTCTACAATCCAATCCATTACCCGGACGTATTCGGCAAATCCGCCTCCTGCCGGTTCGAATCCGGCAGTCGTCCCCGTGCGCCGGTAGGTTTCGCATTGCGAATAAAGGTTTTTCCGGCAATAGAAACAATCTCTACAGGGCACATGGTGATGGATCGTCACCCTGTCCCCGACTTGGAATTTATGGACTTCGGCTCCCTTCTTCACGACGGTGCCCGCGATTTCGTGTCCGAATATCCTAGGGGGCGGGACAAGTCCGAGTTCGATCTTCTTAAGATCCGTGCCGCATACGCCGCAAATATTCACCCGTAGAAGTATTTCACGATCCGAGATCGCCGGGACAGGAACAGTTTCCAGAGAGATCCGCGACGGGCCGCGATAAACGGCAGCCCGCATTTCCGTGCTGACCTGCGGCATTTGAAA
>DKBB01000368.1 GCA_002451015.1 Acidobacteria bacterium UBA6911
TATTTCATTTCGAATTCCCTTTTTATGCATGTGGAGAAAGCTCCGCATACAGCCGTTGCAGCCCCTTTCCCTAATAAAGAGAGATCAGAAGCAACAATATGGAGTAGACGGCAATATTGATCCCGGCCCACAGGATCATTCCGACAAAAAAGGAAGGCCGTTTTTTCTCGTCATCCACCAATGATACCGCCATTGCCCCCATCGAAGAGAACGGGGATACCGCGGTACCCATGGCTCCGACGGCGATAGCAGAAAATAAAAGCCCGGGATCCACGCCACCCGCAGCAACTCCCGGCACAAGGGGGAAAAAGGTGGTGTTGACCACAAACCCGCTTACAAAGAAGCTCATAATTCCTGAAAATAACGAAAACAGGGCCGGTGAAAACGTACCGGAGACGTGGGATGATAAATAATCGGATATTACCTTCACGGTGCCCGTTTCCGTAACAATGGATATCAGCATACACATACCGCAAAGTGTCGTTAAAGCGCTCCACGGCACGCGTAAAAAGGCCTTTTTCTCATCCCCGACCCTCGACAATATCGATACAAGGGCAAAGAAAAAAGACACAAGGGCGATGTTGAGATTGTTTGCGAACAAATCGACAATGGGATTTTCAGGGATGCCCAGATGCAGCAGGGGCGCCAGAACCATGACGCACAAGTACAGGATAATGATTCCGAGCGTTATTTTTTGCTTTCCCTCAAAGGGCTCCGGCCGCTCTATTCCGTCGGCTTTTACGCGGTATCCCCTGAAAATTATGTAGGAAAGAACAAAGACAAGGGTGAACACTATAAAGCCGTGGAAAAACGTTTTATTGGCAAAACTGTCGGCTGCTTCAGGAGAATAACCGCAATGTTCCATCAGTTCCCGGATAAAGATTCCGATCGTGCTTATAGGTGTCGCCCCGGCATAGCTGATACCGCAGATCGTTGAGGCCGCAGCCAGGAAATAGTTCATTCCGGTAATTTTCGCAATGGACATTGCGGCAGGAATAAGAAGCACGATAGCCCCGTCACCCGCCCCTATTCCCGACAATATGAATCCAAGCAGGTAGAGCATGACCGGTATAGCCCAGGGAATGGACCGGCAGGCATAAACGGCGTGCAGGGCAAGTTTTTCAAGGGATCCGTTAAGTACGGCAAAACTGTAAAAAAAGGTTACAGCAAAGAGCATCAGGAACAGTTTGGTCGGCCACATGCCGAGAATGAGGGACGGTTTCATTCCGAGAAAAAATGCTCCCAGAACATAGGCCGCGAATATGGCCCACAGCCCTATATTTGTTCTCGTAACCGTCCCCAATATAATGACCGCAACGACAACAACGCTGCATACAAGCAGTATAGTCATGGGATTACCTGTGTAATTACAGTGACAGTCGCTGTAATTTTAGTTCCTTCCACACATCACCTTTCCGGTGAGTTCAATGCCGCGCGCGATACGGCGTGCATGGCGAAAAACGGATTCCCCATCAATGCCGAACCGGTCGAGGTCGCGGGCATTCCGTTCCCCGTCCGCTTCGTAAAGGGCGTCAAAACGCTGTTGCTCATCGGGAACGATGTCAATGTATTCAATACCGAGCCGACAGCCTTCCGCCTCCCCCGCTGTCTCAGCCGCCCTGATTTCTCTGGCCATGGCCTCCTCCCAAACAGGGATGCCGGCTTCCAGCAGCGAACGGTCCGCTTCCGGCAGCGATTGCCAGCAGCGCAGTCCCATGGCGCGCGCCGGGTAGGCGCCCCGCGGCACTTTCAAGCGTGTAAAGTAGTTTGCGACCTCCCCAAAATGCAGGGATTTCAGGGTATCGGCCGGCGCCACGACGCCGTCGAGCACGCCTTTGGCCAGAGCGGAGTAAACATCGCGCATGGGCATGCTCACTGCATCCGCGCCGAGGTCGCGCAATACCCGGAGCAGTTCCGTTGGAACCCGGATCCGCATGCCTTTCAGGTCTTCCAGAGATCGGACCGGACGGTCGCGGGTCAATATGCCCGGGAGTACGCCCCCCTGAACGGCAAGAATTTTTAATCCTTCTAGTTCCCTATTATATTGCGGCGAGGCCTCAGCCAGGCAGCGGTAAAGGGCGACCTGTTGTTCAAAGGTTTCCGCGCCCCCGTAAAAACCTGTCTGAACACGCAGCAAATGCGCTCCGCCGCGCACGTAGATGGGTGTGATTAAACCGATGTCTGCAACACCGTGCCGAATCTCCAGCAGGGACTGCTCGGATGAGATCAGTGCGCCGGACCAGTAAGCCCTGATTTTCAGGTTTCCGCCTGACTGCGCTTCCACCCACCGTATCCATGTCTTGTCGGCCCGGCTGAACGGGTGATTGGGGCTGTAGGGCGAGGCGTAGGTCAGGGTTCCTGTATTCTCCTTCGCCGTGGTAGTACCCGTAATGCAGCAGCACAGCACAGCTATCCATATATGTCTCATGCCCGTTCCGTCTTCATTCGAAATTGAATAACAGTGACAGTCATTGTTATTATGGTCATTGTCCCAGAAGATCCGGCAACCACATCACCGTCGCCGGCAGAAGAATAAGCAACAGTAAGTGTACAAAATCAGCTGCAAGAAACGGCAGCACGCCCTTGAAGATTCGGCTCAGGGATACATCCTTTGCTATATCGTGAATAACGAACAGGTTCATGCCGATAGGCGGGTGCACAAAACCGATTTCCATGGCGCGCACAAGAAAAATGCCGAACCAGACGGGTGACAGGCCGATACTTTCAACGATAGGCAACAGNNATTGGCGTGGTCAACAGCATCAGGGCCAGGCCGTCCAACACGGAGCCGAGTACGAGCAACAGCGCCGCCATCATCAGCAGCGTGATGATTTGGCTGTCGCTGACGGCGCCAAGGAGGTGCGCCACCTGTTCCGCCAGGCCTGTAAGACTGATAAATACGGAAAAAATCAAGGCGCCCACCACCACCACATAGATCATTCCGCTGGTCCGTAATGTTTCGCTCAGGGCATTGCGAAGCGCCGCCCAACTCAAACGCCTGCGCCAGGCACAAAGCAGCAACGCGCCGACCGCGCCCACAGAGGCGGCCTCCGGCGGTGAAAACCATCCTATCGCGATGCCGCCGATTACCAGGATTACCAACAGCCCGATATCGGCGATGCGCACCAGTGCGGCACGCCGTTCGGCCCAGGTTGCGCTCGCCGTAGGAGGCGCCAGTTGCGGCCTGAAACGGCACAGGACAACAATGGCCATACAGTACAAAAGTGTTTGAGTAATCGCCGGCACGATGGCGGCGGTAAAAAGTCTGCCGATAGACTGCTCGGCTATGATACCGAACACAATCAGCGCAGCGGAAGGCGGAACCATCTGTCCCAGAGTGCCTCCGGCAGCAATGGTCCCGGTAGCCAATGCATCCGAATATCGACGGCTTCGCATTTCCGGCAGCGCCACCAGGCCGATGGTCGCTGCCGTGGCAAGGCTCGAGCCGCTGATGGTGCCGAAACCGGCGCAACCTCCAATGGACGCCAGGGCCAATCCGCCCCGGCGATGGCCGAACAGGCGAGCCGCCGCATCAAAGAAATCCCGACTGGCTTCGGCTGCAAAACATACATGGGCCATGAGTAGAAACAACGGCAATACGCCCAATTCATACCGTGACAGGGTTTCAAACAATATAACGCCGGATTTTATCAGTGCAGGCTCCAGGCCCAGAATCAGTACCAGGCCGCCGATACCCACGACTCCTAAAGCTACCCCGATGGGTATGCCCAGCGTCAAAGCAACCAGCAGCACCAACACACCCGCCAGGCCGATCAGGGGAGAGCCGGTCATGATGATCGTCCCTCCCTCAATCGCCGTAGAAACTCAAAGGCCACACCCAGCACCGACACGATGCATACAATGCGCAGAGGCGCAAAGGGAATATGAAGCACCTCGCTTTCTTCAAAACCGCCCCAAAGATCCGCGAGTATCCAGATGCTGCCCACCGCCAGGGCACAAAAAAAGAGAATGCTGAATCCAGCCTGGACACGCTTCAGCACTGCCAGCGGTCCGCAGTTCATTCGATTCATTACAAGACGAACCCTGGCGTGCTTGTCGGCCAGCGTAGCGGACAGCATGGCGGCCGAAGATGCCACCAGGATCGCCGCCTGCACCAGTTCGATCGATCCCGGCAGCGGTATGCCGATGTGTCTGCCTGCAACGGCGAGGGCATCCACCGCCATAGCAAACAACAGCGCGATGCCTCCCAGGTAAAACAGCCATCTCCAGGCTTTTATATAAAAGGCCTGTTTAATTCCATTTTTATCAGATTCCTTCATGATTGAGGCGCCATCATTCTTACTGGTTCTTTTCGCTCTCTCCTCTTCGCCATGCCATATAGGCATCGAACACTTTCAGATTGTCCAGTTTTGGCACAGGTCGGGCGCTGGGAGCGGCATTGAACAGCATCACTTTTTGACCGTCCTCTGTGAAGGCGGGCCACGCCGGCAGATCGGGGCCGTTCGGATCACCGGACCTTGCGAAGTTGATCCAATAAGAACTGATCATATCCGACAATTTCAAAGCCTCCGGACTCGGTTCACCCTGCCGTCCGCCTCCAAGCGTCTGGAATGCATACGGAACATCGCTGCCATGGCCGGAACCGATATCGGGCCTGTCAGGGTGGTAATCGAAAAGGTATTTGAAGGCCTTACCTGTTCCGTTCCGGGACTGCAATCGGGCCCACGTCCAGGTGTTCCAGGCGGACGTACTCTGCCTGAGTTCTCTGGACGCCCGGGTCGCCTCAGCATCCGTTGAATGAGGATATGCACCCAGAACAACATCGGCGTGCGATCCATATTGCGATCGGACCTGTTTCTCAAATTCATCCGGCGTGACATCCCGAATACCGCCCATTGATGCACCTTCCTCAGAAGTGTTGCCGAGTAAAATAGGGGTGTCGTTAAAACGCCCCGATTGATATAGCGAGTAGAGGTCTCTCGGGATGATACGCCCGTCGGCCACCGGCTGGAACCTCATGCCTCCCATGCCTCCTGTCAGGGCTTCCTGGATTTCTTCTGCGTTCAATGTACGCGCTGCCTTGATATCGGCCGCTCCCAGCCGATTCAGAAACTCTTTGCCATTCGACTCCGCCATTTCAAGTGCCGGGATCCTCATGCCCGCGCCGGTTTGATCGGAGGTCAGCAGCGGACCGAAGGTTCCTCCGCTCATGCAGATCACACGGTGGAAAAGATCCTTTGCGACCGGTGAGGCGGCCAGCAGGCTGACCGCGGCGCCGCCGGCCGAGTGACCGAAAATCGTAACGTTGGAGGGATCGCCTCCAAACCGTGTTATATTCTCCTGTACCCACTCGAGCCCTGAAATCATGTCCGCAAGTCCATAGGTCCCTGATCCAGAACCGCTCTCGCGACTGAGTTCCGGGTGAGCCATAAATCCGAAAGGACCGAGTCGATAGGCGACGCTGACAAATACCACTCCCTTTTTCGTGAAACCCGTCCCGTCATACATGGGAGTGCTGGTGGATCCCCCGCTGAAACCGCCTCCGTGAATCCAGTAAATAACCGGCAGCTTTTCGTCCGTTTTTTGGGCCGGCGTCCACAAATTCAAATAGAGGCAGTCTTCGCTTACCGGTGCTGTGTTCCCCATTGAATTAGCCGCCTGCATGCAACCGGGTGCGAATGCATCCGCTTTCTTGACGCCCGTCCATGGCTCTACCGGCTCGGGCGTTTTCCAGCGCAGGTCCCCGACCGGAGGAGCGGCAAAAGGGATCCCTTTGTAAATAAAAACACCCTCCTGTTTGACACCCTCGATAGTGCCTCCGGTTACATTCACAGTAGTTGTTAGAGGTGGCGAGCCACAGGCAAAGGAGAAAAAGATTAAGGTCAGCAGCGTTATACAACTACTCGAACTTTTTAAAAGCATTGCGCCTCCTTCTGTTCAAAATGTCTATTTGGCTCTGTAACGATCGAAGAAAATGAAAATGCTTGGCAACACACGGGGTATCATACCGCCGTGATCGGCATTTACCTCCATATATTCCAGATTGAATTTATGTTCCGTCATCCAGGCCAACAGGGCTCTGCTCCCGGCTAGAGACGGNNGAAGCGTATTTTGCACCCAGGTACCAGGTGCCTCCGCTCCCCATGGAATGCCCGGTTAAAAACATCGCGGAACGGTCCACAGAATACTCATTGAGAACAATCTCGATCACATTGATGACGTCTTTCTCGCTGAGTTGCAGTATGCGCTCTCGTTCCGAGTCGACAGAAGCACGCTGCTGCGCGGCCGCTTCCGAATTCCCGAAGACCGCCGGAAGACGGAGCGGCGTTCCGTAGGCACCCATACGCGTATACCCCAGCGGCGAAGCCAAAAGATAACCGTGTCGCTCCGCCAGACGAATGAACTGCCCGCCGTTGGAATCCAGATACATATTTTCATCCGATCCGGCGCCATGCAGCATGACGATCAACGGCAGCCGGGATTTGCCGTCCCATGAGGTCGGGACATAGAGGCGGTAAGGCATGTCGGCATCTGCCGCAGGGAAATGATATTTCCGGTGGAGGTCCCCCCTGGCCCGCCACTGCGGATCTCCGGGAGAGGCAATGCGCTTTGCCAGTTCCCTGGATTCATGAATCTGCTCCTGTGCATCGATGGCACAGCCGTATTGTATCGTCGAGGGCGTCTGCGCATAAAGCGACACCGAAACGAAAACGACAAGCGGGAGCATTGCCGGCAATACTTTTTTAAAGCCAAAAGACTTACCCTTCATGTATGTCTCCTTGCGTTTTGAAGATGAAGCGGAACACGATGCGTCAGGAATTCAGAAACTTTCCTGCGCATGGCAACCGGATCCCAATCCCTGTCGTCGACCATGTCTGCTACCACCGGCAGCACCGGAATTCCTGCCTGCTCCAGGGCGCGTTCAATAAAACGGTTGCCTGTAGCGGCGGGCCTGGTTCCCAGTGGAGTCAATACAAGAGCCGCATCGATTCTGTGCAGTTTTGCCTGATGCACAATCCATTCGTTGGCCCAGGGCGGGTTGTGCAACTGCTCGTTCATACTGACGGTCCGGCTGGCAAGCGCCAGCAGAGGATCCTCCAGGCCGTAGCGGATGTATCCGTCGGGGCCGAAGGCCAGATACATGGACCACACGAAAACAGCCCCGAATTCTTCTTCGAACGCGGTGTAAAAATCCGTGTCGTGCCAAAGCCCGGCTCCCACCCACATCAGGCGCAGGCGTTCCCCGGGGCATGCCGCCACACCGTGACTTACTCGATTCCGGATCTCGTCACGGAAGGTACGGGCGTGTTCAACCGCCCAGTCGCTGCCACGTTTCCACTGTGCAGCCATGACATTCGCTACCTGTTCGTGCATGCGTACCGGGGTTTTAGGCGCCGAGCATATCATTTGAATTGCTTCTTCAAAATATTCTTCCTGGCGGTTGACGCGTTCCATCAGTTCGCGCAGGCGATCGACCTGAAATGGCTTGCCTGCGATTCGCTCGAGCGCCTTGATAAGGTTTTGAAACTGCAAAACGGTGAATTCCAGGCGGTGTTCTTCAAAAAGTTCGCGCCAGCGACGGCGGCTGAGTTCCCACCAGCGCGGCGGCAACTTCGTCGCTCCCGGATTATCAAATAACAGGCATTCGGCTCCGAATGCCTCGCCCCATAGAGCGAAAACCCGCTGGAGACANNCGGGTCGTTTGCGAGGGTGGACGCCGCCGCCAGGCTGCAATACCGGCACAATCCTTCGTGGAATCCCCTGGAATTAAGAATGTCGAGGTAATGGCCTGAAAGATGTTTTGCCGAAATGATGGATGCCCACCACTGGTTGCTGACGGCCGGCACGTCCATCACCTGGAAGAGTTCAAACGGCATATCTGCCTGAACGATTGCGTAAGAGAGCTGTTTCTCAAACACATCCTTTCGAAGCTGCGCGAACCATGATTTCTGATACTCGCCGGCAGCCAGGGTACAATCGAGTTGTTTCTCCGCCATTATGTCTTACCGTCCAACTCCAATGCTGCGTACGAAATTTTCGATGCGCGTCCCGCATTCTTCCGAAATGGATCCGGCGTTTTCCCGCACCAGAAGATGAGGAATGCGTTTCTCATCAAGGTAATGCCGACGCCTTGGGTAATCCCATCCGGCCACGCAATCTTCCGGCGGCAAATAAAAAACAACGCCATCGATTCCCTCGGCGGATTCCGCCTGGAACCAGCCATCCGCGATTTCAAAGGGAAACACACGCGGGCTTGGCGAATCGAAATAGTATTTTTCGAACGTGGCCTTCAANNCCTTTTTCCGGCGAGGGGGCTTCGATCCCTAATCAGTTCCGTGGCTGCGTCTGCCAAGCGCGCATATGCATCTCTTTTGAGAAAATACGATGATCCGATCAATGCCAGGGCTTCCGTACCCGTCACGCGAGGTTCCTGCCGTCGCAGGCGCAGCAGAGCGCGGATTGCCTTGCGTGCGGAATTAGATTCCCTAATTGCATGCAGCAGGGATTCATCTTCTATCAGTATGCCGGCCATTTCTTCGAGCTTTTTCTTAAGATCCCATGTTCGCCCCAGTCCATAAGAGTAAGATTCCGGGGATCGTGTATGGAGCAGATCAAATAAATATAGGGGAGGAATGCGTCGATCGGGATCCTGGCGCGCGACTTCCCGNNGGAGATCGCCGGATATTGCAGAACCGAATATGGCTCGAATGCGCTCCTCGAAGACATTCTCTTCCATGAAAGTGCCGATGTCGGGATGATTCGGATTCCCGGAGTTGATCACGCAGGGAAACGCTCCGGCGGCCCGGACCAGTTCCCAGGGAACCGCATTGGATGTCATCCCCACCACAGGGATGTTACCGGCAG
This sequence comes from Acidobacteria bacterium UBA6911, assembly GCA_002451015.1. Lineage (GTDB taxonomy): Bacteria > Acidobacteriota > UBA6911 > UBA6911 > UBA6911 > UBA6911. The sequence goes on from DKBB01000368.1 coordinate 8,827, forward strand.
CCGCTTTGGCTTCCGCCTCCGGATTTTCGTAATGCCATGTCAGCCGATTTATCGGATCTACAGCATTTTGGGACTCTGCTGTGAAATCAGGATTCTTCATATCGGATGTTCGCACAAAAACATCAACTTGCTTTCTTAGGCTTATTGCATACCTTTAATCTTTGTCAAGATTATAATGCATATATTATTTTATATGCATGCATTATGCATTTATATTTTTGTTTTATCCTCGATTCCAATGCGCTAGAGTAGATCTCGCGTGATAAAATCACTTTGTGGTCGGCATCTGCGGACTTTAAACACGGAATCGAAGGCAGACATATGGTCGAAACATCGAAAACAAAATCAGCGGGAACCACACGCCCGAAACCTTTGGATGATATTACCGTGCTGGATATGACGACTGCCCTGGCCGGGCCGTTCGCCACATTCCTGCTCGCCGGACTCGGTGCCCGCGTGATCAAGATGGAAAATCCGGCAAACGCCGATTCCTGTCGTGAAAATGCTCCCTACATCGGAGCGGGAGGGGCAAGCCTGGTTCGCCGGAACGCGGACGACGTATCCGTGTCGGCCATCAACCGTCTGCGCAACAAACTCGGCATTACCCTGGACCTCAAGCATCCTGAAGCGCGCGCCGTCTTCACTGATCTTGTGAAAAAGAGCGATGTCCTGGTTGAAAACTACAGCCGGGGAACACTGGAACGCCTTGGAGTGGGGTACGGATGGCTGCAGGAAGTGAATCCGCGGCTTGTTTATTGCTCCATAACAGGCTATGGCAGCGAAGACAAATCGAGCCCAGCCAAGGCCATGGATACAATCATCCAAGCTCAAAGCGGCGTGATGTATACATCCGGGGGGCCGCAGGACCCGCCGATCCGGATCGGAATCCCCATGGCCGACTACTGCGCGCCCATGTTCGGTGTTATCGGGATACTGGCTGCCATACACCAGGCTCTCCGCACGGGAACCGGCCAGCATATTGATGTTTCCATGCTTGGGGCGCTCACGATGATGGTAGCGGGAGAGCCTTTCGATCTCCTGGAACGCTGCGGTATCCCTCAGCGTACCGGACAAACGCTCCCGCGCCTGGCTCCATTCGGGATCTACCGGACCAAGGATGGCTTCATCGCCATCTGTGCACCGACCGAAACCATGGCCCGTAATTTTTTCGAAGCCGCAGGACATCCGGAACTCCACGAAGAGGAGAAGTTCTCCACGCGCAACGCGCGGGTCAAGAATTTCCAGGAACTGGACGCTCTTATCGAGCGGTTTACCGGTTCTCTGACATCCGCTGAAGCGCTTGCTCGACTGGAACGTGCCGGCGTACCGTCGGCGGAGGTTCGAGGCCCGTCCGCTGCAGCCCGCGATCCCAGGGTGATCCAACGCGGTGAAACCGAACTTCTTGCCCATCCGAAGCACGGTGTAGTGGAGGACGTTTACGGCATGGGCATGCCTATTATTTTCTCCGGTTCCATCGTCGGCTTCAACCAACCGCCTCCCGAAATAGGGGAACACAATGATACGGTCTATAGCCAAATCCTGGGCTACACGCAGCAGAAAATTGCGGAACTGAGATCCCAAAAGGTAATCTGATACCATGAGCCACCCATCCACTCTGCGGTTGATGCTGGCAGGTGATTTGATCCTGGACGAGCCCGAGCCCGACTCCTTTTTCGACCTTGCACGCAGCACACTCCGGGAAGCGGACGTTTTAATCGGACACGTGGAGGTCCCTCATACGCGAAGGGGACGAGAAAATACTTCCGATGTCCCGGCTCCACCCAGCGACCCGGACAACCTGGCCGCTTTGAAACGTGCCGGATTCCATGTCGCCACGCTGGCCGGCAACCACATATTCGATGCAGGCCCCGCCGGAGTCGAAGACACCCTTGCCGCCCTGAGGCAACTGGACATAGTCACTGCAGGGGCGGGAATGCACCTCGCCGATGCGCGCAAGCCGGCGGTCGTGACTCGCCGTGAACTGAAAGTGGGAACGCTCAGCTACAACTGCGTAGGGCCGAAGGATTCGTGGGCGGATGAAAAGAAGGCGGGTTGTGCCTACGTGCAGATAATTACACATTACGAGCTGGATCATGCTACTCCCGGGGGTCCTCCTCGCATATACACTTTCGCCGAACCTGAGAGCACGGAAGCAATGCTGTCCGATATTGAAAGGTTGCGCCCTGAGGTGGACGTGCTCGTCGTGGCTCTTCACAAGGGAATCGGGCACACTCCTGCTGTTCTGGCCATGTACGAACGTCCTTTGGCCAAGGCTGCGATCGACGCCGGGGCGGATATCGTCGTCGGGCACCACGCCCATATTCTACGCGGCATCGAAGTGTATAAAGGCCGGCCGATCTATCACGGACTGGGCAACTTCGTCACGGTAACCCGGGCTTTGAACATAGAGGCAAATCCAAGTCCCAGACGCGTTGAGTGGGCGCGACGGCGACGGGAACTTTTCGGCTTTGAACCGGATCCCGATTACCCCGCATATCCCTTCCATCCTGAAGCACGAAATGCCATGATTGCAGTATGTGAGATCGGAGCCAAGGGCATACGAAAAGCGGGATTCGTACCGTGCCGGGTGAATCCCAAAGGACAGCCTGAAATCTGCGGTAACGATAATCGTGGACGGGCAGTTGCTTCCTACGTCGAGCAGATCACCAGGAAAGCCTCCCTTGAGACCGGTTTCGAATGGGATGGAAGTTGGGTTCGCTTTATGTGATTTACACCGCATGGAACCAACAGAGGAATATTTATAGGAACTGGAGTCGCACCATGCCAAAACTGCCGAAGATAAAATCTCGAAAGGGCAATCAAATATCGGCGCGCGAAAGAGCCTATGTATACATTCAGCAGCAGATTGCAGGCCGGGAACTTCCGGCCGGCAAAGCGATCTCCGAGGTTGCTTTGGCAACCGAGCTTGGTATTAGCCGAACGCCGGTGCACGAAGCCATACGGCAATTGCTCGGTGAGGGTTTGCTGGAGGAAGACTCCAACGGAAGCACTGTTGTCGTGCGCCTGTCCCGGCAGGATTTCGAAGAGCTTTACGAGTTGCGCTCAGTGCTTGAAGCGCATGCGGTCTCAAAGATTGCCAAAAAAAGATTGGAAGGGAAGGACATCGAGAGACTCCAGGCACTTACCAGCGAAATAAAATCTTTACGCGGTGATTTGATCAAATCCGGGGAAAAGGCGCTGAATGATGCGCATATGCGGCGATTCGAAAAGGCGGACATCAGCTTCCATACCGTCCTCATGAGTATTGCCGGAAATGCAGCAGCTTTGAAAGTATTTAATCAAGTGCGGTATCTGATCCGCGTATTTGCCGCCCGTCATACGGGACATAATGCCGAAGCACTGGCCAGAGTACACAACGAGCATTCAGACCTGATTCGCGCTTTGGCCGATGGAGATGTTAAAAAGGCGACGCAAGCCATTTCGCGGCACATTCAGACGAGCCAGCGGGAGAGGCTGGAAGAGTACTCCTTCTGGGAGCGCGAAGCCCTGGTAAGAAATCAAATCCAGGACTTTTTCCACGACAAGGATAGCTTAGGGATCGCAAGCGAACCGTAAGGGGGATTTGTGAATCGGCGGATTCGATCATTAATGGATGCATTTCGAAGGGACCACCATCCGTTATGCATTGAAAAGCTGCGCATCGCGCTGCGGACCATGACCGAAACGGAAGGGGATCCCATGGTTTTACGGCGGGCCAAGGTGTTCGCCAACGTCCTGCGGGAAATCCCCATATTTATAGAAGAGAACACACTGATTGTCGGAAATGGAGCCAGCAAACCGATGGGGCTGGAAATCGATCCTGAATACTTTCTCTGGTCCCAAGATGAGATTGATGCATTAAAAAGAGAAGGATTTCTGATCTCCCCGGAGGACGAGCGCGAACTGCAGGAGCTGAATGCGGGCAGAAAAAGCAAAACGTTGATCGGCTGCATGGGAGAGACCGTCGCCCATGAAGAGAGGCTGCTGTCTTTCCTGCGCCTGGGAATCATCCTGCCGCCATGGAAAAGCGCGACGGAGGGGGGTGGGGGAGGATATGCACAGTCGGGATTGGGCCTTGGCCCCGGATTCTTTCTCATGGCAGTCGATTTTCCCAGGGTACTCAACGAAGGGCTAGTTAGTCTCATTGCAGAGGCTGAAACTGAATTAAAGAATCTGAGGCACTCCGGCGGCGACAGCCTTGCAAGGCAGCGGTATCTGCAAGCCGTCATTCTGATGCACCGGGCGGTAGTGGATTTCGCCGCCCGGTATTCGAATCTCGCTGCAAGCATGGCGGAGACAGAATCCAGCCCTGCCCGGAAAAGGGAGTTGCGGCTCATGGCAGAAATCTGCCGAAGCGTGCCGGCAAATCCTGCACGGACCTTCCGTGAAGCGCTGCAATCATTCTGGTTCATATTCCTGATGATCTGTCCGTCGCCAACGGCGGCTGCTGGAAGGTTTGACCAATATATGTACCCGTTCTACCAGGCGGACAAGGATGCCGGGCGGATTACGGATGAGGAGGCCCTCGAGCTTCTGGAATGTCTCCGTATCAAAGATATGCAGCTGAATCGCGTATCGGGAGAACGGAATCGAAAGAAGAACGCGGGACTGGCCAAATGGCACAACTGGACGATCGGAGGAGTGACATCCGACGGTAGGGATGCCACAAACGAATTGACATACCTTCTGTTGGAGGCAGCGAAGGAAACACGCCTGCCGCATCACACGCTTACCTTGAGGGTTCATCAGGACACGCCGGAAAAACTGATGATCAAGGCTCTGGAAGTCGTAAAGACCGGCATCGGCATGCCCGCATTCGTGGGAGACCGCTCCTACACGGCGTATTTTATGCGCTACGGCATCCCTCCGGAAGAAGCCAGGGAGTACGTGCTGACGGGCTGTCTGGATGCAAACCTTCCGGGAAAGTCGCGCACAGTGGCAATCGGAATGTTTGTCGTGCCGCTGGTCTTCGATATCTTTCTTCATAACGGAATCGATCCCGGGACGGGCATGCGTGCGGGAATTGAAACGGGCGACCTGGAAAGCTTCGCCGATTACGATCAGTTTGTCGCTGCGTTCAAAAAACAGCTCCGGTATTTCATGGAAATTGCGGCGGAGAAGGACAATCTCGAGCTTCTGATTGAACGCGAACTCTTTCCGGACGCCTTCCGGTCCTCACTGATGGCGGACGGCATCGCAATCGGTCGGGACCTGTTATGCCGTACCATGCCGTTCGAAAACGGCGCCGTGCTCAACCCGGTGGGGATGATCAACGTGGCGGATTCGCTGGCTGCCGTGAAGAAACTGGTTTATGAAGAAAAAAAGATCTCCATGGGGGATTTAAAACGGGCCCTGGATCTCGATTGGCAGGGGTGCGAAGACTTGCGCAAAATGTGCCTGCGAGCGCCCAAATTCGGCAACGGGGACAGCTACGTCGATGAAGTTGCGGCGGACCTGTATGAGTTTTGGGCCGACACCGCCAATGAACTGCCTACTGTGTTTGAAAGCAATCACAAAGTGAGTGCGATATCGATTACCTCGCATCAGCCCGGAGGCGCATTGACGGGCGCCACGCCGGACGGAAGGCACGCGCACGAAACCTGCGCGGACGGAACCGTCTCTCCGATGCAGGGTCGGGATACCCAAGGCCCTACGGCCGTCATGCGCAGCGCTTTGCGGATCAACCAGGATCCTTACCAGGCCACACTGATGAACATGAAGTTTCACCCTTCCGTGCTGCAAAGCGATGAAGATTTGCGAAAGCTGTCGGTAATGATAAAGACATACCTCGAGCACGGGGGGAAGCACGTGCAGTTTAATGTCGTATCCAGAGAAGTCCTGCTGAAGGCTCAACAGAATCCCGCGCAATATCGGGACCTTGTCGTACGGGTAGCCGGATACAGCGCTTACTTCACGCAGCTCAACGGTGCGGTGCAGGATGAAGTTATCGCGCGTACCGAATGGAGTCTTGCCAATTAATCCGCATTTCCCACAGCCGTTCCAGGAATGAGTCTGTTTAGGGAATTTTCTTTTTCTCGTACTTCCATTCGGTGTCTTTGCATAGGCCGCAGTCGGGACCGGTGAACACCTTAGCGGCCGCCTCATCCCCCTTCAGCTGCCATTTCACCCATGCGAGGGCAACTTTTGCGAACTCGCCGCCATCCGGCTGGGCATAAGTCCCTCCGTGGCCCACATCCAGATTGGTCATGGCGACAGGAACATTCTCTATCTTCTCGAAGTCGTCCATGCCGTTCGCATACGCAATGTCGGTCTCTCCGCCGTTGATATATATGACCGGCTGATGCAATTTCTGGAGGATTTCCTTCCCGACTGCCATCGCTCCTCCCATCACTTTAGGCTTCGGCGCTCCTTCTTTCGGCGTTCCCTCTTTTGGAAATCCTTCCTTGGGCATGCCTTCCTTTGGAAGTCCTATTTTCGGCATTGCACCCGGCGTCACAACGCCGCTGTCCATGACGAGTACGGTCGAAACACGCGGATCGGGCGATACTTCCAACGCCTGCAATCCTCCGCAACTGTGGCCGAAAACGGCAAACTTTGACGGGTCCACTTTTCCATAGTACTTGCTGTCGGAACGCTTGTTTTCCGTCGTCGCCCAATCGAGGGCTTCCAGCAGTTGAGCGGATTTCGTTCCGCCACCCATCATGCCGCCTCCCTGTCCGCCGCTTTTGGGTTTGGGTTCCGGTGTATACGGGCCGATGGCTACAACCAGGAAGCCATGGGATGCAAGTTCCGCGAGGAAGGGAACGTAAAAGCTATTGGAGTTGGCACAGCCACCGTTGCCCCAGGCTAAAACAGGCAGCGGGTTCTCCCGGCTGAAGGGGCTCAGGTCCTCGGGACGATAAACCGTATGGCCCGGCACTCCGGAGTCTCCTTCAATAATTGCCGGGTAAGGTCCGGAACCCGGGGGCGGCGGACCCTGGTAGGGCGCCGGCTGGGCAAACGCGGTTGCCGCGATCAGACTAAGGGCACATATCAGCATGCAACACCGTCGAAGCATATTCATTTCCTCCTGTATAAGCAACTGAAGACTCGATTCAAGGCTGCCTGCGGGGCTTCGGCCGCGCGCCTAACACTCATAGTCTTCTTCAACGCTGCCGTGTAAGCAAAGCCACCGAAGCCTTGGTAGAGAGGCAGGTTCAGTCTAGGTTGTCATAGATTAAGTTTATATCCTCAGATCCGTCAAGCACTAAATACTGTATGCATTAATTATGTATGCATAATGCATTTCATTATCCATTAGTACCCGTCCCGGCACACACGAGGGCCCATCCTCTGAAAAACTGAGCAATGACGGGAAAATTATAATGATGCCTGTCTTAACCCGCATTTCGATTTTGTTAATCCGAAGCTTTGGCGGCCGTCAAAGAAATTAAATAAAGGACACCTGAAGAATTGCATTCAATTCATATAAGAAAGGTTCATTTCTGGTTCTATTCTGTGTGTCCACATCTCTCCCGACAGTAAGTCACCGGCTGCTTTCATAGAAGGTGAGTGCGACACCGCCTTTCCCCATGCCCGGATTTGAACTCAGATACAAGCCCTTATCCAAATATGAATATTTACTGTCCACACGGACCTCAAACGTCGGCGCCAGTAACCCAAAGGAACCCCCGTTCCGCACAATGATCACTTCGCCTTCATCGGTCTGCCAGAGATAGCGCGCATCGATCGTCGGCGGGTTCGCCAGGTTCTGGTAATCGGCGCCGGCAGCCAGGACTTTCCCGGTAATCCTGCCGGTGAGTGTGCCGCCGGTGATCGGAATAATGTTCCTGTTAGTCTTCCCGGTGTCCCCCACCGATTGGCTCGCTCCCAGAGTGACATTTTCGCTGATCAACTGGTCGCCCTGTTTTTCTTCTGCCGAAGCCTTCCGATAATCCCACGGCTGATCCCGGACATCCGCCGGTTTTGTCACCCGTACCGAGTTCGAAGAATCCGGCGACACGGCAACACCTGAAACGTCGAAAACGCTGATCTTCATTGTCCCGGCCGCAAGGTCCACCACCCGTCTTCCGGCATACTTGCCGGTATTTAGCCAACTGTAACTGCTTGCGTTCGGCGCTTCAAAAACCGGCGCCATTCTTACATCACTGCGATCCACGGCCGTGCCGGGACTTCGCATATAGATATATTTCCCGTCTTCCGTCCGGAGCACGAATATCTGCTCAATTTCCATGCCGCCGTTCGAAAAACTCAACTGAAAGTCCAGACCTCCCGGCATTACCGAACCATGTATCTTCTCGCCCGTTATCGTTCCACCCTGAATCACATATACGTTCCTCTGGCCGTAGGGTGTCGGTCCTACGTCGTAGACCTGATCCAGCTTCAGATTGGCTGTGAACACAGGTGTGCCCTTTTCCGGTACCGGAATGCCCTCCGCCATCCCGCACGGCCACGACTTGTGTGGAACCAGAATCTTTTCTGCCCCCGTATACTCTGTTTTGTCCTGTGTGATTCCCGCAAGCGGGAGCGCCAGGCAAATCATAGCAGCGCCTGCAGCCACCAGCATCGAGATTGCCGAAATCTTCCAGCTTCTGCGTTTCATGTCATTACCTCAGCTTTATGATTAAGGTTATTTTACGGCGCCATACATTTATAGGAAGCCGCTGCATCGGTTGGACCGCCGACATATTTCGGGTATGTCGGATAGGAGCACATCGGCAGGCTCCGATCCCCCGCAGTTACGGTCACGGCCATCGGCGGCGGCGTATTCTTTTCAACCCAATCGACAAGAAGGTCGAATCGGCTGAAAGCATTGGGAATTGGTGCGGTCGGTATGGATTTCCCTTCGCCGTCCACGGAATAGTTCGTTCCGCTTAAACCATGGCCAGTCTGGGGAAGCACGAAAAAGCGGGTGAAAGAATCGACTTTTTCCCGCCCCATTTTCTCGATGACCGACTGATAATAGTCGAGTTGTGCGCCGGGAGATGCCAGGGTGTCATTGGTCCCGACGGCAACGATCATCTTCCCTCCGCGCTTCTGGAATGCAGCCAGATCCGGGTCGGTAGAATCGAGCCACTCAGAGATCTCCTTCCTCCTTGTGTCGAATTTACCCCCTTCCACATAATCGAGAGGGTTGGCGCTCAAATCCTGCATCAGAAATCCGGTTACTCCCAGTACCCCGAGATGGCTGTGCATGCGCGCATTTTCGGGAGCGCCTTCCTGGCCTATAAAGCGGTTAGGGACTATCAGGCCGCTGCCGGAAGGATCTGTGTTCGGCACCCACATGCCGAAGGACTTCACGTCATTCGCTAGAGGAGTAGCGAACGGATATCGACTGTAGACGAACTCGAGGGTGGAAATCTGGCCATCGGCTAGGCAGGCATCTGCACTTGTGTCGTCCGGATTCGGATCGATATTGTTCGGGCATCGCCTGGCGCTCCATGGGTCTCTATTCGACTCGCCCTGCTTAACGTCGAATATGGCCCTGCACGCCATGTAATTGTTGATGATACCGTCCACAAGCCCGTCCAGACTATCGCACTGGCGCATAAACTCGCCCCGGATTGCATTCACCTTGGTTGGGGATACGTAGTTGGCCAGGGGCTTTTCCTGGATTCGAATCAGCTCGGGAGCAAGCATCAGCGAGGAGAAATTTACTATCGGAACATTGGCGGCCACACCGTCATAGTCCTCAGGATATCGTTGCGCTACGGTGAGCGCTTCCCGGCCGCCCATGGACGAGCCGAAGAAGTAGTTGAACCGGGGCTTCTCCCCATAGATTCTCACGACCAGGACCATCGCCGCATCGTGCGTTTTCTTCAGCTGCATATAGCCGAGGTTCTTTATCGCCTCGTCGTTCAGAGCCCAATCATCGCCTGTGGCAGCAGGTGGCGTACCGCCCGGACCTTTCGGCTTACTACGGTCGAATCCACCGAAACTCATCTGGTGCCCGGAATCGCTGCCATAGGTGGCATATCCAAGCTGAACAAGCGAAGGTCCCGGCCCCATATCCGCCCCACCCCGCAGATTCGGAATCATGCCGTTCATGCCTCCGCCTCCGAGTTGAGTAGCTCGGCGGCTCCAGGATGCCGGCAATACAACCTGGAAATTGATCGGCCTTGCATTGGCTTCTTTAGAGACGGGAGCCATGGATCCATTCACGCTGCAATAACCCGGATTCGATCCGGAAGCACCGGTCCATGCAGGAGCATTCAACGTCACCTCGGAAACCGGCTCTCCGATGGCCGATGCCGGTATCGTGGAACCGATCTTTTCGACTGTACAATCGGCTTCCGTTATCCCCTTGTTCTCCAACAGTGCCCCGGATGCTTCGGATTTCGTCTGGGCATTTGCCGCCGTTGCCGCCATCGCGACGACACATATCAGAATGCAACCATATCGCAGCATGGTCATTCCCTCCCGTTTAATCATTGGTGGAAAGGGCGGCGTTCGATAAAGAATGCCGCCCCTCGAATATCCTTGAATACGACTCAGTTTTTTGCCGGAGCGGCTCCGCGTCCATCGCGGCCCATGCCGGGCATCCCCATGCCCCCGTCCATGCCACTGCCTGCAAGTTCACGTTTTAGCTTGAGCTCATCGCCGGAAAGAGTTCCCGTCCATTTAACATCAAAATCCTGGCCGTTTACCTGTCGCGTATAACTGAAGGAAATCTGGTCGCCTTCTATCTTACCGTCCTTAAATTCGATTACTCCGGGCATTTGAGTATTCTCGAACGTTCCCGACAGTTTCGAACCCTCGACCTTGAGGTACAGCTTTAGTTCGTTGTCGCCGTTTTTCGCAACCCATTTCCCCGCGACCCCTTTCGACGAAGCATCGCTGCTCACCCTCTTGGCGGTAAATTCGGCATTACTGCCTCCACCACCGGGTGCGCCGACTCCCGGCCTTCCGCCTCGCCCCATACCGGGCGCACCCATACCGCCAAATCCGCCAACCGGTTCGCCGTTGTAGTTCCCGATGGAGGGCGGAGGCGTGACCAATCCGGCGGGCTTGAACAACATCTGCGAGAACAGATACAGATTGTTATTCCATACAGGGACCTCGTGCCCTCCCGTATCGACATACCAGACATGGTCGATTTTGGCTTCATCCAATCCCTGGTGGAGGTTCCAGCTTCCCGTGATCAGGTTGTCCTTGTCGCCGCAGCCGATCCACAGCAGACTTGGACTGTCTTTGGACTGCTGGATCTTTTGAACCAGAACATTAGCCGGCTGAAGGTTGGGTGCGGAAGAAAAGCCGCCGATCCAGGCAAATTTGTCGATGTTGTTGATGCCGAAATTTAGGCCTTGGCCGCCGCCCATGGACAGACCGGTGATGGCACGGTGATCCCGGTCCGCCTGCACAGAATAGTGTGATTCAATGTAGGGTATCAAATCCTGCAACAGGTCCGGCTCAAAGTCGGCGTAGTAATTGAAATCCGACATGAAATTTTGCGAGGGGGGTTCTGCGGTCGCGCGCCCATTGGGCATTACAATGATCATAGGCACGGCTTTGTTTTCGGCGATGAGGTTGTCGAGAACCTTGTTGGCCGCGCAGAGGGTTGTCCAATGAGTCTCGTTGCCGCCGATGCCGTGCATCAGGTAGAGAACGGGGTATTTCCGTTCAGGGTTGTAATTGGGAGGAATATAGACGACGGCTTTGCGGTCGACTCCGATACTCCTGGAGTTGTAGGTAATGGTTTCCAGCTTGCCTTTCGGAACGTCTGCCCGGACCTGGATGAAGTCCTCCGGTGCTTGATTAGGAAGTACCAGAGGAGCATTCGCTCTCGCTGAATCCTGGTTTGCAGCGAATTGGGCGGAGGCAAATGGAATTTGAACCAGACCCATTATTAAACCCAATACGACTGCAAAAAGTCCGATCTTTGAAAAATTGTGATTTTTAAATCTCATGGACGTTCTCCTTAAAACATATATTTCTGTCACAATGGTGGCAGGCTTATTGAACTATTGCAGATATTACGAATCTCCCGGCTTTGATGTATCATGAAATTATACACTTGTATAAACCGCGAATGATGGTTTTATAATACGAACCAGAGCGGCCTTCAAGCGATAATTTGCAGGACTCGCCGTAATGGGATAAGGGTGAACTATTTTTAATAATAGCGGTGGATTATTTGTTATGAAGAAAATTACATCAAAGACACGTCGCAAGACTGCATCAAGCGCTAAAAACCGCGTCCTGGATGCAAGCTCAAAGGACAAGATTTTTCGATCGGCGGAGGAATTATTCTCTACCAAAAGATTCCGTGAGGTTTCCGTTCGTGATATCGCGGCACATGCAGGCGTTCATTTTGCACTGGTTGGGTATTACTTCGGCGGGAAACAGGCGTTGTTCGACGAGGTATTTCGTTCTCACGTGGCTCCGCTCGTAGAGGAGGGGATGAAACAGTTAAAGGCTATTACCCATGACGGCCGCAAGCCGTCCGTCGAAGAAATCCTGAGAGCGTGGATCCTTCCATGCCTGCAGCAGGGGAAATCCCAAAAAGGTAGAATGATTCACCTGCGCATCATTGCAAATCTGTCCCACGAACGATGGGAATACACAAAAAAGGTTTCCAGCTATATGCAGGATTCCCATAACGCATTTATTAAGGCGTTGTATTCCTGCCTTCCCCATCTCTCGACGGAAACATTGATATGGCGGCTCCACTTCTTAAGCGGCGCACTATTTTTCGGAATCCGGCAACCGGCTTCATTGAAAGCTTTATCGGATGGGCGCTGCGATCCTGAAAATCTGGAAGCGACTTTCGATCAGATCCTGCCCTATGCAGCCGCCGGCTTCCGCACTGCTGAATGCAACGGCGTCAAGAGCCGAAATCAAAAAAAGCTGAAGACCAAGAATGATTAAGAATACAGTGTCCGATGATCCTACAGCTGAACAGGAGGAGAAAAACAATGAAATGTTATTTAACTGTACTTGTATTGCTAGTGTCTTTGGGAACAGCTCTGTGCCTGGCGCAGACAGACCAGCCGACAATCAAGGAAGACTTCAAGCCCTCGACGCTGAACCAACCCGGCCAGGAGTACCCGCAGGTCAACTCGCAGGGCTACGCCCGATTTCGCATCACGGCTCCCGAAGCTAAAAGCGTCAATGTGAGCCTGGGCGGTCGCGGGGGCACGCCTCTCGAGAAAACCGAAGACGGCGTGTGGATGGGCACTACAGCGAGACCGGAGGATGAAGGCTTTCACTATTACCATCTCACTGTTGATGGGGGAACTTTCAACGATCCGGGCACCTTGAACTTCTACGGCTCTACCCGTTGGGAAAGCGGCATCGAAATTCCCGCGCATGACCGGGACTTTTATGCTCTCAAGGACGTTCCCCACGGCCGGGTGCAGCAGATTCTCTTCCCGTCCAAAAGCACAAACACATCACGTCGCGCCTTTGTGTACACGCCGCCCGACTATGACAAGGACCAGAACAGACGCTATCCTGTGCTTTACCTGCAGCACGGCTGGGGCGAGGATGAAACCGCCTGGAGCAACCAGGGTCACGCCAATCTGATCATGGACAACCTGATCGCCGAGGGCAGGAGCCAGCCCTTCCTCATCGTGATGACCTACGGCATGACCAACAATGTCCGGATCGGCGGCATGGGAAATTTCAGCATCGATCCATTCGAGACGGTTCTCATTAAAGAGTTGATTCCCTATGTCGATGCCAATTTCCGAACCCTCTCGGATCAGCCCCATCGCGCCATGGCCGGACTATCCATGGGCGGCATGGAAACCAAGACGATCACCCTGAAGAATCTCAATATTTTCTCCCACATCGGTCTCTTAAGCGGCGGGTCTATCTCTCTGGACGACGTAAACAATACGCCGGGCTTCAGGGAAAAGGTAAAGCTGGTATTCGTCAGCTACGGCAGCCGCGAGCTGGGGGGCAATCGAGGCGGCGTCTTTGGCGGAGACCCGAAAGCAGAGGCTGACGCGTTGAAACAAGCGGGCATCAACAGTGTCTTTTACGTCTCTCCGGATACGGCCCACGAGTTCCTGTCCTGGCGCCGCAGCCTGCGTGAGATTGCTCCTCTGCTGTTCAGGGAATAATATCGATTTCATTCGCATTGAAATCCGTGAATTAAAGTTCACGCTGTTTTTACAGAAGGAGATAACGCATGAAAAGCAAACTGGCATGGACACTCGTTGCCTGCGCCATACTCGGCGCTGTCGCGATATGTATCGCGCAAACCCAAACCGGTCCCAAAGCACCTGCGGATCCTAAACGCGGTGGAGCCGAGCGCGGCGGTTTTGCAGGTTTCGGCGGGCGCAACGAACCCCCCGCCCCCTGGATCGAGGAAGGGTACAACGACCATCAGAACATGATGGACCAGTTGGGTATCAAGGCGCTGCGGCCCGGCAAGAGCGGCAGTAATCAGACCGGTCCGGGTTTCGAAGAGGCTACCGCAAATGAATGGATGCCGACAATGCCCGACGCACTTACCATGAAAGACGGGACAAAGGTCACCACACCGCAGCAGTGGAGCGGGCGACGGGCCGAAATCCTCGAAGACTTCGAGCGTGAGGTCTATGGTCGTATCCCGGCCAAAGTGCCCAAAGTCACATGGGAGGTCACCAATACCACCGAAGAGGAAATCGAGGGTGTCCCGACAATCGCAAGGACACTGGTCGGTCATGTGGACAACAGCGGATTCCCCGACATCACCGTCGATATCCAGGCCAGCTTCACCGTCCCGGCCAACACACCGGGACCCGTTCCACTCTTTCTTCAGTTCGGCGGAGGCTTCGGCGGTTTCGGCGGCCGCATGGGGGGCGGCGTTTCCCAACAGGCGTTGAGTCACGGGTGGGGCTTCGGCTCCATAAATCCAAACAGCATCCAGGCGGACCGCGGCGGCAATGCCTTGCGCCAGGGAATCATCGGCCTGGCCAATAAGGGCAAGCCTCGCACGCCTGAAGATTGGGGAGCCCTCCGTGCCTGGGGATGGGGCGTCGGTCAATTGATCGACTATTTTGAAGCCAATCCCGATGTAAAAGTCGATCCTAAAAAAGTGTCCATTGAAGGGGTGTCGCGCTACGGCAAGGCCGCCCTGGTCACGCAGGCATTTGACCCGCGCGTCGCCGCTGCACTGGTTGCCTCTTCCGGAGAGGGCGGCGCCAAACTCCATCGCCATGATTTCGGTGAAGCCGTCGAAAATCTTACGGGCAGCGGTGAGTACCACTGGATGGGCGGCAACTTCATGAAATACGGTGCCTCGGATATCCACGGCAAATCCATGGACGCCTCCGACATTCCGGTCGACTCCCATGAACTCATCGCCCTGTGCGCCCCGCGTCCCTGCTTCATAAGCTACGGCGTGGAGCCGGGCGATCCCAAATGGGTGGATGCCGCCGGAAGTTACCGAGCCGGCATCCTGGCTTCCAAAGTCTATCAGGTTCTGGGCAAAAAGGGATACGACGGCGGCATCTCGGACTGGATTCACGCCCCGCTGCCGCCGGTAGGTACGCTGGTCGGGGGCGAACTGGCCTTCCGCCAGCACGAAGGCGGGCACACGTCGGGCCCGAATATCCCGATCTTTTTTGAATGGATCGGTCAATATATAAAATCTCCTGCCGCTGCAGACGCATCCGTTCAGTAAACGGCAGGTTGAAACTACGAAAGGGGAATTTGAAAGGCAAAAGGCCTTATTATTTTTTCTTTCGCCCGCACGGGTAATCCCAGCCGGCCCGGGTTGACCTGGGAGCCGTTCGACCCAGCACGGTGTCAGCCGATGGTGTTCGACAACAACTGTCGTATGGTTGAAGATCCGGAAGGCGAAGTGCGCAGGATTCTGCTGACCTGACAGCGAAAACTACACGCCACGAATTCCACGAATCCGGATCGTGAAATTCGTGGCGTTGTTTTTAGTATTTCTCGTAATTCGGCTTGATATTCCTGTATTTTGCCACCAGCTTGTCCCAGTTTTTCGGCAACTCGACCTTCCTGGTGACAAAAGAGTTCTCGAAAAATCCGGGGCCCGCGCTTCTCAGCAAGGCTATGAACGAGCCAGGCCCGCCGGCAACCAGGATCATGAGGCTGCTGTCGAGATCCGGTCTCTGAGGACCCTTGGCGCTTGGAAGACCCGTAGTACTGCCGGGGGAGGCATGCTCCGCCAAATAATCCCTGATTTTCTGCTTCGTCCATCCTTCATTCGATAGAACCTTGGCCCATGAAGGAATCAGAATGATGCTGGACATGGTGCCGGTAACCATTCCCGAAAGAGTATCCAGAATCCCTTTTGCGTCTGTCCCGCCCGGAACCGTCTGAATGAAAGTGTTGGGGAAGAAAATGGTGACGGTGTTGTCTTCCTTCCGGAACCCGCGCTCAACGCTCAGGGGCTCCCAGGGGCTTTCCTCTTCATACTCCCCGATCACGAGGCTGTATTTGCCCGGGTTTCCGATAACCCCCATATCCTCGATAGCCTTTCTTGCTCCGCCGATATTCTTGACGATCAATCCGACGGCCCGGCCGATTGCGGCATTCGCAATATCTCCCGGACTCAACGCACCTGAGCTGCAGTTGATGTCGATGTCGTTTCTAATCGGACCATTGATGGCAAGGAAAGGCGCCCACGATCCGGTGCTCACCTCAAACGTATCAAATCGGGTTTTAGGATCGTCTAAAGCCTGTACTGTAGCGATTAAAACCGGCATGTGAGTGGGGAGCGCACCGGCCATGACTGCGTTGACCGCAATCTTCTCGATGGTTGCCTTCCCTTTTCTCGGGATGATTTTTGCCACGATACGATCGGGAGGCAGATCGGTTCCGGTCAACATCTCCGCAACCGCTTCCTCGGTCGGGGGAATAATGGGCAGGCCGTCCGTCCATCCCTTCCTGTAGTAGAACTGGTTTACCTCTTGAATGTTGCCTTTGAATGCGATTCTTGCAGTCTTGCCTGTTTGCTGCTTCGGGGATTTCTCTTCGGGAGTCAGCGGCTTGGTTAAACCATCAATCATATCTTTCATGGCCGCCTCTATGCCCACTTCAATTTCTGACTTGACGGTGGATTCGCAGGCCACGGATTCCCCAACGATTCTGATTCCGGGCATTCCCCTGCTCGATGCCGCGGATTGAGCATCGGCAACAAAACCATAATTAGCCAGTAACACGACCGGCTTGCCAAAGTCCTCGAGTACTATTCCGTTATAGACGAGGTACTTTGTGCAGGACCCTCAATCACCGACAACGGCAATGGCAGCGTCAAGACCCTTCGCCCAAGCCGTAAATGCCTCTTTGTTCTCGGTCTCGATCTCATTGACATTCGCCCCGTAGGAGCGGTACATGATTATCTCGACGTCGGGGTACATGGCCACCAATCTCCGTTGGATCGATTCCGCGATCGGCAGGGCCGCCCGTTTGGGATTGACGAATAATCCAATCTTTTTTCCCGCGAGACTATCAATTCTCGGAGAAATTCCCCGGAGCGGGATCGGATCAACATCCGCCCAGGGGCTGAGAACTTCAAATTGAGTGGCTTGCGCCTTGGCTTCGGAACTCGCAGCCCCTTGAGCCCGGGACGAACCCTGGACTGCCAGGAAGGCGAGAATCCCGATAGAAAGCGCCGTTAAAAATCTACACATAGTTGACTCCTTCTCCTTCCATAATGGTCTGGTCTTTTCTCGTTATAGAAACAAAACACATGAAATGCACAAAACCGCAGGTCGTCGGCACCCGTTAGATTCCTGGACATCCGAATACGGGATACTTTATGCCGCAGATGGCAGGGTCAGTTTAGCATTGGTTGTCTGTTTCCTTGAAAGTGTTTTTTAAGGCAACCGGTTTAGCAACAGGTTTAGAAAGCATAGCTGCCTTTACTTTCTAATGTCATTTCCATTTTACCGGTAGTTTTAACGACGGAAGATATCTTATCGCCGTCGATCTTGGCCGTAGGTAATTATACAACCCCCTACACGGCTTCTGGCGACGGCACTCATTCCTTTTTCAGCGAACGGCGCCGGCATTGGTGAGGGTTGAACCTCGTACCAGCTTCGTTATATGAGCCAGGGGCTTATAAATCCCCCTCTGATAACCTGAAAGGGATATGGTATATCCGGGGATGCCTCCGGCTACGATGATGTGGGAGTTTTCCGGCGTTACTTTTGTATGTTCCTCAAGATATGCCTGTAAACTTTCCCTTGTGTAGCCGAGTCGGTTATTCAGTTCCCGGGCGATTTCCGGATTCAGGACCAGGATGTTTCTCTGCGGGCGGCCGCTCTCGGTCCACCGCGCGATGACGCTTTTCAAAATATCTTCCGGACTTACAAGGGCTACCGCTCCGCCACCGTAAAAGGATAGCCGTCCCCCGGGACTATAGCCTCCGACCACATCCAGAGTTACGCAACTGTCTTCGCTCTTGAAACCCTGACTTACGTGGTAGGGTTCCCAGGGGCTGAAGTCCTGGTTCTCGGCTATAACAAGAAAGGTATGGGGGGAAGCCCGGCCGATCAGAGCCATATCGTTCACGCCCGGCCAAAGATGGCCTATATTGATCATGGCCAGCCGGACCGCTCGGCCTATTGTGCTGTTGGCCCTGTTGCCGTAACTCCATAGACCCAAACCTGAGTTCATGCCGATTTCCTTGACGACAGGTCCGCTGATTGTGATTACCAGGTTGAAAGATCCGGTGGAGGTAAGAAAATGGAGCTCGTCGAAACGTTCATCGGCAAGGCCCTCGATAATGGCGATTATTACCGGCAGGTATTCCGGTTTGGCGCCGGCCATGACCGCGTTAATGGCAATTTTTTCGACCGTGGCCATCCCGTTTCGGGGAGAAATGGTGCCGATTTCTTCCTCAGGGGAACGGCTGGTGCCCGTCAGCATCCATTTAACGCGTTCCGGGGTCGGCGGCAATATCGGCAGACCGTCCGCCCACTGGTTGTCCATGAACAACTGGTTCAGATTTTCAACGGCTGCTGCTGCATCCTCCCCGGCGACCTGAACAGTTTCCGAAATCGTGGTTTGCTGTCTGGGGGTTTTTTCACCAGCCGCTATCGGGCGGACCAACATGTCGATCATTTCTTCGAGAGCAGCCTCCGCAACCGGCTTTGCCCGTTCCCTGGTTATTCTCTCGCTGTAGAATCTATCGGCCGGCAATCCGATAATTCTCAGCTTGGGTACGCCGTTATCTTCGGCTGAAAAACGGGCGTCTTCCAGAAATTGTGAGGTAGTGAGATAAACTGTGGGAATTCCCAGCTTTTCCAGTCTCGCGGAACCGGCACCGCCGGCCCATGTGCACGATCCTCAATCGCCGACCCCGTACAGGACGGTATCGACCTCTTTTGATATTTTGGCCGCCATCTCATCCCCCAGGTCGAAAGGACCTCGGTATCGCAGGATCTTCGCCGTGGGGTATCTTTCCTTGAGGAGTTCCTCGACTCCATCCCAAAAATTATCGCCGCCCGCCTTTCCGAGCCAATAGATGCCGATCTTTTTCCCGGAAAGTTCTTTGACACGAGGCGAGGGTGGGGAAAACGGCGGCGGTGGGATTTCTGCGCGGGGATTCATCACTTCGAGAGTTACACTGTCCGGTGGACCAGCCGTCAGGGATGACCCCCCGATCATAAATAATGCTCCAACCATTAAACATGACATTAGTCTTTTCATGTGCTGCTCCCTTCTGTTCCCTGATTCGTATTGATTGAGGAATTCATTTTCTCCGGATCCCCGGCTTCACCGGTTTTTTTTATGTTGCCATTCGCCAAATTCCTATAGATGAGAAATTCCCGACAGCTCTAGTAAATAACAGATAAAGCGGATCGAGCCTCTCAAGCCTATTTTTTCTCGCCGATCCCGAATAGGTGATGCTGAGTTCGAATAACCAGCATGCCGGGTGCGACAGCTGGAGTCGCCAAACAGACTTCACCCATTGAATTCAAAGCAAGAAGTTCATACGTCGGCCCCGCCTTGATCACATATACCTCTCCGTCTTCGCTGGAAAGATATATCCTGCCGTCGGCTGCTATCAATGAAGCCGTAAAAGCTCCGCCCACGCCTCCCATACGTTCCCGGTACACTCTCTCGCCCGTCTTGGCCTGGTAGCAGTTCAATATGCCGTTATTGGAAACGACATACAGGTAATCCTCATAAACGATCGGGGTGGGTATTTCCGGCGCGCCCGTGTCTGTTCTCCAGGAAACGTGAGGACCGGCATTCTCTCCCTCGGCCGGCGTGATGTCTCCGTCGCCCCCGGGCCGGATGGCAAACATAGGGCCCACCGAATGAAAGCCGCTGAAGAAATAGAGCAGCCCATTGGCTTCGAACGGAGTGGGAATGGATTGCCTGGATGTTCCCTTGAGGCTCCAGAGTTCCTTCCCTGTCATTGGATCGTACCCAATGAGGTAATCGGTACCATTGGTCAAAAGTTCGGTCCTGGTTTCTCCTTCATAAACGGTAGGCGTGGACCATGAAGTGATGACATCCCGGGGCGTAGACCATACCTTCTTTCCGGTCTCAAGGTCGAAAGCGGCTATAAAAGAGTTCTTGTTGTGATCTCCCTGCACAATTACCAGGTTTTTATAGATAATCGGTGAACTGCCGAATCCCCATCCCATAGGATGTTCCATTGCCCCAAGGTCCTGGCTCCACTGCAGGTTCCCCTCCATGTCGAAACCGTAAAGGCCTTCGGAACCGAAGTAAACGACCACGTATTTTCCATTGGTGGCGGGCGTCTGGGACGCGTGGCTGTTTTTAGGATGCCGCTTGTTCCTGGGGATCCCCTCGAGGACAATCTTCTCCCACAGGATTCGGCCGCTATTTTTATCCAGGCAGTACAGGCGCCACGATTGACGGTCCATATCTTTTGACGATATGGCGGCTT
This sequence comes from Acidobacteria bacterium UBA6911, assembly GCA_002451015.1. Lineage (GTDB taxonomy): Bacteria > Acidobacteriota > UBA6911 > UBA6911 > UBA6911 > UBA6911. The sequence goes on from DKBB01000368.1 coordinate 29,618, forward strand.
CGGATCCCATGAGAGCGAAAGCCCGGCGAAATTCAGGATTAGGATTGTCGCTCACGACCGTAGCGATAAAGACGCGATCCTCCCAGATAATGGGACTGGAATGGGAAAGACCGGAGATCGGGGTTTTCCATAGGATATTAAGCGGCATGTCGACATCCCATTCAATCGGCGGATTGAAGCCGTCGGCCAAGCCCTTGGCTTCCGGACCGCGAAATGAAGACCAGTTCTGAGCAAGCGCACCTGATGCGAATAAAAGCAGCCCTGCACCGAATAATACTCGTTTCACCGTTGCAGCCTCCTTCGATATCTAAACCATTAAAACGCTCAAACATGAATTTCACAAACTTGCGGCGCTGCCTCCTATAGCCCTGCATCAGGACTCAACGGCCCAAACCATATGCGTTGATGACGGCTCATCGAGTCATTATTCGTTGGTATCCTCCTCCAATGCAAAAACATAGATTGCGTTGTGCCCCAGCGGAGGTTTGAATTGCGGTGTTTTCTGCAGCAGGTCCGGGATTGCCCTCGAATCACCCGTTAACACTGCAATGTACTGTTTTCCTCCAACGGCATAGGTAATGTTGCTCACGGAAACGGTCCCTCCGAGTATCGCTTCCCAAAGGATTATGCCGGTTTCCGCATCGAAAGCTTTGAATCGCCGGTTCAGGTCCCCCCAGAAAACCAGATCTCCGGCCGTAGCCAGCACGGCTCCGTTCCCGGGGGCGGGCCCCGCGTCGAATCGCTCGATCTCTCCGGTCACTATGTTCATCTTGGCAAGACCCGTAAAGGGTATAGGATCGTCTAAAATTGACAGCTCCCTCAAGCTGCGGTTGGCTCCGGCCTGTTCCGAACCCGGGATAGGCACACTGATGCGTCTCCCCCCCAGGGTGATATCCAGGCAGCTATCGATGTACGGGATATAGATGGAGCCGGTTCGGGGATTGTAAGCCGGCGGCCAAGGGCTTCTTGAATTGAAGTAACACACAACTCTGCGGTTGCCGGATTCGTTCATGAGTTGGTATTCATTAAGGTATGTCCGGCCCGTACGCGCATCGATCTTGGAGAGGTAAAATTCGGGGATCCGGTGCGGGAACGGCGTACTCCATAGAAACTGGCCGGTGACGCGATCCAGAGCCCATATTCCTCCCGGCTCTCCCACGGAAATGATGACGTCCTTGACTTCATCCCCCGCAATGTCCGGATTGATCCAACGCAGGAATCTGCGTTCAGGCTTCAATGTGGCGCTAAGCAGAATCCGCTCGTACGAGTGATCCGTTCCCCAGTCATCTCCGGGTAAATGCTGGTAATACCAAACGAGCTCACCGTTATCGGCCTTCAGGGCGACGGTCGAATTGGTGTACAGTTCAGCGGGCGCCGAATTTGCGATCGCGTCCGGTTTCCCGTGCCGTTCGAGGCGTGAGTTGGGCATAGGATTGGAAATCCCCCAGTAGAGTAAGCCGTGGTCGGGATCGTAAGTGCCGGGAAGCCCCCAGATTGACGCTATCCTGCTCTCCTCCGGTAAATCTCCCCAGGTGTCCCCTCCCGGATCATCCGACGCAGGGGTGACATTGAATTTCCAAACTTCTTTCCCCGTTTTTGCATCGTAGGCTGCAATATGACAATCGGCACGCAATTCTTTACCCGCCCGTCCGGTAATCACCTTACCCTCTACAACCATCAGACCCGAACTGTGCGGCAGCGGCCCGGCCCGGGTTTCCCAGTTCATTTTGCCAGTGGAGGCGTCCAGGGATACCAGGCAGCCGTCCGGGGCGGAATAGAATAGGAAATTCTCATAAATGGCAAGATTGTTCAGATTTGAGACATCGCCTTCCGACGGAGCATTGGTGTCGCGGCGGTATTCCCAAAGCAGCTTCCCATTGGTGGCATCCAGCGCCTGGACGGCGCTTGCTGAGTCGAGTGTATACATGACACCCTGGTAGACAATGGGTATGCCTTCGCTGGTGCCTGCCGCCAGTCCTCGCGTCCAGACCTGGCGGAGCCGGTTCACATTCTTGCGATTAATCTCATCGAGAGGGCTATAACGTTGGGCGTCGTAAGTCCGGCTGAACATCAGCCAATCGTCCGGACTGGGATTCAGCAGCATCTGTTGCGTAACAGGGGTGAAGTTTTCGATTACGGGCGCTGCCTCCCTGTTTAAACGCTTCGGTAGTGTATTCACTTGCGGGAGTGCCGGCAAAGCGAGGATTCCAAATACAACTAACATTACAGCCGCGAAGGATCTGATCACGAGTCTTCTCCTTTTAGGCAGAACCTGGATGTTTGTCAGGTAGAAAACAGCAACGCTTCTTCCTTTCCAAGTATCATCGGGAATGCTTTAAATTCCGTCTATTCTACTCCATTGCAGCCATAATCAAAGAAATAAGGCGTATTCTTCGCAACCTCTTTCCGCTCTCCATCCCTACGGCTCCAATGCTTCTTTAATTTTATCCCGGAAAGCTTCGAGCTGCTCCCTTTGGGGGGCTTCCGGGTTGGCTTTCAAATAAGCCGTAATCTGTTCCAGTGCAGCATCATATCGCTTTAGGCGGGTATAAATATTCAGCAAAGTCATTCGTGCCTCGTGCAAAGTCCCATCCCGTTCCAGGGCATTCAAGAGCAGAACCTCGGCTCGTTCGTAGGAACCGACACGGTATAGGGCCGTGCCGAGGTAGAAATTCACCCGCGGCGCCTGAGGATCCAACAGCCGTGCCTTCTCGAGTGCCTCAACAGCCTTGTTGTTTAACGCCTCTACCTCCTTAAGCCGGGTAGCGTCCTTGCCGGATTTATCCGAAGCAAGCTCTTCGCCTTCACGAAAATAAAGGACACCGAGGTTGGTCAGCGGCAGCGGATCGTTTGGATCGATATCATGAGCCCGATTCAGGACTTCCTCGGCTTTGCGATAGCGGCGGTCATTGAGATACTCCACACCCAGCTTGTTCAGCGCATTGTAGTATTCCGGAGCCAGTTGGATCGCCTTTTCCAGACGTTCTACGGCGGATTTGCCGTCACCGGCCGCGATATCCTCGAGAGCCTTGTCGTACTCCTTTCGGGCTTTCTCCGGGATTTCCGCGGTGAGTTGCCGGACGGATACCGCTTTCGGTCCTTCTATTAGATCTTTCTCCGGCGGAATGCTCTCCATATTGATTGTAATAATACCGATATGGGTGAAAATCCCCTTGTTTAAGGTATCCTCCTCAAAATCCTGGTAATACAACCTGTAACGAGTTTCTTGATAGTCGGGATCGCGGATGACCAGATAATAGTTCTGGGTAGACTGCAGTCTGACATCGCGAAAGGTGAACTCAGAATTACCTAAAGTATGGGCTGTGGCTACGATGGATGCATCCATCCCTTCAAGCCGCACCTCAACCATCCGGGTGACGGGACGCCCGTCCGCCAACACTCTTCCGGAAAGCGAAGGCACATACATTTCCTGTGCTATCCCTATCAAGGAACCGGCTGCCAGAAAAAATATTACTGAAAAAATTATCCGGGGGATCATGGCACCCTGCCTCATTCCATCATATTGTGGACTTTCCATCCTAGGGCAATCAGCTGTCGCTGATATAAAAAAACTCCCCTGAGAACCAGGGGAGTTTTTTTTGCCATTAGAACGGGCGATCGACTGATAGCTCCTTGTCTAGATCTAGAAGTCGAAACGCGCCATCATTTGAAATGTACGGCCTCCCACTTTATATTCGAAGGCTCCAAAAGTCCCGCCGGTGAGGCTAACGGAAGGAGGGGTCGGGAAAACGATCCTTGTGCCGGTGGATCCCAGTGTGCCGGAAGCAAATGGATGGTTTAGTATATTGCTTGCATCCACCCGGATTCTGAAGCTTTTGCTTTCGGTCAGCTGTACGGACTTGGAAAATGACATGTCCAGGGTCCACCGGGTGATGTTTGTCAGTCGGTTCAGGCCGAAGTTACCCTGATGGCCCGGCATGGCATTCTGCAGCACGACATTTCCGGACTCGATATTTCTGACCGCATTGAGCGTGCATCGGCCCTGAATGCTTGGATCAATAATTGAACTGTCGCTGCAAACCGGGTCCCGGACCTGATCATAGCGATTGCCGAAATAGTTTCCGGCACCCGCTCCATCCGGCCAGTAGACACCCACGGAATCGAAGTCGAAACCTTCGTTGACCATATCCGGCACTCCGTTTGCGTAAAGCGTATTGTTCGCCGTAATGCTCAGCGGGCTTCCGCTGGTAACATTGAAGATCCAGGATGTCTGCCAGCCTTCAATCAAGCGCGCCACAATCCCGGTCGTTTCGCCGCCAAACTGTCTTCCCGGACCGAAGGGCAATTCATATCCGCCGTAGGTTACCCAGTTGTGCTTACGATGGGAGGGAAGCAGCGTATAATCCATCCAGATATCTTCAGGATTGGTTACCGTGCCGCTGGGGGATATACCCAGGTTCCGGGACCAGGTGTAAGTCGACTGAAAGTTCAATCCGGACCTCGGCCGCAGCGTCACCTGCGCCTGGAACGAATGATAGTTGGAATGGCCCTGGTTGGTATAGTAAGTTGCGTCGTTGAACTGCGGACTGGCCTTGATGAAGTTCACCGGGAAGCCGTTGATTTCCATATATTCTCCCGGTTGTCCGCCCGGCAGGGACAGGACGTTGAGCGCATTGGCCAGCCCGTCGTAATCCCCGTTGGCGAGCATGGTATTGAAACTCTGGAACCAGCCGGGGGAAAACGCCGGGAGTAGGGAGGCTCGACCCGCGGAACGTCTCAACGCGTCCCCGGCAGGTTGGGTATCGCCGATAGGCGTCGTAACCCCTCCTCCAAGTAACAACCCGGCCATCAAATCATCCAGAAGTGGCGGATTTTCGCCTCTTCGCGCAGCGTCGAAGGCTTCGAGCAATCCGTTGGTGGTAAAATTGGGCATGTTCAGGTTCAGGGAGCTGAAATTCTTGCGCGTCAGGGTGCCGATATAGCGCAAGTCCACAACCAGGCTCGAGGTTACGTTGCGCGTCGCCGCAAAAGTGATATTCTGAACGTACGGGTGCTGATAAGAGGACGCAAAGGACGCAATATTCTGCTGGCGGTCGTAAAGAGTGAACTCGGTGAATCCTGGAACCACGTCCTCGGGTAATGGAATCCCATCGAAATTAGCCAGGTCCCCAAAACCGAGGTACGTGCTTTCAGCTGGGACACTCCGATAGGTGTTGAGATAACTCAATCCCGGCGCCCGACCGGCCGCGGCTTCAATGGTAGCGAAATTTCCTACCATACCGATGTAGCTGATCTGGTAGCCGCCGCGAATCGTGGTCTTGCCTGTGCCGAACCAGGGCAGCTGGTAGGCAAATCCTATGGCGGGTCCTATGTTGTTTGTGTCCGCGGAATAGAGTTGCAGGTCCGGNNTGCGGCACGCCGAAGTAGTCATAGCGCACGCCCAGGTTCAGGGTGAGATTGTTCGTAACCTTCCAGTCGTCTTTGAAGAACAACGAAAATTCTTTCTGGATGGTGTCGCGCACCATGGCAGGTTCCGCCAGCGGATCGTTAAAAACGGTATCGCTGATATTGTTCACGTACCGCCACTGGTGGATTCTGTCCCCCGACCCGGTCTGGAAAACCAGCAGATCTCTCAGCGCGCGCTGATTCCCTGAGTTTCCACCAGCACCCGCGAGATTTCCGACTACATGGTCGAAGGTGTTCGGCGTGGCAACCGTTCCTTCCCCGCCGTGGATGTAGGGCCAGGGATTGTGGCCAATCCAGAAATTCCCAGTCCACATTTCATGCACTTCGGACGACTGGCGCCGGAACTCCCCGCCTAACCGTATGGAATGCGAACCGCGCGACCAGGTTATGGTATTTCCTACCGACCACCTCGGGCTCGTATCCGATATGGCGGCGGCAAGGTTTCCTCTGCCGCCGTAAAAGTTTCCGTTTTGAGTGTCGGCGGCCCAGCTGAACGCCCCCATGCCCGGCCCTACGACGACTTCCTGTCCGTCCGAGGTCACCATGCCGAGTGAACGGTAGAGCTCCCGGACCTTCTCCCCCGTATTGTCCTGCTGGTTGTTGTAGGCTGCGGTGCCGTTGGTTCCGGTACGGGACATCCCGAAACGGAATTCGTTCAGCAAGGTCGGCTTCAAGGTGGAAGTCAAGCTGGCCGTGAGAACCATCGGCTTTCTGAAGTTATGACCTCCATAACCGTCCGGGGTCTGGAAGAAGTTGTTGTCCGCGTCGTCTCTTTCCCAGCTCCAGGATCCGCTAATCCGGTGGTTATTGGTTAGAATGTGATCGATGCGCACGTTGATCTGTTTCCGGTACGTATCCTCGCCGATACCGAACCGGTTGTCGGCACCCTTCAAGGTCCGCGGATATTTAAATCCCGCTGTATTGAGGCCGTCGCCCTTCTCGTAGTTGTTTGTCTCGTAGAGCGTGCCTATGAAGTAATCGATAAATCCGCTGGGATCTCTCCCGGGGCGGTTGGGATCCCAGGGATCGGGGTTGACCCAGTCGGGGGATTCGCTGAACGGCACGCCTGCGATCTCCAGGTTCGAACAGTCTGGAGCCAAGGAGCCAAGATTGGTGATCGGGCCCCATACGCTCGTATGGCGCAGAATGCCGTTGTGAGGACCGCTATNNAAGGTCTTGTTCTTGATGATCGGCCCGCCTGCGCTGATTGTATACTGGTGCTGGTTTCTCCATGGAGGCGCGCCGCCCACGCGGTTCTGCTCCCATGTGTTGGGGTCCAGCGCCGTGTTCTGGATGTTCCAGACCAGGGATCCGTGGTATTCGTTCGTGCCCGATCGGGTCGAAATCTGCAGCTGCGCATTGCCGCGACCGGCTTCGGCATCGACAGGAGCCAGAATCATGCGGAATTCACCCACAAGATCCGGGTTGACGCGGGTGGCGGCATTGAGACCGGTCGGCCAGCGCACGTCATTCACCGTTACTCCATCCCGCTGGATGTTGATACCGTTGGCCCCGACACCGGCAAAACTGGTTTCGTTGGCGTTGAAGATGGTGTTGTCGGTCAGAACAACGCCCGACATGACCTTGACCAGATCCAGGGCATTTCGATTGACCTGAGGCAGTTCCTCCATGGTCTCTTCGCTCAGCACGTCACCAACGGAGGAACTCGATTCCAACACCAAATCCTTTGCCGTGAAAGTGACCTCTATCCTGGTTGCGATTTCGCTCACTTCAAGGGTAAAGTTCAGGCGGCGCTGCCCGGAAGCCTGGAGCGAGACATCCGTAAATGTCTGCTTCTGAAATTCCACCAGCTCGGCACTTACCGTGTACGTGCCGGCCATCAGGCTTGGGAAGCTATAGGCGCCGGCATCGTTGGACAAACCGGTCGTTTTAACGCCGGTGGCGTTGTTGGTTGCCGTGATGATCACATCGGGAAGCACGGCTCCCGAAGAGTCTGTAACCGTCCCACTCAATGAAGCATTGGTTTGAGAAAAAACATTGGTGGATAGGGCAAGACAAAGCAACAGGGTTGCTGCGGTTAAAATCTTACTCATTTTAAATCCCCCATGATCTGAGATAGCACCAATGTTGGCCTTAAAATGCCGGTTTGGTGCTAGTATCGAGCTTTTTCATTGCTGTCAATACTTTAAACGAAAGCGTGTCATTATTCTGGCTGAATTTTAGCCATGTCTCGGGTTACTATTAAATACACAGGATTTTTATTTGCTCTGATCGTATTTGGGAGAATCACCCTTTGTCAATAAAAAAGTTTCAGGGACTAAAGCGCGTATTTGAAATAAACGTTCGGTATCACCATACTGTTTTACACAAGGAATGGAGGAAAGCAGCTGAGCCATGGTTCACGCTGTTTTCTCCGCCCCCGTATAGCTCTGATTTGAATCCCATTGAGCGGGTCTGGAAACTCAATCGTCGCGTTGCAACCCACAATAAATATTTGCCACCGATTGATGACATGATTGCATCCGCCGAGAATATATCTTTGACGAATGGCATCAAGGTAACGATACTCTAAGGTATCTATGCGCAATTACATAGAACGCTGTGTATAGCTTGATTAGAACTGAATTAATTTCAGTTAGGAGAGTTTGCCATGAAATTATCCAAAGAAGTGAAAAACGGGATAACCCGGAGAGAATTCGTTAAGAATACAGCAATAAAGGGGACTGCAGCCGTTGCTATTGGTGCGGGAGGCATGGCGATTCCGTTGTCAGCCCAATCCGCCAAGTCGACACAGATATCCGGTAAGACAATCAGGGAAGCTGCCCGTGAGACAAAGGTATGCCGCACAGCCGATGTTGTGGTCGTGGGCGGCGGACCCGGTGGCATCGGCGCGGCGCTGGCCGCGGCAAGGAGCGGCGCGGACACGGTCCTTATTGAAAGATATGAGCACCTTGGCGGCATGGGCACCGGCGGGCTGGTAACCATCATCCCCGCCATGACCGATGTTAACGGCAAACAAGTGATAGCCGGCATTACCCAGGAGTGGATAGAAAGACTGGATAAGAGGGAAGCGGCTGATTATCCCAAAAAAGAACACTGGGGTTCGACCGATAAAAAACTTGTCGATTACTACAGCAACCGTTCCCCTTTTTATGCAACAGGTAAGAGGGTGGGATATTCTGCCCACATCGATGCGGAAATATCAAAGTGTTTGTTTCAGGACATGATGGAAGAAGCGGGTGTTAAGACATATCTCCATTCATGGGGGACCGAGCCCATAATGGACGGCAACAAGGCCAGGGGTGTCATTTTTGAGAGCAAATCAGGCAGACAGGCGG
>DKBB01000264.1 GCA_002451015.1 Acidobacteria bacterium UBA6911
CCACTTGGGATCGGCCGCGATGCCCTCGACGGTCTGGATCGACTTGCCTTGGCATTCCACGGCGAGGGTGGTGCACGACATTACGGCCCGGCCGTCGATGATGACGGTGCAGGAGCCGCAGACGCCCCGGTCGCACATGTGTTTGGCCCCCGTAAGGCCGAGTTTGAACTGGAGCGTGCGCTGCAGGGTCCAGTGGGGTTCGATCAGGACTTCGCAATCCTTGCCGTTGATGTTGAGTTTGGTGGTGACCGGAACGACGGCATCCGGATGGTCGGTGCCGAAGTGGTGTTTCAGATCGGCGAAACTGCCGTAATTCTTGCTGCAGACGGGACAGCGGAACTGTGTGATTGTTGTGGGAACCGCTGCGATCGCCTGGGCGGCCGCCGCCGATTCCGGAGTCAGAGATATTCCGGCGCCGAGCGTGCTCCCGGTGACGATGACCCCTGCGCTCTTGAGGAAATTCCTGCGGTTCAGGCCTCCTCCCTCGCTCTTGTTGGTTGTTTCGTCAGACATAAAAACTCCTCCTTAATAATATTGCTGCATTAGGGGATCCCATTATTCGCCGTCCGATTACGGAAAGGGTATGCACAATCAGGTATTTGAACGGAAAAAATTACAGAATAAGCGGATAGCGTACCTGTACCGGTGAAAGCGAATCGAAGCAGTAATGTATTGTTAAAGCGGAAATAAAGCATAATTTGACAGAACGAGTTTGGCACCAGTGCACATCTGGATGCAAGCCTTTTTTAATCGAATGAGGACGGATGCAATAATGAAAAATTGAAGATTGAAAATTAAAGATTAAAAACAGGATGATGGGGCCAGGGAAGGAATTATGCCGTATGTCAGGTCAATAATTGCATGAATTAAAAATCAAAAATTTAAATTCAGATGTTGCAATGCACCTGCTATTCAATTTGCCTAAACGATAGGATAGCCAATCAGATCCCTTCTTCAATCTTCAATCCCTAAGTATCCCAGCAGGTCCGCAACCAGCAAATCCATTTCCTTTGAGGGTTTGACCGTTCCTGAATTCTTCCCGGCAAAGGCCATTTCTTGGTCCAGGGTGTTCAGGATGGATTCGACATATTCGCTTTCGGAGAACTCCGGTTGGATGCCGTGCTTATTTTTATCAGTCATCAATCCTGCCTGCAAGTCGGTATTGGCTATCCGAGTCGCCTATATGTCTCATCGACCGGTGCAGTGTCGGACTTCATATGGAATACGAATTTCTTGGTGGGGTTGATGTTTTATGCACGGGAACGGATTTAGCAAAATCTCGAGTTTCGGGCGCGGGGAACAGCCCAGAGTGAAAAAACGATAGGTGGCGGTAGGAGCGAATACAAGGTTCGTCTTTTGAACTGATAGGAGACAGGAACCAGGAGGCCTAATAAATGCGGATTGGCTCCATGCAGGACGCGCAGTAGGAAATTGTGGCTGTGATCATTATCTTTGCTTGCTACTACCGGGTAAAGTGCCTTATAAAATAGTCACAGAACATGATGGCTTCGAGGATCCTTGTTCATCCGTCTGCGCCGTTCGACGGCCAGCCAAGCGGGGAAATATTATGGATGTCGTTCTCCTTTCGCGAATACAGTTCGCCCTTACAATCATGTTTCATTATTTATTCCCTCCCTTGACCATCGGCCTGGGAATATTTCTGGTTTACCTGGAAGGCAGATACCTGAAAACCAGGGATCCTCAATACGAGGCTGCGACAAAATTCTGGGTCCGGATATTTGCGCTCAATTTCGCCATCGGGGTGGCGTCGGGAATCGTCATGGAATTCCAGTTCGGAACGAATTGGGCGGTATACTCCAGATATGTCGGGGATGTTTTCGGGGCTGCCCTGGCGGCCGAAGGAATCTTCGCTTTTTTCCTGGAATCGGGTTTCCTGGCGTTATTGGTTTTTGGATGGGACAAGGTCTCCCCGAAGGTGCATTTCTTTTCGACCATCATGGTGTCGCTGGGATCCATTTTTTCCGCAATCTGGATCATCGTTGCGATTTCCTGGCAGCAGACTCCGGCGGGATTTGCCATCCGTGATGTAGAAAGCCCGGCGGGGGTTGTCCAAAGAGCGGAACTGACCGATTTCTGGAAGGTTGTTTTCAATCCTTCAGCCATGGATCGACTGGCCCATGTCCTTATAGGCGCCCTGATCCTGGGCGCTTTTTTTATCATGAGCGTATCCGCCTATTATCTGCTCAAAAACAGGCATACGGGATTTGCCAAAAGATCTTTTGTGCCCGCCCTGGTCGTAAGTGCGATTGCGTCGCTGGTGATTGTATATTCCGGAGACAGGCAGGGTAAAATCGTTGGCGAATATCAACCCGCCAAGCTGGCTGCCATGGAGGGTGTCTACGAAACAGCGGAAACCGGAACCCCCATGCTTCTTTTCGGCATACCCGACAGTGAAACGAAAACCATGCAATATAAAGTCGAGGTTCCCGGTCTTCTAAGTTTACTGGTACATGGCGATTCCAGCAAACCCGTCGCGGGTCTGGACCGGTTCGAGCCGGATGTGCCTCCGGTCGCAATCCCTTTCGTTACCTTTCATATAATGGTCGGGCTCGGAATGTACTTTATTGTCCTCACCCTGTATGGCCTCTGGTGTTATAAAAAAGGCAGCCTGTTTCAGAAAAAATGGCTTCTCTGGGTGTTCGTTTTTTCAGTTGTCGGACCATTTATAGCTAACCAGTTTGGATGGATTGCGGCTGAAGTCGGCCGGCAGCCCTGGATTGTTTACAATCTGCTGAAGACCGGCGATGCGGTGTCGAAGGGACTTGCCGCTTCCAGTGTGGTTGGGTCCATCGTGATGTTTGGAGTTATTTACATAATGCTGTTCGCCGTCTGGATCTATCTTCTTAACGAGAAAATCAAGAAAGGTCCCGAGAGTGTGTCGACTTCGGAGTAAGTCCGGCTTCTTTTTTATACCGGTTTATCGTTTTAAGCAGGACAATGTGGATTGGAGTCCTTGGCAGGAATTTACCGGCGCCTGCAGTGGACTCTTTTTAAAGCGAGGAGTCAGGCTGTGGATCTAACCCTGCTTTGGTTTATTCTGCTAGGCGTTCTTCTTGCGGGCTACGCCATCCTGGACGGATTCGATCTCGGGGTCGGTATCCTGCATCTGACCGCCCGGAACGACCACGAGCGCCGCTTGATGATCAATTCCATCGGCCCCCTTTGGGACGGCAACGAGGTATGGCTCGTCACCTTCGGCGGCGCGATGTTTGCGGCGTTTCCGAATGCATACGCCACGGTGTTTTCAGGCTTCTATATAGCCTTCATGGCTCTGCTTTTCGCGCTCATTTTCCGCGCCGTTTCCATTGAATTCCGGAGCAAGAGAGAGTCTCAAGCCTGGAGAAAGTTCTGGGACGTTTCCTTTTTCGGAGCCAGCCTGCTGGCTACGTTTCTGTTCGGCGTCGCCGCCGGTAACGCCCTGATAGGCATTCCCGTCAATGCCGAAGGCGTTTTTACCGGGACCTTTTTAGATCTCCTGCGGCCTTATCCGATTCTCATCGGACTTCTGACGGTTGCTTTTGCCGTAATGCACGGCGCCATCTACCTGTTTCTAAAAACGGAAGGGGAGATACAGCAGGTAATCCATCGATGGATGTGGCGGGGGTTCGGGTTCACATTGGTCTGCTATATGCTGGCGACAATCTTTATATTGGCGGGCCGTCCGGAAATAGCCGGTAACTTTCGCGAGCATCCATGGTCCTGGGTCATTATAATCCTGCTGGTATTCGCCTTCGCAAACATTCCCCGGGCGATTTATATGGAACGCCCTTTTTACGCCTTCCTTTCCTCCTCTTTTACAATACTGATGCTGGTTTGCCTGTTCAGTTTCACCCTGTACCCCAACCTTGTCGTCTCGAGCACCTCCGCCGCTTACAGTCTTACAATTGCCAATGCGTCATCCTCGCCGAAGACTCTGGGTATCATGGCCATCATAGCCCTGATCGGTATGCCGTTCGTACTCGCCTACACCATAGCAATCTACTGGGCCTTCCGGGGCAAAACCAAAATCACGGGGCACAGCTATTAAGCGGATTGAAGATTTGCGTTGTAAAAAGTGGACAGCCGGTAGTCAATGGAATACAATGACTTTCCCACCCCGAATGCGGGCTTGACAGGGGCGCCGTACCCAAGTGGCTAAGGGAGAGGTCTGCAAAACCTCGATTCATCGGTTCGAGTCCGATCGGCGCCTCCACTTTTCTTCGTGTCCAATCATTCCCCTTCTCAGAGTGAATAATAAAATCAATGGGCGTGACGGAAGCTTCGGCCCCCGGAGGCAGCCCGATTCCGGCCGGCATTATGCCCCATCGCCCGCTGCCGAAGCGTTCCCCGCTTCAACCTCGCACCGGATCTCATTCCCGACCCGAGCCTCGGTTTTGTCGAACCGGACGGAAAGCAGCAACGCTCTCATTTGACGGTCCGGGTTGACTCGAGGGCCGGCATCCCGTCCCACGGGATAGAGTAGTCCGCCACCGCCTGCAGGCTGGCACCGGGCAGTGCTTCGCCATTCTTAATGACGATTGTATTCTTTCGGGACCATTGCGCAATTTGTTGATGAATCTTCAACCTGTAATTTTCAACCTTGAATTGGTTTTTGTCGTCGGCTGATTGCCGTGCCCGCGGCCACCACGACGACGGTCCCCACAACGTTATAGTAAAGGTAGGAAATGGAAGTGTACTGCGCGACAGCCAGGACCGCTGCCTGCCCGGCGATCAGCCCCCAGAATGCCCCCCGACCGCCGCATTTTTTTACCAGAAACGCCAGAAGGAATACGCCCAGAATCGGGCCGTAGAAGTAGGATCCCACTTTATTGACGGCTTCAATCAACGATCCGAGTTGCCCGGCAAAGCATGCGGCGGCCGTGGCGAATACGCCCCAGAAAAGCGTGGCGCCCCGGGAGGCCCGCAAGTAATGGGCTTCGCTGGCAGATTTCCTGAAATAGCGCTTGTAGAAGTCAATGACGGTCGCGCTGGCAAGGGCATTGATTTCAGACGAAAAGGTGCTCATGGCGGCTGCGAAGATTACAGCCAGGATAATTCCTAAGATGCCGGTTGGTGCATGGCGGATGATGAAGGAAGGGAAGATGTAATTCACCTCGCTGGAGGGATTCTTCCCTGTCACGGATTCCAGCAGCGAACGGTTTTCCGCCCTTAACTCCCTGAATTTCGACTCGGCGCGGAGATATTGCGCTTCAGCAGCATTGAGAAGTGCGGGATTGCCGTTATCCCGGGCCTGCTTTACAGCCAGTGCAGCGCCTTTCCTCGCGAGAAAAGCGGCATCGTACCGTTTCTCCAATTCGGCATACCGCTCCCCGGCCTCTTCCTTCAGTGTCTGGTGATAATCGGCATTGAAATTGAGGGGCGGTTTGACGAAGTGATAGGAGACAAACATGAAAACGCCCAGAGCCAGGATCAGAAACTGCATGGGGACCTTCAGGAAGGCGTTGAATACAAGGCTCAGGCGGCTCTCGGTCAATGATTTCCCGGTGAGATAGCGCTGGACCTGGCTCTGGTCGCAGCCGAAATAAGACAGGGCCAGGAAGAATCCTCCAAGCATTCCCGAGAGCAGCGTATACGAGTTGGTCGGATCCACGGAGAGATCGATATTGTTCCATTTCCCTTCGAGACCGGCCAGGTGGATGGCATCCATAATCGAATATTGCTGCGGGAACTGGGATATGAAGAGGGCGAAAGCCACAAAAATTCCGGCGAACATCAGGAGCATCTGTTTGGCATCGATCATTATGACGGCTTTGTTGCCGCCGACGGTCGTATAAAGAATGGTGGATGCGCCCATCACGATGACGGTGAAGACCTCGCTCCAGCCGAAGATAACGGCCAGGATGATGGACGGCGCGTACAGGACCAGGCTGACGGCCAGCCCGCGGGACAGCAGAAACAGGAAACTGGTCAGGCTTCGCGTTCTAGCGTCAAAACGCTTCTCGAGATATTCATAGGCGGTAAATATATTGGCGCGGTAAAAGAACGGAACGAAGGTCATGCACAGAACGATCATTACAATCGGCTGGGGAAGGTAGACCTGGATGAAGGACATTCCCGCGTCGTATGCCTGTCCGGTGGTTCCGATATAGGTGATGGCGCTGGCCTGTGTCGCCATAACGGAAAGGCCGACGGCCCACCATCTCAAGGATCTTTTGCCTCGGAAATAATCGTCGATGTTTTGATTCTTCCTGCCGTAGCGGAATCCTTCTACAATGACGTAGGCAAAATAGATTATGACAATAATCCAGTCGGCAAGATGCATATGCGGCTAGCGGTTCAGAACAACGGTAATAAGATACAGAACAACGATCAACGCGCAGGTGTATAGCGCGATGGCCATGTAGATACGGTTCCAGCTGCGCAAGAACGGGGGCGGTTCCTCCCCTTCCGCAGGCGAATTGTTTCGCAGATCTTTCCCTTCGATATTCATATCAACTTCGTTTATAACAGAGGAATTTCAAGATTTACAATTAAAGATGGAGGATTTGGCTGATTGAAAAGGTTCGCGACTATTTCAAACCTGGGATTCAGTATATAATCAACGGTTTTAAATATTTCCTCCTGTGATATAGGAACGCTGACATGAAAAAGCGTATCGATATTCTGCTTGTGGAACGCGGACATGCGGAAACACGGCAGAAAGCCCGGGCATTATTGCTTGCCGGCAAGGTGCTGGTCGGAGAGCAAAAAATAACCAAGGCCGGGCAGATGGTGGATGCCGGATCGGAAGTTCGAATTCTCCGGCAACTTCCTTTCGTCAGCCGCGCCGGCGTAAAACTGCAGGATGCTCTTGAACATTTCAACATTTCCGTACAGGGCCGGATCTGCGCCGATCTGGGCGCGTCTACGGGAGGATTTACTGATTGCCTGCTGCAGAACGGAGCCGCCGGAGTGACTGCATTCGACGTAGGCAGAGGTCAGCTCGCATGGAAGCTTCAGTCCGATCCCCGGGTGATTGTCCGGGACGCTTTTAATGTGAGAAATTTAACCGCGGAGGATCTTCCCGAAGGGATTTCCGTGGTAGTCGGCGACCTTTCGTTTATCTCTTTGACGAAAATACTGGGGCCTCTGAAGGAGGCTCTGGCCAGGACTGTCTCAACACCGGCGGGATCGGAACCTATAGATATTGTAGTTCTTGTGAAGCCCCAATTTGAGGTTGGGAAGGGCGAAGTCGGCAAAGGAGGCATAGTTCGCGAAGCCGAAAAGCAGGCTGGTGCGGTGGATTCCGTTGCGGATTACGCCCGCCGGGCCGGATACCGGATTGTCGGCAGGGTTGCCTCGTCGGTAACCGGCGCCGGAGGGAATCAGGAGTTTTTATTGTACCTTCAACTGCCAACGGGAGTATTATCCCCCCATGAATAATTCCATAAAAAAGATAGGCTTGATCTTCAAGTGGCATGATGAGCGGGTGCCGGCGATAGTGGACGATATCATTCCATGGCTGCAAGTCCGGGATGTGGAAGTTTTTATCGATGAGACGACGGCGAAACAGTTTCCGGTGCGCGCTACGGTCGTATCCACCGAAAAACTCGCGGGGACCGTGGACGCCATCGGCGTGTTCGGGGGCGACGGAACCCTGCTTTACGCCACCCGTCTTGTGGGAGCCACCGGGGTTCCTATCATTGGTATTAACCTCGGATCCCTGGGTTTCCTCACCAAGTTTAAAATTGAAGAAATGCATTCCGCCTTCAACGGTCTGATTACGGGGCAATATGAATTGCAGGAGCGGATGCTTCTCGATGTCGAAGTCATTAAAGCGGACAAGACCGTTGCCCGATACCGGGCTTTAAATGACGCCGTCATTAATAAGGGCGCTTTGGCCCGCATTATCGATCTGGAGATCAGCATCAATGCGCAGCCCATGCTGCTGACACGTGCCGACGGTCTTATTATCTCCACTCCGACCGGTTCCACCGCCTATTCTCTGGCTGCCGGCGGACCCATCCTTTATCCGACTCTCGATGCTATTCTTATCGCTCCCATTTGCCCGCATGCCCTTTCCAACAGGCCGGTGGTAATACCGAACCACGATATAGTGCATATATCCTTGCGCCGCGGCAACGATGTCATGCTGACCGTTGACGGGCAGGTCGGAATGCCGCTGCTGGAGCAGGACTGCCTCAAGATCAGCCGGGCCGAGTCTCTTATGCGGCTTGTGCTGCCGTCCGGCAGCTCCTTTTTCGATCTGTTGCGGGAAAAGCTGCGGTGGGGATAGAAATAGAACTTCGTGTAAACGTAGTAAAGTGTGAACGTGCGAACGAGGGGGAATGGCATTCGCGCTCCGATCCGTCGGAGTGCGAATCATTCCTGGGATGCATTTTGATGCAGTCGGAAGGAACAAGGCTTCTTGCTAACGTTTAATACCGGCATGATGCGTGTTTGTTTCGATACAGCTAAGAAAGAGGAACGATGCTGTACTATTTCGTTTCCGTACATGTAAGATAGCATTTTTTATCCGGTGTATTTCCGTCTCACAATTGCCGTATCCATTTATTTTTTGTCTGCTCGCACTCCAATAAGAGTTTTTCACGTTCGTACATTCGTACGTTCACACGGTGAGATGATCCTGCAGGCGGATTCCTGATTTTCTGCACAGGATTTCGAATGCGGATACGGGAAACCCGACAATGTTGAAGTAGCATCCCTCGATACGATCGATGAAAAGCGCAGCATGGCCCTGAACTGCGTAAGCCCCGGCCTTGTCCCTGTATTCTCCCGTATTAAGGTACCACTCGATATCGAAAGGCGTAAGTGTGCGAAAATGTACCCTGGAACAGGACGCTATGGAACGGGAGCGGCTCTTTTCGCAGTCGTACAGGCACAGGCCCGACCAGACTTCATGCCATCGCCCGCTTAAACGGGACAATATGGCGGAAGCCTCATCCCGGGATGAAGGTTTGCCCAGCAACAGTTTTCCCAGAACGACCACTGTGTCGGCGCTTATAATCAGGGCGGATGCATGTTGCCCGGCTGTTTCTTTTGCTTTCAAGCGGGCCAGCCGAACGACATACCCGGACGGCCCTTCGTCGGAGCGGCGGGGCGGTTCCTGAAGATGGCTGGGATCGATATGGAACTTCAATCCAAGGTTGGATAATATTTCCTTCCGGCGTGGAGAAGCGGAAGCAAGAATCCATTCACGAAGAATTTTCTTATTCGCCATGCGATTGATTCGGTCGGTCCATTAGAGGTGTGTCGTTACATTGGATTATTTTTTTGTAGGAACATGGAAATGGGGCGCTCCAAAAGCACCCCATTTCGAGTGTGTTCGACCGGCTCGACTGCCATCCTGATTCGGAGCCTGTTATATAGAGCCGGCTAGAATTCATAACGCAGGGCCAGCTGAATCATGCGGGGCGTTCCGATCGTCGAAGTAAATTTCCCAAAGTCACTCTGGGATATATCCGTGTTCGGAATGCCGAAGTGGGCTCTGTTGAAAAGGTTGTATATTTCGGCACGGATCTGCAGCCGGTTGTCGTCACCGATACGGAAGGGCTTAAAGAACGAAAAGTCGAGGTTGAGATATTTGGGTCCCTTAAAAGAATTCCGCCCTGAATTCCCAATCTCCCCGGCTGAAGGATACGAGAACTGAAAGATCTGCGCTTGATTGAACCAGTATGCACCGTCCGATCTTCGATCCAGATCTTCAATATTCCGGCTGCCGGCGTAATCCGCCAGACTGTAAACATCGGCGAAAAGAGTCTGTCTTCCTGAGGTGACGCTAAACCGCCGGCCGCTTTCCCAGACCATCAGAGCGCCTATTTCCCAATCACCGAAGATCCAGTCAATGACGCGTGGTGCTTCAGAGCCGAATCGGCGATCTCTCCCGATTGGGATGTTGAAACTGCTCATGACATTAAAAATATGGGAGCGATCGAAGTCGCTTGGAGCTTTATTGGCTAAAGGATCCATGCTGTCTGACGGACTAACAAAACGGTCCCCGTCGACAGAAAGGGTGTCGAGAGACTTGCTCCATGTATAGTAGGCCCGCATTCGGAAAGGGCTGGAATTGGCTCGAAATCCGACCTGTACAGAATCGTACCAGGACCGACCCGTATCGGTCCCGACAATGAACTGGTTGAATTGCGGGTAGTTTCGCAGATAGAAATCGGAAATTCCTGCCGCCGGATAGAGATCGTAATGACCCGAGTCCACGGTGTCGGCCGCTATTCCCACCTGTCCGGTGTCGAAGTAGTAACCGCCGATATTGTCCAGGACCGCAATTGGCGATCCGAATAGCTGTACCAGCGTATTGGAGTCCGGAACCGGAGTTCCCAGGTCACGGTAGGCTGTAATTTCCTGGAATGCCTGCAGGAAGTCGTCCCGTGTCTTGGTTTGATTGTAGTTGAGGTTCTGGTAGAGCCTTCTTCCCCGGGATCCGATGTAGCTTGCTTCTATGACAAGGTGCCTGCCAAATCTGCGTTCCAGTGTCAGATTGAACCGGTCGATTCGGGGGGTTTTCAGATTGGGATCGAGAACGGCTATGGAGGCGGATCGCGTCGCCGGCGGCGTCAAATCAAACGGATCCGGTGTAGTCGGAAACGGGAGCGCATCTCCGATCCGGAGATCGTTGCCGCCCATATTCGGAAAGGTCGAAACGGTCTGTGAAAAACTATAGGTGTTTGCGTCTATGAAATCGGTTATCGCACCTATCGGACGGTCGTAATAAATGCCGTAAGACCCGCGAAGCACGAAAGTACCATAACCGGAAATATCCCATGCAAATCCTGCCCGTGGAGCAAAGTCGGAAATGTTACGGCTGCGCCACTCGTTACCGGCAACGATGGTGAAATCGGAAATATTCGCCCCTGCATCAATGCCCGAAGACGGATCTAGAACACGTTGAAGGTCGTTTTGTTCTGTCGGCACGCTGTTGAATTCATAGCGCAGTCCAAGGTTCAGGGTAAGGGTCGGCAGAATACGCCAGTCGTCCTGGATGAAGGCTGAGAATTCAAAAGAGGAGAAACTGTGTTCCCTTCCGGATCCTAAGGGCAGCGGCGATGCCAAATCGTAGTAATAGGTCTGACGGATGCTTTCGACTCTTCCCAGAAGGTCATTATAGAGATTTTCAAAAGTCTGCCGGTCCTCATCCGAAATGACGGTATTTCCATACGGACCTATATTTTCGGGTACATGGTTTCCCATGCTTGTTCCGAAAGTCATGTCAGGGATAATGCCGCTGTAATCCACACTCTTCTGTCCCGCACGGCGAAACGTTGCGCCGTACTTGAATGTATGCTTGTTCCGTGAATGAGCAATACTGTCGGAAATCTCAAATAATGGCGAGACGTAAGCCTTAGGGGAATCGGGAGACAACGGATTCGTCCACGAGCTGATCTGATACATGGGTTGCAGGGACCTAGCCGGACGAATCAGCTCCGTTTTGGGTCGGATATACCCTATCTGCAATTCATTGACCATTTGTGGATTTATTGTAAAGTCGGATCCTGCGTTGAATGCCCATGCGTGATTCTCGACGGTGCCTTCCGGTGTGCCTGGAAACGGTGCATCCGCATTATTGGCCAGATCCGTCGCATCATTCCGACTCCAGTTGACGCGCAGGTAGATGCGGTGGTTGCTCTTCAGGGTGTGGTCGATACGGACGGTCAACTGGTCCGAATTGTTATGGAAGGGATTGTTAAAAAGGTAACCGGCTGAATTCAATCCATCTCCAACAAGGTTATTGTTGGGGGAAGGCGTGGGAGCAATCAGCGCTACAATTTCCGGAGCCATGCCGATAAGATCATTCCCGAGAATATCATAGGACTGAAGTGTATCCGTTCCAGGAGTAAAATACCGGAACACGCCCGCCCTTGCTTCGTCGTTTTCTCCCTCATTCTCGTCATCCGGGTCGTCATCGGAATCATCCGTTAAAACAAGACGGTTTCTGCCGATTTGGGATCCCATACGGTAGCCTTCGTAATTACCGAAAATGAGGGTCTTCTCGTTCCAGAGGGGCCCGGAAACAGTTCCGCCGAAAATGTTTCGCCGGAAATTCGGTTTTTCAAGAGAAGTGGAATTATTGATGAAATCATTCGCATTTAATGACTTATTGCTGTGGTAGTAGTAAACGTTCCCATGCCATGACCTTGCTCCGGTTCGGGAAACAAGGCCTAACTGCGCTCCGGCTGCGCGTCCAAATTCGGCCTTGGCACCGCTTGTGATCAAGTGAAATGTTTCAACGGTATCTGTGTTTACTGCAATGGAGGAGGTGTCGATGCGGGGGAGCGCAGCGTTTGAAACGGTCTGACCGTCCAGACTTATGTGATTCATTCCCTTTCGTGCCCCATTCGCGGTCGACTCACTTTCAGTCCCTCCGTTTATCTGCAAACCCGGAAGGTGGGTTGCCAGGATGAGCGGATTGCGGGACAACACGGGGAGCGTTTCCAGATCCTTGCGGGATATATCTCCATATATATCTGAATTATATATATTTACTCTTTCCTCAATCGGGATGGTTTCATCGGCGGACGCTATGTCAAGCGTGAAGGATTCCGTAACATTCCCGTTGGCAGGCAGGTATATATTACGCCGGGTTATCTGTTGAAAGCCCTTAGCTCTTGTTGAAACGGTATAAAAACCCGGATGCAACGCCAGGAACAGGTAACGACCGTTTTCGTCACTCACGGTTTCATTTTGCCACCCAGTTTTTTCATGGACCGCTGTAAGGATTACTCCCGCGGTCGGATTATCGGATGGATCCCAGACAATGCCGGTCAAACGTGCCGAGGCGGATTGTGCTTCGATGGTTCCCGGGATAAAAAGCATGGTCAGTAATGTTGCAATGATAAAAGTCCTGATTGAATTAGATGTGATCCGAACCACGCCCTGCCTCCTTATAAATGTTAAGCCGTTTGCCAACGAGTATACCCGTTTCTGAAAAAATCGCTGTAACTTTAAAGATGCAAAACCCCAATTTTTACATTAAGCGGGATCATTTGTCGATAGTGGACAAGCATTCATGATACGTATATCCTGTAAGTTCCGTTCCCGTTATATCGGTTTTGCGGGCAAATATTTTGTCCAAAACCGAATCCCTGACGTATATAATAATCGCGTTTCCAATCCGCGGGGACGGAGTATGTTCATGCGGAATCATAGTTGTGGCGGTTTTTGCAATTTTTGAAAGAGCATCGTAGGTTGTCATAAATACTTGAATTACAGATACCGGTCTGAAAGAATTCCCCCCCACGCAACCGGTCCTGAGTTTGAGTTTCTCATGGGATTGGAAACATTAAAGGCGGATTGGCGTGTTTGGGAAAAGTGCCGTAAAAAGACTTTCAGCACGCTGCCGAAAACCACTTGTATGAGCAATTCGGGGCCGTGAACCCTGCAGGGCCATCGGGCAAGGTGGATATTGTTCGAAGGCAACTGCGCTGGAGGGGGCGCCCCTGTTGGAGAGCCATTATGCATATTCGATCCATAATTATTTTCGTAGTTATGGGAATTATGTTCATTCCTGCTGCTACGGCACAGAAGCGAACTTTTGCCACGATTAATCCCAATGAGGATAGGGTAAACATCCACGCGGATTTCTATTTTCCGCAGAGTGGCGAATTTTCTCCGACAGTGGGAAATCTGGGCGTTCCCCGCGAAAACCATGTGGCCATATCGCTGGACAACGGTAAAGTCCTGATCGCGGGGGGACACAACAATCGATACCTGAGGTCCGCCGAGTTGTTTGATCCTGCAACCGGTTTGTTCTCACAGAATCTCCAAACAGTCCTCGATGAGGAGACTGGAATTTATGAAACAAGCGAGGGGAATATGAAAATAGCCCGCAGCGGTGCGGGCGCCGTCAGGTTGCTGAACGGTAAAGTCTTTATCGTGGGGGGCTATAATGGCAATTACCTTTCATCTGCAGAAATCTATGATCCTTCCACCGGAGAGTTTGTTCTGCTCACCACCTTCATGAATGACTCCCGCCATAATCCCAATGTAATCCTTTTGAGCGATGGGCGGGTTTTAATTTCAGGGGGATATAACGGCCAGTTCTTATCTTCTGTCGAGGTTTTTGATCCGATTACCTTGAGATTTTATGGCAGCCCGGATATGAATTATGCCCGCGAGGGACACAGCACGACTCTGCTGGATGACGGAACAGTCTTGATCGTCGGTGGCTGTGCCAATGCCGAAAGCGACAGAATAATCTGTGACAATTACATCGACGTGGTTGAAATTCTGGACCCGGAAGCCGGATATTCAGAGTTGGAGGGATTAAATTCTCCCCGTGCCGGCCATACGGCATCCCTGCTTCCGGACGGGCGGGTATTGATCGCGGGGGGAGTGAATGGGGGGGGATTTCTGGCTTCTGCAGAAATTTATGATCCCGAAGATAACCGCTTCCATCCGATCGCGAATATGGGGATTCCACGGTATGAACATACCGCCACAAACCTGGGAGATGGAAAGATCCTCATGGCAGGCGGAAAATCTGTTTCGGCTTCGGACAGCGCGGAAATTTTTGACTCCGCAAGCAATACCTTCGCCGCAGTATCCAATTTAATGAGTGCTCCAAGATTCCGCCATACGGCGAATATTCTGAAGGATGGACGGATTCTTTTGGTCGGAGGGCTGAACTCCGAACTTCTGGTATTCGACGTCAATGTTCGAACGCCGGAGGACAATATTTCTCCCAATATCGTGTTTTCCCCGGATTCACAGACTGGATTCGTACCCTATACAGGATCGGGTATGGTTATGGCTTTTTCTGCAACAACAGGGGAAATAAGGGAATGGGTTGTTACGGGCGGATATCCGGCTTCGATCACTCCGCTTCCGGATGGCAATACGATGGCGGTTGTGTCAGTTTTTGACAACAGAATTTTTCTTATTAAAATGGACACCTTGGAACTACAGGAGACATTTGCGTTTGAAGGCGCGCAGTTCGGATTCGGCAGCGTATTGGCCCTTTCTCCCGACGGGAGCCGGGGATACATTTCTTCGACAGGCACCGGAGAAGTCATACAATTTGACATGGCCACCGGAAACGAGGTGCGACGGCTGGCGGACTTTTATAGACCCGGACGGGTTACCCTCACCCCGGACGGAAGCACGTTGCTGGTCGTTGAGATATCGTCGGCACAAGTATATTTTGTCGACACGGCAACGATGACAACGAAATTCACGATGGATGCGCGAACGGTCTATTCGGCCGCCGGATTCACTATCTATAATAAGCCTGTATTATCCCAGGATGGTCAATATGGAGTTATCGGAAGCCAGAATATCGCCGGGGGAGATACAGACGTCATATTTTATTTTGAAACATCCTCAGGCAATATACGCTTTATATTGCAAACGGGTGCCAATCCCGCCTATACGGTACTTACCCCGGACAACGAATACTGGCTGGTGTTGTGTGCCAATCGATTAGCAAAAATTCCGGTTGCAAATCCCACCGGAATCCAGAATATCAAAACAACGGTAGGCAAGCCGATCGGTTCTGCGAATATTGTCTTTTCCGGAGATGGCCGTTACGCTTTCCATGCGGCGTCTAACACGGACCGAGTTCTCCAGCAGGATTTGCAGAGCCATGGAATCGTCGGATCCTATCTGGTCGGAGACGTATCGGATATAAACGCGGACCAGCCGTCCAGCCTCGCCATCACTCCAAACGGTGGAACGATTGCGGTCTTGAATTTTACGAGCAACGAACTGGATCTTCTAACGGATGCCTCGGTGTTAAGAGTGCCCGAATTTTTCAACAACAGAGACCGGTTTACCGGCCTGACTCTGATAAATCTCTCCACCAATACGGTCAATCTGCAATTGGCGCCGATTTCGAATTTTGGAGGCAGAACATTCGTATTGGAAGACGGTAAAACTTCCAGAGTGGATCCGGTGGCACTTCCTCCTATGGCTCCTAATGAACAGCTGTCGGTTGAGTTGTCACAAGTTTTCAAGTTTGACAACAGCGCGGACAACCAGGGGCATCTCTACATATCCTCCGATCTTCCCGGTGTCGTAGGATTTGCTGTGACGGGAACGATTAAAGCCTCATTTCTTGAAGCCCATCTAACCGCCATGAATGGCATGTCCCTGCAAAGTTTTCCGTATCAACTGCATGATTGGATTATGCCTGACATACCGGCTAAGAATATAGCGCCTCCCACGCTGAGCCTGATAAATCCGAATTACAATTCTACCGATTATGAAATAGTGCACTATGGCGCGGACGGATCGATTCTGCAGGCCGAAAACGAGAGTGATCTCGGTCCATCCTACCGGCGGGTTCAAACAACGGATGATATGTTCGATAACTCGCAGATTGGACAGGTGCTGATTGCCGGCGGCCGATTGCCCCAAGCCAGTTCTGCTACTGAAATCTACCGACCGGATCCTCCAAATTTTAGAGCGAACGACTACATGTCCGAACCGAGGTACGGACATGCCGCAGTACTCTTGGGTAGTGGCAGAGTCCTCGTGTCGGGGGGCAAGGATGGCGCCCGAGTAAGTAAAAGCGCAGAATTGTACGATCCGATCGACAGAATTTTCATTCCTATCGTCGGGACAATGATGCAATCCCGCTACAGGCATACGGCGACCCTGTTGCATGACGGCAAGGTATTGGTGGCCGGCGGACAGAATTCCGTCTCCATCAATTCTTCAGCCGAACTTTACGATCCGGAATCGGAAACATTTGCCTATACTGCGGGATTTATGAACTCTGCCCGGGATGCGCATACGGCGACACGTTTGTATGACGGCAGCGTGCTCATTGCAGGGGGAATTGACGGAATCAGCCTTTCGCACACCGCGGAAATATACAATCCCGATACATCTGAATTCAACCTCACGGGAGCGATGCATACGGGCAGAGCTTTCCACCAGGCGGTGCTGCTGAAAAACGGACAGGTCCTGATTACCGGAGGGTATAACGGGAATTACCTGAGTTCCGCGGAAATTTACGATCCGGCGACAGGCACCTTTACGGAAATCCCATCCATGAATGTTGAGCGGAGTCATCACACGGCGACAGTGCTTTCCGATGGGAATGTGCTCATCGCCGGCGGAACAAATTCTTCGGGCGCTCTGGACTCCGTTGAAATGTACGTTCCTTACGCTAACCGCTTCTTCCGATTGGATATTTCGTTGAGAAAGGCGCGAAGCCGTCACACCGCGACGCTGCTTTCGAGTGGAGATGTTCTTATTATAAGTGGGATAGATGGAAATGAGGTGGTTTCTTCCTCCGAGCTTTATTTCCCGGATAATCAGGTTTTTCAGGCACTGGACATACCCCAGTTGTATCAATGGGAACATACGGCGACTCTTTTACAGGATTTGATTGCGGGTTACCTGAGAGGTTCCTCTTCGATAGGGTTAATGTTCCGGGGACATTATAGAATAAGGGGCGCTGAAACGGCGATCAACGGCATCGATGTCGAAAAATTTGAGGGTATTACTGCGCTCTATTCGCCCCAGTTCGTTTCTCTTCTGACCGAACGCACGGTGTTGAATCTGATCAATGCCAATGACGACAGTGATGCCACTGTGAGGATTACACTGCACGATACAGAGGGAACCATTTTAGCCGAAGAAACAACGATCCTTCCCGTGAAACATCAGATCAATGAAGATCTGATGAATATCTTCGGGAGTGATCCCGCAATTCTGGGGCAGGAAGGATGGATCGAGGTGTCCAGCGATGTGGACAAGATTGTCGGTACGGTTTCATTTTTAGACAACGAAAATGCCATCCTGACGACACACGAACTTTCCGGGACTCCCCTGGCGGAATTCGTAATTCCTCTTGCGGCTGAGGACAGCGTGGATTATCTGACGGAGCTTTCACTGCTGAATCCCTACAGCCAGTCCACGAATGTTGAAATAGAATACCGAGGTCCGGACGGAACGGTCCTTCAATCCACGTCTTTTGAACTGGGTGCGGAAACTCGAAGAAGCGATTCTCTGCGCGATTATTTCGGCACCCCGATGGACCGCCTGTACGGTTACATTTACGTGCGTTCCGATCTGGGTCTTCATAGCATATCGATCCTTAGGGATCGGAATAATGAGTTTGCCTGTGCCGTACCTCCGATTCCCATTCCGGGGGAATAAATGGACCGGGCGTTCGATATTCTATTATCGCTTCAACGGGGAACATCCCGGCACGGACAATGGGTGCTTGCGTGCCTGAAGGGTTCCTGGCCCAGGCTGGTCGGGGACAGGCTTGCCGCCGTCTGTCGTCCGGCTGAACTGAGGGATGCGATTCTCAGGATTGAAGTTACAGAAGCCCCCTGGCTGGAAACGGTTCGTGGTATGCAGAAGGAGTTGCAGGACAGGTTGTTTAATGCAACCGGTGGAGAAGTAAAAACTCTGAAAATAATAAAAGGTTCCCCGACGCCTTGACCCGCATCACCAGCCTGCCGACCGGCTGCGATATATCCTGCCGCAAGGTATGCAAGTCGCTTCGGCAGGACTCACTCTAAAAAAGTATCCTGCAGAAACTGCAGGATGGATATTCCCTTGTGATCCAGGCCGGGCTTGTCGGCTGAGAGGCCGGATGCGCGGCTCGATCGCACAGCAAGGTCGAATTTCTGCATTCGCAGGCGCGCTTTTTCGTCCCGCAGGTTTCTACGTTCGTCTGCGCGCGCTTTTATAAGCCCGCCGTTTCGTATGAAAGTCACGATTTCATGCAGTTCTCTTTTATCGAACCAACTGCCGTGATCACGGCACCAGTCCAGGACTACGCCCGAGCAATGGGAGAAATTTTTGTGGTTCATTAATTTGCCGCATTCGGGGCAGGGGATATAGGCTCTTTTCCGTTTGATGCGGACTTCGCCTGATTTCGCTTCTCTCCCGAAACGGAAGCTGAGTACAGCCTCCTGTTCTTCCTCCCGTTTACAGATGTCCTGGAAGCTTTTTTTATCGACCCAAAGACCGCCGCATTGCACGCATTCGTGAAGCGTATGTTTTCCAATGAGCGTCTGTTCAAGGGCTGTCTCGCAGTGGGGGCATTGGAGAGAGCTTTCTCTTCTGGTATTGCTTTCAGGGACAACAGCGCCGCATAAAGGACAGTGTTTCATTCCTGCGGCAACGCTGCCGAAACAGGCGGGGCATACGCGGGCGGCTATGGGAGAGCCGCAATAGCGGCATACAGTCCTTTCAGGCATCGCGGCTGCACCACAATTCGGGCAATTGAAAGCGGCCGGTTTTAAATGGATCGATTCGGTCATGGTGTGTCCCGTTTAAAATATACATTCTCCATCGGATAGGGAGGATTTTCCCATTAGTAAAGATATTGCTGGGTTATGGAATTGGATTTGCCGATAAGGTGTGTGAAAAAGACTGCGTTACGGGGGCGAGCCAGTCTTGTGTCGGTTCCGCCGAAGAGAATTACTATCTGCTATTCGGGAGTTGAGATATGAATATGTGGGCTAAAGTCCGCGGCGAATTGATTGATATCATTCAATGGACGGACGATTCGAATGATACTTTGATCTATCGTTTCGAGAGATACGGCAACCAGATTAAATTTGGGGCCAAACTTACAGTCCGGGAAGGCCAGGCCGCTGTTTTTATCAACGAGGGAAAAATCGCGGACGTCTTTTATCCGGGAATGTACACGCTCGAAACCCGAAACCTGCCGGTTCTTTCGACGATGCAGGGATGGAAATACGGTTTCAACAGTCCTTTCCTGGCGGAAGTGTATTTCTGCTCCACCCGGCAGTTTACTGATCTCAAGTGGGGCACCCAGAAGCCCATTATCCTGCGCGATGCCGAGTTCGGCCCGGTCCGTTTGAGGGCTTTTGGAACCTACGCCATATCTGTCAAGGATCCTGCGGTTCTGCTGCGGCGTATATCGGGAACGGACAGCCGCTTTACCCTCGATGAGATTGTCAATCAGCTCCGCAACTTTATCCTTTCTCGATTTGCCGATATGATGGGGGAGAGCAAAATTGCGGTGCTCGATCTGGCCTCCAGGTATAAAGAACTCGGCGACTCTCTGGCCGATCAGATCGAATCCGAGTTTCAAAACTACGGTTTGGATCTCGTGACTTTGCTGATTGAAAATATTTCCCTTCCATCCGAAGTGGAAAGAGCGCTGGATCGTCGAACCAGCATGGGTGTTGTCGGAAACCTCTCGGAATATACAAGTTTCAATGTCGCCGATTCCATCCCTTCCGCTGCCGGCAATCCCGGTGGTTTGGCGGCTGCCGGTGCCGGAATCGGGTTCGGGGTGGCTATGGCCGGGCCTGTTTCTCAGGCTGTTTCGAATCCTCCACAGCCGTCCAATCCGTCGAAAACTCCCCCGCCCATTCCGGGAACAACCCAATACTTTCTTGCCCTGGGGGGGCGACAGGAGGGGCCTTTTACGATGTCGGGTTTGAGATCCCATGTCGCTTCCGGAAATTTAACCATGCAGACGCTGGTATGGTCGGAAGGTATGGCGCAGTGGGAACCTGCCGGAAAGGTGCCGGCGTTGGAAACCCTTTTTGCCGATGCGCCCCCGTCCCCCCCGGCGGCCTGATAATTGAAAATTAAAGATTGAAGTTTACAGATTGGGCCTGATCCGGTCGCTTCTCCAATGGTTTAAATCGTCCGGGAGCTTGTTGTGCACTCACAAAATTAACGTGATGTATAATTTCCTAAATATCACAAAAAAAACTTGCGGCTGGAACAGACGTAACCATTTTACCCATCCGAGTTGCAAACGCCATCATCCGAAATCTTCAATCTTCAACCTTCAATCCGAATCGAATGACTTCTGAAGTGCTATAATAATGGAGCAATATTCGAACAGGTCACAGTAGGGGCGAACCTTGTGTTCGCCTTTCATGTGTAAGGGGAAGATTGCCGGTTGCTTCAATCCTATATGCCGGAGGGAAGGTAATGGAATTCACCAAGGAAGAATTGTCACGATACAACCGCCAGATAACCATTCCCGGTTTCGGCATTGAAGGACAGAGAAAATTAAAAAATGCCAAGGTATTTATAGCCGGTATAGGCGGATTAGGCTCCATTTCATCCTATTACCTGGCGGCTGCAGGAGTAGGACATCTGAAGATTGTAGATAAGGATAAAGTCGATTACAGCAACTTGAATCGCCAGATTATTCACTGGGTCGGCGACATCGGCGATTACAAATCAGACTCGGCCTATTCGAAGCTTAAGGAATTCAATCCAGACTGCACAATCGAGGCCGTCTGTGCGGAAATTCGGGAGGATAACTGTGAAAGCCTCGTCGGAGATTGCACGGTTATCGTCGATGCCATGGATAACATGCCTGCCAGGAAAATTCTGAACGGCGTCTCTGTAAAAAAATCCATTCCTTACATATATGGAGGCGTTCACCAGCTTGACGGAATGGTTTCCACATTCCTTCCGGGTAAGACCCCATGTTTGGAGTGCGTATTCCCTGATTCGGGAACTGCGTCCACAACTGATGCGCCGAGTATTCTCGGGCCGGTCCCGGGGGTTGTCGCTTCCATACAATCAATTGAAACGGTAAAGATACTTCTGGATTTTGAGACGCCTCTGGCCGGAAGACTGCTTTGCTTCTGCGGGGCCGATATGACTTTCCGTGAATTTAAAATCAGACAGGATCCGGGATGCCCTATCTGTGGAGATAAAACCGTCTAAAGTCGAAAGGTAAAATCCTTCATCTAACTTATTAGAACAGACGGTGGATGAATGCTAGCCCGCATTTCTCACAGGATTCCGGTCGCTTCGCTTACACGAGGCGGCGCAGGTAGACGTGCATACAAGGCGCACGACGGAGGGCTCCGCAGTCATACCTGACAGTATGTCGAGGAGCCCGAGATGAGCACGCCCAATTTATGCCGTGCGTAAATTGGGTACGCAGTAGACATGACCAGATCCGTTGCCGTAATAGAAACCTTGTGAGAAATGCGGGCTGGGGGCGAAGGATAATCTTTGCTGAACCTACGGACTCTGGTTTACAAAATATGCATATATCCAAAGTCTGAATCATTAAATCCCCACAAATCCATCCATCTATAAACCCGGCACCAAAACGTTTTTTTTAACCTTAGACCTTAGATTTTTTTATGGCCCGTGCGAAGAAGGGAAGAGAGCGCACGACGGTGTCGCGTGAAACCGTAAGAGAAAGCCTGATGTAACCACTACGGCCGAAGCCCTTTCCGGGCACTGCCAGCACACCCTCGTTTTGAAGAATTTTTGTGAATTCCATATCGTCCGGGATAGGTGTTTTAAGGAAAAGGTAGAATGCGCCTTGAGGTTTGCGAACTTCATATCCTGATCGGGAAAGACCGTCGCACAGCAGGTCTCTTTTTTCCTTATAGATTGCCAGATCGGGCAATGCGTCCGGAGCTTTCGCAGTCGCCAATTGCCAGATTGCCGGAGCGTTGATGAATCCAAGTATGCGGTTCGTAAAGGTGCATGCCTGGAATAAAGCATTTGCCTCCGTCAGTTGGGGGGAAATAGCGAGGTAGCCAATACGCTCCCCTGGAATCGACCAGGTTTTGGACCACGAGGTGGCAATAATACAGTTCGAAATGATAGATGCCGTTTCCGGGCATTTTGCTCCGTCGAAGACAAAAGATTTGTAGGGCTCGTCGCTGATTACAGCGATTGGATGATCTGCCCGCTGAAGCACTTCTTCAAGTTCATGTAACAGAGCTTCGGGATAGATGACGCCTGTCGGATTGTTCGGCGAGTTCAGGATAATGGCACGGGTTCTGGAAGTGATCTTCGACTCAATGGCAGCGATATCCAGTTCAAAATTTTCGTCGGTTTCGACAGGTATCATTTTTCCTGAAAAGTTCATTATATAGAACTGGTAATCGGGAAAGCAGGGCATCGGAACGATGACTTCATCTCCTGGATTGAGCATGGCTTTTAATAGCGTGTTCATGGCGCCTGCACAACCGACGGTCATCAGAATGTGATTTTCGGTGAACGGGACGCCCGTATCCCGCTTCAAAGTTTCCGCCAGGTTTCGTCGCACCTCGGGAAAGCCGGCATTGGGCATGTAACTGTGAGTGCCGGGAGCGTTCTCTTCCACCAGGTTCCGTAAAGCCGCCTTCACATCTTCAGGAGGATCTTCGGTCGGATTTCCGAGTGTGAAGTCGAATATATTTTCAGCCCCGCGCTCTTTTTTCATGCGGATGCCTTCTTCGAACATCCTTCGGATCCAGGAGGCACTTTCAATTTGCCGGCTTACGGATTCTGAAACAATCATTGAAGACTCCTTCATAAATGCGTTTCAAAGAGTATAAAAACATGAATTCTAGCGTTTGTACTCGCTGCATGGCAACTCGTAAAATCGGGGGCACAATGATTATTTGGTAGAAAAAGGATAGGTGTTAAGTCCCTTTATTTACTCCGATGCCGGAATTTCAGTGCAGCCGAAAGAAAGAGTCGAGTTCCCGCACCCCTTTGCTTACCGCTTCGGCACTTTTGTGCAGCAGCTGCATCTCGGATTCATCCAGTTCAAGCTCGATAATTTGTTCAATGCCGTTTTTCCCCAGAATCACCGGAACGCCGATAAAGAGGTTTTCAATGTCATATTCACCTCGAAGGAAAGCGGCGCATGGAGCCAGGGTTTTGCGGTCCGTGACGATGGCCTCTACCATTTCGGCGACGGAAGCCGCCGGCGCGAAATAAGCGGATCCGGTTTTCAAATGAGCGACGATTTCGGCTCCTCCGTTACGCGTTCGTCCAACCAGGCGCTCAATCGTTTGTGTGTCCATCAGCTGAGGGATCGGGATGCCCGCCACGGTAGTGAACCGGGGCAGGGGCACCATCTGATCTCCATGACCCCCCATTACCATGGCATGAACATCCGAAAGGGAGCATCCGAGTTCTTCCGCAACAAAATAGCGGAAACGGGTCGAGTCCAGGATCCCGGCCATTCCAACTACCCGGCGAACAGCGAATCCGGTCGTACGAAACGCCACATGGCACATAACGTCCAGCGGATTCGATACTACAATAATCGTGGCATTCGGAGCATAGGTCTCTACATTTTCTGAAGCTGCTTTTACAATGCCTGCGTTTACTTTCAGAAGATCCATGCGGTCCATACCGGGCTTGCGTGGCACTCCAGCCGTGATGACTACGACATCGCTTCCTTCAATCCTGGAATAATCTTTTGTGCCTTCGATCGTAACATCGTAACGACGCATGGGGCCTGCATGGAGAAAATCCAGTGCCTTGGCGCGCGTCAGCCCTTCATTGATGTCCACCATTACGATATCGGCAATAATTTTCTCGGCAATGTAATATGCGGCAGTTGCACCGACCTGTCCCGCACCGATAATGCTGACTTTTTTTCTAGGCATGCGGTTCTTCTCCTTTCCTGTCTGACGCTTCGGCTGCACCGACGATGGATGCGCGCAGTTCAGCAGCGGCTTTCTCGAATTCCTCTTTTTCAGAAGCGTTCATTTCAATAGAGACCACATGATCCACGCCGCCGGCCCCAATACAGACGGGAACGCTGACGGCAATATCGTCGAGGCCGTATTCGCCCTGTAACCGGAACGAGACCGGCAGGATCGTTTTCGTGTCCCGAGCCACCGCTTCCACCAACGCCGCTACTGCGGCGCTGGGTGCATAAAATGCAGTGGATTTCTCAGCGAGGTGGAGAATGGTGTCCCCCGCCCTGCGAACTTCGTCAATGATCGCGTCGAATTCTTCCTTCGGCAGTAATTGATCCACCGGGATCCCGGATACTCTTACGGTGTTACGCAGGATGACCATGCACGGCCTGTGAGGGCCAACGACCATTCCCGTTACTTCCCGGGAGGACACGCCGAGCGCTGTACTGACAAGAAAACGGAGCCTTGTCGAGCTGAGCAGCCCGCCGACGCCAAGGACCCTCCTGCGGTCGAAACCCAGAAGGTTTTGGATCAACAGGGTAATCCGGTCCACGGGTTCTACGATATTTATAACAACTGCGCCGGGTGTAAGACGTTGAATGTCTTGACAGATTTTTTCCATCAGTGCGGCATTGTCGCGGTATAGGTCATCGCGGGTCTCGTTCGGATTGCGCACACGTCCGGCTGCGATAACCACGATTTCGCTGTTCCGAATATCTTCAATGGAACCGGCGCCCCGAACTGCAGTATCGTAACGGCGGATCGGCCCGGCTTCCGAAAGATCCAGAGCCTTGCCTTCGGGAAGACCTTCTCGGACGTCCACCAGAATAACGGACGCACTGCGGTTTTCGGCAATAAAGAAGGCGCTGTTGGCACCGACGTTTCCACTGCCGATAATGCTGACTTTTTTCATGATCTCTCCATTTGCAGTGTGTTTAGATATCTCGTGATTCCTACTGATCGTACATTATTGACACCCTTTTTTTATTTTCACAAGACTCTCATATACCTATAGGGCAAACAATGAAGAAAAAAGGGAATATTAAAAAATCCCCGCGTCGGGGTTCGTAAAGAAGGCTTGTGTCGTCTCTCCAGTTCCGGCACGGATCCCGATTTTTGAACGACGCAGTCGTCTGTATTCCAGCAGGATGATAGTCGTATTTTCCCCGATGGACCGCTGCTATATCGGCATTCCTATTACAATGGAGTAAAACCATGAATTATAAGACAATTCATGGTCTATTAGTCCCACTAATAAGGGATCTGTTGCCGTCCCCTCGTTTTTATACTGTAAATACTGGTTGTCGACCGGATAGGATCAAAATGAAGAGCTTCCCTTGACCGTTCCGGTGTAATGGGTATAAGTTAAACGGGACATGGATTCCTTTTTGATCCCTGCCGCATTTTTAGGGTTCATTTTGAGGCCGAATACCTGCGTGACGGATTTTTTTCCGCCGTTTTAATAAAATATTTCAAGCCCAGCCCGGGATGGACCGATTTTATCGATAGGTAAGCAATGAAGGAATATTTATATGAACTACCCGACAAAGCACTCTAAAATTTCGGCATGGGTGAATGAGATTGTAAATTTGACCCAGCCGGATTCCATCGTCTGGTGCGACGGCAGCAAGGCCGAATACGACGCCATGATTAAGATTTCCGTGGACGCGGCATTAGCCATTCCCCTTGCAAAGCGCCCTCATTCTTACCTGTTCCGATCCGATGCTTCCGATGTGGCGCGTGTTGAAAATCGCACCTACATTGCTTCCAAATCTGAAGAGAACGCCGGGCCGACCAACAACTGGATCAATCCTCTGAAACTGAAATCGGCGATGACCAAGCTTTACAAGGGATGCATGCACGGTCGGGTAATGTATGTGATCCCCTTTTCCATGGGACCTCTCGGCTCTCATATTGCAAAGATCGGAATTCAGATCACCGATTCTCCTTATGTTGTGGCCAACATGCACATCATGACGCGGGTCAGCAGTAAGGTTTTCGATATCCTGGGCGAATCCGGAGAATTTATTCCGTGCCTGCATTCCGTCGGAAAACCTCTTGGCCCCGGCCAGGATGACGGCGGCCACTGGCCGTGTGCCCCCTTGTCGCAGAAGTATATTGCCCATTTTCCGGAAGAGGAAACCATATGGTCCTATGGATCCGGTTATGGCGGGAACGCTCTTTTGGGCAAGAAGTGTCTGGCGCTCCGCATCGCATCGGTTAAAGCGAGAAATGAAGGATGGCTTGCGGAGCATATGTTGATCCTGAAATGTACGAATCCCGAAGGACGGTCGAAGTATATTGCCGCGGCTTTTCCATCCGCCTGCGGAAAAACAAATCTCGCCATGCTGGTTCCGACCGTACCGGGCTGGAAAGTTGAGACGATCGGGGACGACATTGCCTGGATGAAGCCGGGTAGTGACGGCAGACTGTATGCCATTAATCCTGAAGCCGGGTTTTTCGGAGTTGTTCCCGGGACGTCCATGGATTCGAATCCCAACGCGATGCGTTCCATAGAAAAAAATACGATTTTTACAAACGTTGCGTTGACGAAAGACGGCGATGTCTGGTGGGAGGGGATTGGGTACGATGCTCCTGGTACGGTGATCGACTGGACAGGCAAACGCTGGAACCAGGATAAGGAAGGGGGGAATCAGTCGCCGGCGGCTCATCCCAACTCCCGGTTTACGGCTCCCGTCTCCCAGTGTCCGTCCGCGGCACCGGAATGGGAAGATCCCTCAGGGGTTCCGATTGATGCCATCCTGTTCGGCGGGCGTCGACCGACTACCATTCCCCTTGTGACCCAGTCATTCGACTGGAATCACGGAGTATTCATGGGCTCGATCGCGGGTTCAGAAATAACCGCCGCTGCACTGGACCTCAAAATCGGCACCATACGACGGGATCCGTTTGCGATGCTGCCGTTCTGCGGTTATCACATGGGGGATTATTTTGCCCACTGGATCCGGATGGGACAAAAAACTCCGGTGGAGGTGCAACCAAAATTTTTCTTCGTCAACTGGTTCCGAAAAAACAAAGAAGGCCGTTATCTGTGGCCGGGATACGGCGAGAACAGCCGGGTACTGAAATGGGTTTTCGAACGCTGCGATGCGGTCGGGAAAGCGATTGAAACCCCCATTGGTTACATGCCCGATCACGATGCAATCGAAAGGCCTGCCGATGTTTCGAAAGAAGCTATGAAGGAACTGTTCCATCTAGATGTCGAAGGGTGGAAAGCCGAACTGGATGATGTCAGGACCGGGCACTATCCCAAATTCGGTGCCAATTTGCCGCAGGAACTCAAGGACCAGCTTGACGCGATCTACAAGCGTCTGGGATAATTGAGGATATTCGGCCGCACATTCCTGGCATCCCGGCAAAGAGTGTATAGGATGCAAGGAGTCAGAAGCCAGGAGCCGGAATAACGTTGAGGATATTCCTGCCCCTGGCTTTTTAATTCTGGCTTGATCTCTTTGGATAATAACGGAGAGTACAAAAATGAGTAAGATTAATCCCCTCGCTGAGGCTTTAAATAAGGATCTCCAGGACGGCGCCCCGCAGATTTTCGACATGTTGTCGACACGTGGCAAGTCCATCTACTTCCCGTCCAAGGGAATTCTCGG
Organism: Acidobacteria bacterium UBA6911; assembly: GCA_002451015.1. Taxonomy (GTDB): domain Bacteria; phylum Acidobacteriota; class UBA6911; order UBA6911; family UBA6911; genus UBA6911. The sequence continues at coordinate 27,947 of DKBB01000264.1, forward strand.
CCAGACAGCTGAATCGAAGGGTGCGAAGATTAATGCAACCATAGGGACTGCTTTTGAAGAGGATGGTTCGCCTCTCGCCCTCGAGTGTATGGAGGCCATGGTGAATGTGCCTTCGGAATCTTTCCTATATGCTTCCAGTTTTGGCGTGCAGAGGTTGCGTGAAGAGTGGGGTCGGCTGCTGGCCGTGAAGAACCCGGGGTTGCAGGGGAAGACCTACAGCCTGCCGGTCGTAACCGCCGCGCTGACACACGCTCTCTCCGTTTCCGGGTATATGTTTGTAGATTCAGGGGATACTATGATCCTCCCCGACCTGTATTGGGACAACTACGATCTGGTATTTTCAGAGGCTTACGGAGCGGAGTTCTCCTTTTACAATACTTTTTCCGGCGGCGGCTATGATGTAGAGGCGTTTTCTCAAGCCCTTCGGGCTAATAGGGCAGGCAAGAAGATCGTTCTGCTGAACTTTCCCAATAATCCCACCGGTTACACCGTGACCGAGGAAGAAGCGAAAGCTCTGACCGTCTCTATTCGACAGGCAGCCGAAGAAGGGAATCAGGTTGTTGTATTGCTGGACGATGCCTATTTCGGATTGGTATACGAGGAAGGCATCGCCAGAGAGTCCCTGTTTTCCCATCTGGTTGATCTACATCCCAACGTTTTAGCCGTAAAGCTCGACGGTCCCACAAAAGAGGATTATGTGTGGGGTTTCCGTGTAGGGTTTATGACTTTCGGTTTTCGGGGGGCGGGAGACAAGCACCTAAAAGCCCTTGAAAACAAAGCCGCCGGAATTGTGCGCGGGAACATTTCCAATGTGCCGAACCTTTCCCAGTCCATTCTGTTAAAGGGATATACCGCTCCCGAGTACTCGGCTCAAAAAAAACAGAAATACGAAATCCTCTCAAGTCGGGCGAGGAAAATCCGTGCAGTACTGGAAAAACACCCTGAGTACGCCCAAAGTTATGAAATCATGCCGTTCAATTCAGGCTATTTCATGTGCGTCAAACCGATCGGTGTCACTGCCGAAGCCGTCCGCAAGGAACTGCTGACCAATTTCGATACCGGAGTGATCGTGCTTTCCGGGTTGATTCGACTGGCTTTCTCATCGGTCCCGACGGATCGTATCGAAGAGCTGTTTGAAAACCTGCATGCAGCCATTCAAACCCTGCGCCGGTAATAGGGGCGAACCTTGGGTTCGCTCATTTTGACGGAAATGGAATAAGGGCGAAAACAAGTTTCGCCCCTACACGCAATTACATTCGGCTTTCTTCTTGCCGGTCCCGGCTTTCTTAATAAGTGCTATAATGCAATGATTTTATATTGATTCGAAAGGACAGGTCCTATGGATGTCAAAGAACTCGAACAAACGCTTGTGCTCATTAAACCGGATGCACTAAAAAATTCCTTAACGGGGTACTTGCTTTCTCAACTGGCTGAATTCCATACCGGATTGCATTTTGCAGGCGCGAAGATCGTTCATGTTTCTAAAATGCTGGCTGAAGAACACTATGCCGAGCATAAGGGGAAGGGATTTTATCCGGCACTGCTGGATTATATTATGGGACACCTGCATTATGGGGACGATCCGTGGAAGCAACGGGTTGTTGCCATTGTCTATCAGGGACCCGATGCCATCCAAAGGATCCGGGATTTTGCCGGTCCGACGAATCCGCATGTGGCCAGGGTGGAAAAACCCGGCTGTATCCGCGCACTCGGGACACTGGTTCCCATAAAAGATGATTGCGGCAATGTCATTGACGACCGTATGGACAATCTCATCCATGCTTCGGCGAATCATGCAGACGCGGATAGGGAAATCAAGCTCTGGTTCCTGCCGGGAGAGGTCCCGCCATTCATGCAGGTCTACAGAACAGAGGTGAATAAGGAATTTTATTATTTTAAGGATGGGAAACTTATCCGGGAATATGAAGCGGACAGTATCTGCTTCCTGGCACCCGGTGTCAGAGCCTGGGCATCCGACCTTGAAGTGCTTCGTCGGATCAGCCAGGGAGGCACTGCTGCTGCTTCTCTGGAATCGGTCGTGGCAAAGTACCTGATTAACGACGTACGGATAGAATCCTAGAAGAGTCAGGCGATACCCTATGAAAAAGCAGTCTTATAACGGATCTGGCAGAAGTCTCTCATGATGACGCGGATCTTTTCAGGCAGGTTTTGGGTATTTTTGCCGATCGGACTCACCATCATTGTCTATTTTGCATCCACGACAAGTCGGGCCATAACTGATTACGATGAGGGTTTCTACGCCCAGGCCGCGCGGCATATGGCTGAGAGCGGGAACTGGGTAACTCCCTATGTCAATGAAGTCCGGTTTCTGGAAAAGCCGCCGTTTTTGTACTGGATAACAGCCGTCAGTTTTAAAATTTTCGGGATCAACGAATTTGCTTTGAGACTGCCGACGGCATTTGCCGTGACAGCGCTGGTATGGATTGTCTTGCTTATTGTTCGAAGGCTCGCCGATAAACGGGCAGCTCTCTTGGCGGGCTTGAGCACGGCTTTTTCCATTGGAACCTATATTTTTACCCGTGAGACCCTGCACGATATCTGGCTGGTTTTATTTCTGGCCATTGCGATGTATGCGTTCCTGAACTGGTACCTGGATCCGGGGCGGCCATTGAAGCCGGCCTTGTTCTTTTATGCTGCCATGGCAGGGGCCGTTTTATGTAAAAGCATTATCGGGGCGGTCTTTCCCCTGGGCATCGTCGCCGTTTTTTTCCTGCTTTCGAAAGAATATCCAAAATGGAAAACCCTGCATCTGCTTCCCGGATTACTAATATTTTCCATTTTGACGATCCCATGGCACTGTTTTGCAGAAATTCAGAATAAAGGATTTTTAAAATTTTTCTTCGTCGGCGAGCAGTTCATGCGTTTTCTGGGTAAGTATGAGGGCCCGGTAGTCGAATCCATCCCGCTCCTGCTTTTCTGGTCTCTTATTTTTGTCTGGTTTTTCCCGTGGACGGCATTGCTGCCGGCGGCATTTGCCGCAACCCGAAACAATGTCGACCGGTATCGGCGTATACTTTTCAGGCTGGCTCTGGCCTGGATAATTGTAATCCTGGGGTTTTTCTCCTTTTCCGCCCGGCTGGAGCATTACATATTCCCTGCTCTGCCGGCCCTTTCCCTGTTTATAGCGGGAGCGGTGAGCGATGACAACCAACGCAAGCCGTTATTATGGGGATTTCGTGGGCTGGTTGTTTTAGGAATTCTGTTTGCAGTCCTGGGAACTGTCGCCGGAATCTGGTATGTCGCCGGGGATGGATTCATGTCTTTCGCAACGAATCCATCCGACAGAAACGGTGCCACTGATTTCAGCATTCTGGCAGATATGCCTCCGGCGGTTTTATGGAAGCTCATGTATCCTGCCTGTATAGCAATTATTACCATGGCGCTTGGGTTCGGGATCGCCCTCCTGTTCGAGAGTAACCGACGGCGAATGCAGGCATTCATGAGCCTGGCCGTCGTGATGGCGGTTGTCTTTTCGATGATCCACTGGAGCCTGGCTATCTGCGAGGATCTGTTGTCCTCGAAGAAATTCGGCATTGCCGTTGCCGGAGAAACACAGCCCGGAGATCGTCTCGTGGTCGTCGGGGATTATGAAGCCTCCAATTCCCTCAATTTTTATCAGCCACTTCAGGTGGAGGTTGTGGAGGGTATGGCCTATACCATGCCGGACGATCCCGGTGTTGTATTATCGAAGAAAGAATACCTTGAAGCATGGCAATCCACTGATCGAGTATTTGTCCTGACGCCGGAGGAAAAAATAGACGAGTATGCTCCGGGAGGAGATAAGGTCTTGCAGTTGCTTCACCGTGTGCTGCTCAGAAATCATTAATTCCTTTTAAAGTTGAGATTGTGGAAGGCTTTGCCGGCCCGGGCAATGATTTTATGCGGAGGTTTTCTTCCGGACTTTCCGGTTGAAATACGGACTGGAAGGAGGGTAACTGTGAATGCAATTCTCACCCTGCCGGACGGTAGCCCGTACGCCGGGATTTCAAAGCGGCACTGACCCGTAGTAGCCGATCGGTTTATCCGTTTTTTCCCGGAATTTATGTGCAGAACGGTTGTTGAATGCACGCCGGATTTTCTCTGGAATCCTCACAGGATGGGAATAAGATAAGTAGATGCGAAATGGAAATCCCATTAAACCTCTGGTTGTTATTCCTACCTACAATGAGCGCGAAAACGTTTCCCGGCTGATCCCGGAAGTTCTGAGCGTGGATCCCGCTCTGCATGTACTGGTAATGGATGATGGGAGCCCGGACAACACGGCCGGCGCTGTCATGGCGCTCAAAACGAAGGATAATGCCGGGAGAGTTTTTCTGAACGCCGGTTCCGAGAAACTAGGGCTGGGCCGGGCATATGTAAACGGGTTTAATTGGGGCTTGGCCAACGGATATGACTTCCTGATTGAGATGGATGGGGATTGGAGCCACCATCCCAGATATCTGCGTAAGATGCTTCAATTGGCGGAAGAGGCAGATTTTGTAATCGGATCCCGGTACATTCGCGGCGGGGGTATACAAAACTGGGGGGCTGTAAGGAGGATCCTTTCGAAATTAGGAAGCCTGTATTCCCGGCTGATCCTGGGAGTGTGTATTGCTGATTTTACAGGAGGATTTAACGGATGGTCCGCGGAAGTTCTGCGGAAGATCAACCTCAGTGAATTGCGGAGCGATGGATACAGCTTCCAGATTGAACTGAAGTATCGTGCCCACAAGCTCGGGTTCCGGCATGTCGAATTCCCCATCCTTTTCGATGAGCGCCGGGCCGGTAAAAGTAAAATGTCGGGATTTATTGTCCTGGAAGCCTCGTGGCGCGTTTGGAGATTCCGACTCTTCGGAATGAAGTCCGGGTAGATACGAATTCTTCGCCCCGTCAGGTTGGAGCGCGGCCGGAATCGACCGACATCTAGTACGCATACGACCACTTCTGCACAGCGTATATCAGCGCCCGGATGTTTTCCGTTGGGACTTCGGGGGGCATCCCTCCGCCGCAGGAAACGATGAGGCGCGAGTGATCGTCCAGTGCGAAGAGCATATCTTTGACGGCCTGCTGGACGTCTTCGATGGTTCCGGCGGCCAGGATGTCGCGTGGAGGGATATTGCCGACAAGGGTAATCCGGTTGCCGGTCCATTCTTTCATTTCCGCAAGGGTGTGCTGGATGCCGAAATTGAGAAGGTTTACGCCGATTTCGGGCAGAAGGGGAGCGCTCGCCCTGCAGGGTGCGTCGTTGTGGAAAAACTTAACGGCAACGTCTGCACTGAAAGTCTTTTTTAAATAGGGCAATCCAAATATTTCGAAATCTCTCCGGCTTATGAATCCCACAATATCATCCAGGATCAGGATCCCGTCGATCGAAGGAAAACGTTCCTGCTGGACGGCGATCCACTCTTCCAGAAAATCGGCAATGACGCCCAGAAGGCGGTGCATCGGATCCGGATCGGTTTTAATAGCGGTCAGAAACTCCGTTGTGCCCATCAGGAAAGAGGCGATATTGAGAGGACCGCGTGCAACCGCAAACCGGATCCTGTGCCCGGCTTTCTCCATTTCAGGCTGTATGTGTTCGAGCCGCTTGATAACGAAAGGAAGAAGACCGTCTTTGCGGGGATTCGGTTTTTCTATCCGTTCCGCATCGGCAGGAGATTGGATGACTTTTCTGGCAAAGGGGAATTCATTCTCTTCCCAGACGGAAACCGCTCCAAATGCCGACGGTTCCGTGCACATGCCGTATTCCGACCAGAAACCGGGAAGAAAGATGGCCTCGGGGAAGGTTCGAATCGCCTTGAGATTGTCTTCCAGGAAAACACGTTCATCCGTAAAGTAGTCCAGGATGCTGTTCCCGGCCCACTTGGGAAGCCAGGGACTGTCGATGATGAATCCAACCGGAGGCGAGGAAAGCTTCTCTCCATGGATTACGTTAATGAGGGTGTCCCACTGCCGATCGTTCATAAAAGCCTCGTATATATGTTGAAAAAAATCATATCCTAATCAAGCCGGACATTGTTCTAGATCCATGGGCGCGACAGCATTCTCTCCTTATCCGTCGGTGCCCGACTGTATATTGGGAATGTCCAATTCATGATAATGCAGGACTGCCGGTCCCGACTTGGTTCAATGCTGTCTTTAATGAACAAGTTAGTCTAAAATCTTAGCGGTAATTATTCCAGATGGATTATTGAAGAAGCGAAAATTAGGTCCTACTATGTATTTTACAATTCCAAACGGATCTTTCGAACTTGAGTCGCATTTACGCGAACCTGAAGATGTACCCGAAGGAGCGGTGATACTATGTCATCCCCATCCCGTTTACGGTGGGACCATGAATAACAGGGTCATTTACCGGGCTGCTAAAGCTGCTGCAAAAGCCGGATTTGCCGCCCTCCGCTTTAATTTCCGGGGTGTCGGAAAAAGCACCGGTCATTATGATCAGGGATTGGGAGAGAAGGAGGATGTTGCTGCAGCCATAGACTGGGTCGAGGACAGATTCCCTGGAAAGCCGCTCGCCGTACTGGGGTATTCCTTTGGAGCCTGGGTGGGATTGCAGGTTGGATGTCTGGATCCGCGCATCCGGGCAATAGTAGGGATCGGATTGCCGCTAGATATGTACAATTTCGAATTTCTGCTCGATTTTCAGAATCCTTCGCTCTATATCGTTGGAAACCGGGATGAGTTCTGCTCGCCAATGAACCTGGAGAACCTGATACGCAGGCTACCGTTTGCCTCAAGGGTGCATCGCGTTCAGGGTGCGGATCATTTCTTTTCCGAACAGGTCGAGGAAGTGGAAAGATTAATCGAACAGTTTTTTCGGGGACTGCTCCCCGATCAGGCCATGCCATGAAAAAAGTCTTATTAGTGACCATTCTGCTGATTGCATCCGGATACGCACAAACTATGGATGAGGACCCTTTCACAAAAGAGGAGCCTTACTTCGAACAGGTAAGCGAACATTGTTATTTGCTACATATAGAAGATAGTGGAGAAAATATTGCTGTAGTGGTTACGGAACAGGGCACTCTGTTATTCGATCCGCCTCCGGAGCCGGACCTGTCCACTCTTATAGAATCTTTGAAGGACCTGAGCGGCGGACCGGTACGGTGGATGATAAATACCGGAAATTATTTCCTGCAAACAGCCGGTGTCGAATACTTTTCCCGCCGGGGAGCCGTTTTGTTGGCGGGATTCCGCCAATACGCCCAGAAGGCGAACGGCGAGACGCCTGCCCCGGAACCGGTTGCCGAAACCGGACCGGGCATTTACGAGGATTCGGATGCGGTCGCCATTCCCTTATCCGGTTGGACCGAAAGCGGACAGGCATACCCCGATAGTGTTCAGAGGGAATTCTATGATTTTCCGCGATTCGTTTTTAAGCGCCAGATGTACCTGTATCCGGAAAACCTGGAGATTCAGATCTCGGCATTGCAGCACGAGGCCAGAACAGAAGCCGATATGTTTGCATATGTTCCGGCTGAAAAGGTCCTATTTACTGGAAGACTCTTCGAGCCTTCCTACTATCCCGATATTGATGTGTTGGCGGGAGGTAGCGCGCTCAAATGGATCGACGCCCTGGAACAGGTCATCGATTCCGTTCCCCTGCTGATATCGGCGATTCCTGCGGAGGAACCGGAAGAGGAGGAAGAAGGTGAAGAACATGCGGGAGAAATAGCAGAAGAGGAGAAAACGGGGCAATTGGCAGAGGGTGAACCTGAGGGGAATGCCTTACCGGAGGAAGAGGAAGAGATTGCCCTGGAGGAGATGATCATGGTGATTTCAGCCAGGGGTGCAGTATCCAATCTGCAGATGATGAAGGATCTGTTGGATACTGCCAGGAACCTCCGGAAAGGAATTACAAGGGCTGTTAAAGCTGGGAAACCCTGCGAGAAATACCTGGATTCACCCGATTCCTACCTCTATCAAACCTATGGAAATTTCTATCCATACGCCACACAGCTCTGCAAAGAACTGTCGGCAAATAAAGAAGACAGTAAGTCAAAGTAGGGGCGAACACAAGGTTCGCCCTTTTCACGAGCCCCTGGACGGGTCGGATTCCAATGTAATGTCAGGGAATAATGGATGACCGCGCGGTCATCGGGAACGTGACTCAAAATCTTTCTACCGATTGTCTTTTTTCAAGCTTTCATCTCCGCTACCACCGGCGCGTGATCGCTGGTTCCCAGCTGTGTTAATACTTTACATTCGGAAATGCGATCGACGAGGGATATGCTCGCAAGTATGTAATCCAGCCGCCAGCCGATATTTTTCTGGCGCATCTGGCGCCAGGGCGGCCACCAGGTATATAGACGATCGTTGTCGGGGTCCAGCTTTCTTCCTATATCGATCAACCCGCCTTCGGACAGTAAAAATTCATAGAGCTCCCGCTCGTCGGGACGCTGGCCGATGGCATTCGGTTTCCTTTCATTCGGGTGCACATCCCGGTCTGTCCGGGTGACGTTCATATCCCCGCATAGAATCAGGTCCAGGCCACGATGACGGCACTCGGTTGCGTAACGCTGCATTGCATCAAGAAAATGCAGTTTGACTTCATAATCCTTGCCGCCGTTCGGTACGTACACCGATCCTATTATGAGATTGTCTACCCGCGCGGTGACGATCCTGGTCTCGAAGTCAAATCCAGGGTGGCTGTAAATGGGTGCATCCTGGAACAGTTCCTTTCGGATCAGCAAGCCAACTCCGGAATAGGCTCTCTCCCCATGCCAGTAACACCAGTATCCTTCCATTTCGGAAAGAGTGGCAGGCACCTGTTCACGCGCCGCCTTCAGTTCCTGCAGGCACAGGATATCGGGCCTTTCCTGCTCGATCCAGTCCAGGACTTGCTGTTGCCGGGCACGGATGCCGTTGACATTCCAGGTCGCTATTTTCATGATTCCACCACGGGCTTCTGCACAGTAAGAATTTTTTTAACCACGGCCAATAAGCGAACGGTCATATCTGGCTGATGCTTTTTTCCAGGCTATTTATTATAGGGGATTGACTTTTGTTGTTCCAGCATCGCATCCAGATTTTAACCGGAAACGCTTATACGTAAATCCTCGGTACGCGCGCAGCGATCCCGCACAGGATTTCATAAGGAATCGTTCCAAGGGTTTCCGCCCATGTATCTGCGGTGACGCTGCACTTGTCGCCGGATCCCAGCAGCAAAACCTCGTCTCCCTCATGAACATCCGGCCGGTCGGTCAGATCGATCGTAATCATATCCATGGAAACTGCCCCGATCACTTCCGCCCACCGGTCCCGGATGATCACCCTGCATTTGCCGGACAGCCTGCGGGGAAAGCCGTCGGCGTATCCGATGGGCAACGTAGCGTAAAGGGTCGTCCGGTTCGCGGTAAATCTTCTGTTGTAGCCGACCGATTCGCCCGGAAGGACTTGACGAACGGGCCCGACCTTTGTCTTGAGAGAAAGGATAGGGCGGAGTTTCACCGGGGATCTGTTCCTGTCGGGAGGATACCCGTAGAGTGCGATTCCGGTCCGTGATCCCCATTGCCTTAACGTTTCATGGTAGAGATGGCCGGCACTGTTTGCGAAATGAATTTCTCCCGGGTCGAGGCCGGCTTTATAAAATTCGTCCAGGGCGTGCTCGAAACGGCGTTTCTGTTCGACAGTATACGCAGGGTCCAGTTCATCAGCGCTGGACAGGTGTGAGAAAACGCCTCGCAGGGATATATGTTTCGACCGTTGCAGAGAGTTCAGGAACGGTGCTAAAGAATCCCATCGAATTCCCAGGCGACCCATGCCTGTGTCCACCTTGATATGCACGGGAGCGGAAACAGCCTTGTTGCCGGCCGCAATATTGAGGCTTTCGAGATTTTCGCTGCGATCCACTGCGAGTATGAGACGATGCTCTATGGCCAGGGATTCCTGTCCCTGCCATGTTGTTGCCATAACCAGAATGTCTTGAGTGATGCCGGCCCTGCGCAGTGCGACACTCTCTTCAACCGTTCCGACCGAGAGCAGCTTGGCACCGGCTTCCACCAGTGTACGCGCCACCTCTGCAACGCCATGACCGTAAGCGTCAGCTTTTATGACGGGAATGACTCTCGGGTACGGAATGGACGAATTCGGCTTGCCTTTGGAATCTGCAGGGGCATGAAGGGAACAGAGTGCCAGGTAATTTTCTCTTAGGGCACGAAGATCAACTTCGGCCCATGTCTGTCTACCAGACTGCGGACTGCAGTCTGCAGTCTGCAGGGAAGAGTCGAAAGAATTGTCTTGAGTCAAATTCTCGTTGTCTGTGTGATGGCCCATTAATTTCCGACGACTATTCGTCCCCGGTTCCTGTTGGGTTTTAATCTTCAATCAGTCTCTTGATACAGGCTGTCGAAACGGGTGAACTGTTTGCTGAATGCAAGCTGAATGGATCCTACGGGACCATTTCTCTGTTTGCCTATGATCAGGTCGGCCAGTCCGCTGTTTTCTTCGGTGGAGTGTACCATCTCTTCCCGGTAAATGAACATGACGACATCGGCATCCTGTTCGATGGACCCGGATTCCCTCAAGTCGGAAAGTTGAGGCTTCCTGTGTTCTCCCGTTCTCGATTCGATAGCACGGCTGAGCTGAGAGACGGCAATAACAGGAATATCCAGTTCTTTGGCGATTCCCTTCAGTCCTCTGGAAATCTGCGAGATCTCCTGGGTCCTGTTTTCATAGCGCGGTCCCGATCCCGACATCAACTGAAGATAATCCACAATAATGAGGTCCAGGCCATGTTCCATGCTGAGCCGGCGTGATTTTGATCGCAGTTCGGAGACTGTGACGCTGGCCGTATCATCGATAAATATTTTTGTTTCGGACAGATCTCCGGAAGCGCGGCTAAGATTGTTCCAGTCTTCCTTGCTTAAAAATCCGGTGTTGATTCTATGGGCATCGATGCGGGCTTCGCTGCAGAGAAGTCTTTTAACCAGTTGCTCCTTGCTCATTTCGAGGCTGAAGATCCCGACGGTCTTGCGCTTTCTGATGGCGACATGTTCCGCAATGTTGAGGCAGAAACTGGTCTTTCCAAGACCGGGCCGTGCAGCGACAATAATCAGGTCGGATCGATGCAATCCCGCCAACATGCGATCTAGATCGGCAAATCCCGTTTCCAGTCCTGTGACAGGGATTTTTCTATTGGATAATTCCTCGATTTCTTTGAAAACGTCACTGACTATGGGCACAATTGGAGTAAAGCCCGTGCGAAACTGCTGGTTGGCGATGTCAAATACTACTCTTTCAACATCCTGCAATATTTCTACCGCCGGGTCCTCGTCCTGATAGCTGCGCGCCATCGTTTCGTTGGCGATGTGGATCAGACGGCGAAGGGTGGACTTCTCTTTTACTATCTGGGCGTAGTACTCGATATTCATGACCCTGGGAAGGCCGTCGGTAAGACCGGCGAGATAGGCGGCACCTCCAACGCTTTCGAGTTCGTTGGCACGCTGGAGTTCTTCCTTGAGCGTTACCAGGTCGATAGGTCTGGAGTTGTTCATGAGCTGGATCATCTTCTCGAAAATACGCCGGTGACTGTCAAGGTAGAAGTCCTGGGACCGGAGGTTTTCGAAAACGGCAATAGAGGCGCTGTCGTCGAGGAGAACGGCTCCCAAAATGGAGCGTTCCGCTTCCAGGTTGTTCGGAAGAATTTTTTCCAGGCTTATATCGGCCATTTCAAATGACGGGTCATGAACGTGAATTTAGATAAAATGTACGATGGGTGATGCATCCATTAAATCTCAATGGGGCCGCACCCGTTATTCGTATTTTAAGAAGCGTCTTCGGATTCTTTTTCAGGTTCGGTCTCAGGTTCATTTTCCGATTCTACGATGACTTTTATGGGCACTGAGACTTCACGGTGCAGACGGATTGATACCTGGTATTCGCCAACCGATTTGATGGGCTCATCCAGCTGGATTTTGCGCTTGTCTATGTCGACTTTATGGGCGACCAGGAATTCCGCGATATCCATCGCGGTAACGGATCCGTATAACGAACCGCCTTCTCCGGTTTTGCGCTTGATCGTAGGCGAAAGTTTCACAATGTCCTTGGCCAGAATGGTTGCGGCTTCCTTTTCACGGAAGTCCCGCCTTGCATGCGCACGCCTTTCCTGCTCAACGATTTTAACGTTGCCGGGTGTTGCTTCCGTCGCAATATTTCGGGGAATCAGNNACCTTCATGTTTCACCCTCTGGAATAAAGTGTCAATCAGAAACGAAAGGAAGGATAGCAATGTGTCTGGCCCGCTTGATGGCCTCCGAAAGCAATCGTTGATGCGTCGAACAGACTCCACTGATCCGCCTGGGCAAGATTTTTCCCCGTTCGGGTATGAAATGACCGAGAAGCTTCCCGTCCTTATAATCGATATAGGATATTTTTTCAGCGCAGAATTTACATACCCTTTTGCGCCGAACGCTGAACCGTTTTGGACCTGGCATAATTATTTGGCCTTTCTGCATTGAAGGATTGGAAACAGCAACTCCAATCCCTGATAACTCTAAAGATTGGGTGAGGATTCCTGTTCCGGCTCGACATCGGATGAAGGCGCTGCAGGAGCCGGAGCGGCTGCTTTTTTCTGTCTCGCCGTTTTGATCTTTTCAGAACGTTTGAGATCTTCATCGACGCGTACGGAAATATAGCGAATAATGTAATCTGTTACCCTGAAGCGGCGTTCCAGTTCCGTAATGG
>DKBB01000237.1 GCA_002451015.1 Acidobacteria bacterium UBA6911
TGGATTTCAAAAGGATCCAGTTCACGCCTGATTTAATGCCGGCCGATATTACCGGAACGGATATCATTCAGGAAGACGCGACCACGGGAAAACGGGAGCTTGTTTTCGTAAAGGGCCCGGTATTCACTAATATCCTGCTTGCCGATGAAATCAACCGCACTCCGCCCAAAACGCAGGCCGCGCTGCTTGAAGCGATGGAGGAACTGCAGGTTACGGTGCAGGGAGTGACGTATCCCATGGACCGTCCGTTTTTCGTACTGGCCACCCAGAATCCGATTGAACTGGAAGGAACCTACCCTCTACCCGAAGCGCAGCTGGACCGATTCATGTTCAATATCGTCATCGACTACCTCGAGGAGGAGGATGAACATCAGGTGGTAACCACAACCACCATGCCGCAGGATATTCAGCTCAAGCAGACCGTCACGGGACAGGACATTATCGAATACCAGAAGCTGGTGCGCCGCGTCCCGGTGCCGGAATCGGTATCGCGCTACGCGGTGGCTCTCGTGAGGGCCAGCCGCCCCGGTCAGAACGGGGGATTGGATTTCACAAAAGAATATGTCAACTGGGGAGCCAGCCCGAGAGCCGCACAGTACCTTCTGCTGGCCGGTAAGGCGCGCGCGCTTCTTTACGGGCGGTTTAATGTTTCGATTGAAGATGTTCAGGCCCTGGCCTATCCGGTGATGCGGCACAGGATCCTGACCAATTTCCATGCTGAATCCCAGCGAATCTCAACGGAAGAAATTATTCGACTACTTTTAGAAGCGGTGCCCGTACCGCAATCGGGATTAACAACATGAGGAATTTCGAAAGAACCTGAATATCGGGGCTCTGGAATGGGCGTCGTTTTCTTTACGCTGTTCGTCACTCGCTAAAATTATGGCTGACTTTACTACTACAATACCCCAAGCCACCCGCTTCATCGACCCGCAGGCGCTGACCCGCATCGCTTCTCTGGAGCTGATTGCCCGAACGGTCGTGGAAGGTTTTATATCGGGGCTTCACCGGTCTCCCCATCTTGGATTCAGCGTTAATTTTGCCGAATATCGCACCTACCGCCCCGGCGACGACATCAGGAAAATCGATTGGAAAGTATACGGGCGCACCGACCGGTTCTTTGTCAAAGAGTATGAAGGGGAAACCAACACGGGGATTCACCTGATTCTGGATTGCAGCCGGTCCATGGATTACGGCAACAAGGGGATCCGCAAACTGGAGTATGGACAATTCCTTGCGGCGTCTTTGGGTTATTTTGCCTTCAAACAGAGGGATGCGGTCGGGTTCATATCCTTTGACAACGACATCATCGACTACATTCCGGCGCGGAGCAGCATCGGTCATTTGAATACCGTGCTGCATGCCGTTGAGAGAGCGCGTCCCGGGGAAAGAACCGATTTTTACCGGACGCTGGTGAATGTTTCCGAAAGGATACGCCGGCGGGGGATCGTCGTCGTAATATCGGATCTTTTTGACGATCCCGACAAGGTGACGCACGGATTGAGGCATCTTGCGTCCCGCGGGAATGACGTGATCGTGTTCCAAATACTCGATCCGTCCGAGCTGCACTTCGATTTTCCTGACGCGGCCCAGTTTGTGGATATGGAGACAAGGGCTGAGATGCACGTCATTCCGGACTATCTGCGCCAGGAATATATAAAATTGATAGCCGGACAGATCTCTGAATATGAAAAAGAATGCCGCAAAGATCGCATGGATTTTGCGCTTATCGACACTTCCAGGCCTCTGGACAAAGCCCTGTTCAGTTATCTGGTCCGTCGACAACAGCTTTACTAATGGATGGCGGTTGAAAATCTTCACCGGTCCTCAATCATCCGCCAATGCGTAACGGTAGGGCGATATGGCTTTTCTGAATCCACTATTCCTTTTAGGCGGGCTGGCAGCGGCTGTGCCGATCCTGCTGCACCTGGTCAAACGTGCGAATGCCCGAAAGATTGATTTCCCCACGCTGATGTTCCTTCGCAAAATCGATAAAAAGACCATCCGCTACCAGAAATTGCGCCGTCTGCTGCTGCTCTTGTTGCGCGTTCTCGCGTTCCTGCTCCTGGTTTTGGCATTCATGCGCCCCTATCGTGAAAAAGCCCCCGTATCCGCGGCCGTGGCGGGAGGCACCGCCAGCACGCACATAATAGCGATGGACACCTCCATGAGCATGAGCTACCAGGATCGATGGGAGCGTGCGAAATCCGCCGCCGAGGATATTGTGCGGGGATCGGGCCCCAGGGATACATTCGCCCTTCTCGACTTTTCCGACAGAACCATGATTCGGACGCTCCTCACGCGGGACGGATCGACTGTCTTGAGCGAGATCGGGAATATCCCGGAGCCCGGCGATCGGCCAACCCGATACGTTCCAGCGCTCAAGGCAGCGGAAAAGATCGCGCTGGAGGCCGGAACGGCAAAGCGCGTCATCCATTTGATTTCCGACTTTCAGAAAAACGGATGGACGGATGAAGAACGGGATTATCAGCTTGCCGGCGGTATTGAGCTTCGGTCGGTGGATCTCGGATCGGATGCATTCAGCAATCTGGCGATCCGAAATGTTCATACTAATGAAGCGGACCAAGGCAGTGCCTTCAATTTGCGTATCCAGGCTTCCGTCGTAGAGTTCGGAAACCGGGACCGGTCCGATGTTAGGGTCGGGCTTGCCGTGGACGGACGCGCTATTTCAGAGAAAACCGTCCAGGTCGCCGGAGGAGGGACCGAAGAAATCGAATTTCAGGTTCCGGGCCTCATTCCTGGAGAGCATTCCTTTGTTCTGGAAATCGACGATCCCTCTCTCGAACGGGACAACCGTTTTTACATGACGGTCGAAGTGCTTGGAAAGACTCCAGTTATTGTGGCCGAAAGCCCTGGAACCCGGAACCGGCGCGCTTCCAGTTTCTTTCTGGCAATGGCTTTGAATGTGGATCGGCTGTCTCCCTATCAGGTTACAGCCGTCTCCCCAGGCAATCTGGATTTTAGAGGGAAGCTCCTTATCTGGAATAACATTTCGACAGACGATGCAGCGTTACAGAAGCGCCTGGAGGATTTTGTCAGGAGTGGCGGGGGAATAATTGTCGTCCTGGGGGATGCAACGCAGGCGTCCGTATTTAACCGCGGCTTCGGCGCCTGGCTTCCCGTCAAATTGGACGAGACCGCATCCGGCAAGGGACGCCCGGAATCCAGACCGGCAGATGACTTTGTACTGATGACGGATATACGGACGGATCACCCGATCTTTCTGCCTTTCGGCAAACCGCATTCGGGCACTTTTTCCGGTGCAAGATTTTACGACTACACCCGGATCGTGCCCGAGACGGGGGCCGAGGTGCTGGCGCGGTTTGACAACGGCGATCCCGCCCTGGTTTCCATCGGGATCGACAAGGGACGCATCCTCATTTTTGCCTCCTCGGCGGACGACACCGGAAACGACTTGCCGCTCAAGGCTGTGTACGCTCCTTTCTGGCAGCAGATGCTGCGCCACCTGGAGAGCTTTGAGGAACAAACGAATTGGCTCGAAATAGGGGACGTCGTCGATCCGAAAAAGGTTTTGGCGGAGAAGGCATTCCGGCGGGGCGACGAGGCGCCGGATCCGGGCGAGGCCGTTGCTATGCTGGATCCGGCCGGGCAGCGCCTGGAGCTAAAGCCGGACTCCGCGGGCGCAGTAACGGAAAAAGCGGGTTTTTATGATATTCGCACCGCACACCTCGACGCCACCGTAGCGGTCAATACGGTGCCGGTGGAATCGGATTTGACGCACGGTAGCGCCGAGGAAATGACGGCTGCCTGGGTAAGCTCCCAACCCGGGGCATTTTCTATAAATGAAGAGCCTTCAGCCCTCGAAAAAGACAGAAGCCAACGCATCTGGATTTTCCTCTTTCTGGCGGCTCTGCTATTCTTAGTATCAGAGTTGTTTTTATCCAACAGCGGATTGAAAGTGAAAAGCGATGAAGCCGAGAAAGTTACGACAATAAACTCGTAATCAAAGCGGGGTTTTATGACTTCCTATGAGAGTCTTTTGGAAAGAGTCCGGAAGGTGCGCAGGCGTTGGCGCTCACAAATCCTGGTCAGGGGGATCGCTATTCTTCTGGCCTCTACGATCGCCCTTCTGGTTCTTGGTATCTGGGGCGCAGACCTGTTCGGCTTCCAACCGGCTGCCGTCTGGATTGTGCGCCTTCTGACAGGCGGTCTGGTGATTTTTGTGGCCTGGTATTTTCTATACCTTCCACTGCACGTGAGGATCAGCCATGTTACCGTTGCCCAGTACATCGAAGAGAAGTACCCCCAACTCGAAGACCGGCTTGTAACCGCTGTGGAGTATGGAAATCGCAAGACCTCGGACTCGGGCATGATCAATCTTCTGATTAAGGATGCATTGAAGCAGACATCGCGCGTCGATTTTTCGGTATTTCTGAATCGCAGACGCCTGACCGCTTTCGGGGTTCTGGGACTCGGGGCATTAGGAGCTCTATTAGCGCTTCTGACATGGGGCCCGTCCTACATTCCTTACGGTTTCAGCAATCTGTATGCTCCCTGGACGGAAGCGTCCCTCGGTTCCGCAAGGATGATTATGGTGGCCCCCGGAAATATCGAAATCGCGAAGGGAAGCGATCAGCTGATCGATGCTCAGCTGGTCGGTTTTGACTCGCCGGATGTCCGTTTATACCGTCAGTCCTCGAAATCCGCTCCCTGGAGTTTTACGGCTATGGAGCCGGACCCGCGCGGCAGCACTTTTCGATATCTGCTCGTCGATGTGCAGGCTTCCCAGCGTTACTATGTCGAATCCAAGGGGGTGCGCTCCCCGGTGTACTCCCTGGAGGCGGTCGATCAAGCCCATGTGGACAGAATTGATCTTACCTACAATTTCCCGGCCTATACCGGAATGTCGCCTCAGCCCGTTGAAGACGAGGGCGACATTTCAGCGCTCGAGGGAACACAGATGGATCTCCGGATCCGCCTAAACATCCCTGTCCAATCCGCCCGCCTTCTCTTCGACGACCGGTCCACGCTGGATCTCAGCGCGACCGGAGACAGGGAGTTTGCCGGAAGCTTCATTCTGGAGCGTCCTGGATCCTATGTGGTCGAGGTCACGGAACCCCGGTGGGGAGAACATCCGGCGTCCCCGGAATATGAGATCGAAGTCATTGAAGATGAAATCCCTGCGATCACTATCACCCGACCGATGCGGGATGTCCGTGCCACGAGTATTGAAGAGGTTTTCTCCGAGGTAAAAGCCGAGGACGATATCGGAGTAGGGAAAGTGGAATTGCGCTATTCGGTTAACGGTGCCGCAGAGGAGACGATCAGTCTTTACCGCGGAAATCCTCCGGAGCGGTCTCTCACGGCTTCGCATACATTTTTCCTGGANNTTCCAGTTCCGACATCTACTTCATTGAAATCCGTCCCTTCCAGCAGAATTACAAACAAAACCAGCAGCAATCGATGCCGGGGAGCGGAGAGAGTGAAGGACAGGAAGCACTCAGCCGGCAACAGAAACAGATAATCAGCGCAACCTTTAAGCTGATCCGCGAGAAGGAACGAATGGAGTCAAGAGAATACCAGGACGGTCTGGAATCCCTCGCTCTTGTCCAGAGCCGGCTGCAGGCCCAGACACAGGGAATGGTGGATCGACTGCAGCGTCGCGAAGCCGCCCAGGCGGGCGTCAATTTCCAGAAACTCGAAGAACATTTGATAAATGCCGTCCGCGAAATGGAAAAAGCCGCTGCGGATCTCGGAGAGCAGAAGCCGGGCGACGCCCTGCCGCAGGAGCAGAAGTCGCTGCAGCAGCTGATGCGCGCCGAGAGCCTGTTCCGCGAGATTCAGGTATCTTTTTCCGCTTCCGGTTCCGGGGGCGGCAGCGGCTCTCAAGCTAATGCGGAGGATTTGGCCGATCTGTTCGAGCTGGAGCTGAACAAACTGAAGAACCAGTATGAAACGGTGCAGCGGGCGGAACAGCAGGAGCGGGATCAGAAAGTAGACGAGGCTCTCGAGCGGCTCAAAGAGTTGGCGCAACGCCAGCAACAACTCAACGAGAGCAACAGGCTCCGGGCACAGCAGGGAGGGTCTCCCCCTTCTGCCGGGTCCGGCGGCAATCAAAGCCAGCAGCAGCTTTTGGAGCAGGCGGAGGAGCTTCGGCGGCAGTTGCAAAGGCTGTCACGCGAGCGCAGTTCCCCCCGGTTGAGCGAAGCCGGCAACCAGCTCCAGAAGGCGATTGAGGATATGAAAAGAGCGCTCAGGGAATCCCAAAACAGGAGCGGGGCCGAAACCAGTGCGCAGGGCCAGCGGGCACTGCAGCAAATGAACGAAGCCATCCGCAATTTGGCGCGCGGGCAGGAAGCGGCTCTCGAGGAGGGCCTGGAACAGGCGGTGAAGGAATCCGGAAACCTGGTGAAGCAGCAGGAGAAGATACAGCAGGAACTGGATCGTCTCAGCCGCGAAATGCCGCCGCCCGATTCCCTGGAAGAAGCAATAGGGCGCAGCAAAGATCTTGTCTCCAGAAAAAATGTACTTGCGGATGGGCTCAGCAGTCTTGAAGACCAGATACGCGATCTCTCGAGGCAGGCCCGCAAAGCCCAGAAGCCGACCAGCGACAGGCTTTCGAATGCCGCCGACACAATATGGGACAGAAGGCTTTCCGATCGCATCGAGGAAGGCAATTGGATGATCCAGAGCGGAAACTATGAAACCCAGATGCGACGGGAGGACTTCATTCTCGACAGCCTGGAGGAGGTTCAGAGAGAGCTGAAAGCCGCGCAGAACAGCTTCGGAGAATCGGAAGAAGGAAAAATCGAAGAAGCCGCCGCCAGAGCCAGGCAGTTGTCCGAGGGGCTGCAATCGATGCAAAGGCGCCTGAGTGAAATCCAGCGGGGAGAGGGAAACAGCCCGGATCAGGCAGGGCAGGCCCAACAGGGGCAACAACAGCCGGATCCTCAGTTACAGCAGGGGCAACAACAGCAGCAAGGATCGGGACAAGGCCGCCGGCAGGATCGCGCCGGCCGGCAGGCACAAAACAACCGCGGTATGCCTGCGGAACAGGGAAGGAATCCTCAGGATCCGCAGAACCCGCGGGGCGGCATGCCAAATCCGGGTGCCGACATACGGGATCTCTCGGATAATGCGTGGGGCCCGCCGACAGGAATTCGGCAATATCCGGACAACCCGGTGCGCCAGTTGAATCGGGAATTGGAACAGCGCATAACGGACGCCAGGGATCTCAGCCGTTTGATGAACCGCAACTCAACCCAGATGCAGAACCTGGATAAGGTGATTGATGCCCTGAGAAAAAGCCGGGATTATCCGGATTACGGCAATATGGAGCAGGCTGCTCTCCTGAAGGCGGCTATTGAGCATATGCGCGATGTCGAACTCGATCTTGCCAGAGACCTGCAACGCCTGAATCAGTTGGAGGAGTATTTCATTTCAGGGGACAATGAAGCGCCTGAACGTTACCGCGAACTGGTGGAGGAATATTATAGATCCATCGCGAAAAGCAGGTAACGGTGTCCGTTTTTGAGATTTTCCCTTGATCCTTGATTTTTCCGTCTGACCCAATCGAATTTATAGCCAGTCCAGGGGGGCGGCGTAGGGTTCGCCGGAGACATGCAGGTAAAGATCTTCCAGAGTGCGGAATTCTAGGCCGTTCTCGACAATCGGAAGGTTGTCGGACAGGGGCGTGATGTCACCCTCCCAGATGAGCTTGCCTGGACTCTTGATGATGGCAACGCGATCGCAGAGACGCTCGACGTTTTCCAGCACGTGCGTGGTTAGAAAAACGGTTCGGCCCTGCCCGATCAGCCGCTGCAGCCACTGTTTCATAATGGCAACGCCGGCAGGATCAATCGATTCGAAAGGTTCGTCGAGGAAAAGGATCTCGGGTTTGGCGATCAACGCGGCCGCAAAGGCCACCCGTTTGCGCATTCCGGCGCTGAATTCCGAAAGAGGTTTTTTCCCTGTGCCGTTGAGTTCCATGGCTCCCATCAGTTCCGTAACGCGCGTTTGCGATGTGACCGGATCGAGACCGAACATGCGGGCCTGGAAGACCAGGAACTCATAAGCGTAGAGGGCTTCGAAAAGGCCCAGGTTTTCGGGCATGACGCCGATGCGCTTTTTCAGTGCAATTGCATCGGCGTTGAATTGTTCTCCCAGAAGGCGAATGGAACCGCCGTTCGGATCGAGAAGTCCGTTCAGGCAACCGATGGTCGTGCTTTTGCCCGCGCCGTTCGGTCCGAGAAAACCGAAAAAGGATCCCGACGGCACCGTCAAAGAAAGATCCTCAACAGCTGTTGTTTTACCGTACTTCTTGCACAGGTTCCTGATCTCAATAGCGTACATTCCTATCAGCATCCCCTTTCGATTGTGGCAAGCATTCTTTCGCGACGGTTGGAAAATGCAATGGCCCCGGTGTGCAGGGTCGCTATATAGAAGGCTGCGGTCCCGAGCAGAAGTACCAGCGCAATCCACCAGAGGGCCAGGACTTTTTGCATACCTATCGTGTCCGGGATGGACGGTAAGAGGAACAGTAAAAATATAGCTGCGATCATCAGTGCGTTCGCGCCGGCTGACAGCCGGGTGCCGAAGCTGATTTTGAAGGGAATGGCCCGGGGATTGAACAGAGAGACCCAGATGCCGAGAGCCTGAAAAAGGAGCAGCCCGGCAAATCCGCTTGAAAGCAGCACCAGCAGCATTCTTCCTTCGAACGATGCGGGAGTAATTATCAACCATAGCGCTATGGAAACGATTACGACTGCAATCCCCAGCAGAAGCGGGACGGCGGCAGAAGCTTTCAAAACCGATTTTGCGGAAACCGGCAGGAGGAAATAGCGGCGAAAGCCGTTGTTGTCGAATCCGAAAACGTTCGAGGTCATCGCTCCCATGGATATGTACCCGACAATGCTGATATAGCCGACAGCCAGGGAAAAGCTTCTTGCGGCGTCCTCGCGTCCCCCCAGCAACATGGTGAACGGTAGGATGCCGAAGAGCGAAAACAGGTAGTTGAATCGGAGTTGCGGGCTGCGGACATAGTAGCGGAGGATTTTCCCGACCAGGGGCCCAATATCCGCTGGGAAATAATCCGCCACACGATCGTAAAAGCTATCTCCCGTCTGCAACGGAAGGGATTGCTTGTCGGTGATGCTTCGTGCCGGCATGGGCAGATGGTCGAGCCGGAAAACCGCTGCTGCCAACGCAAAGCAGCAGATGAGCAGATAGAGTGTCCATCCCAAGCCGAGCAGGGAAAATTTGCCCGTGAATACCGCGGCGGCCGCGAAAGGCGGGAACCATTGCAACGAGGGAAGGACATTCTGCTGCAGCGTGCTGCTTTCCCAATCGATTCTGATAAGAAGCGCCGGCAGCATAAAAAGAAGCATCACGACGATCAGAAGAATTTGGGGACCGTGTTTCACCGCCAACAAGCGATCGACCAGCATGGACAGTATCCGGGCTGGCAGGTAATTGCTTATTGCAAGCAGGACGGCCGCGGGCACGGCAATCCGGAAGGAAGCGATGCCGGACAGGCTGAAACCGAGTGCCATTCCGATATACAGCATCAGAATCAATAACCAGATGGGTTCCAGAATAGAAAGGACCTGGCGGGCTGCAAAACGCTCTACTCGCCGGAGCGGATATCGGCGCAGAACCTCATCCGAGAAAACCGGATCCAGGCCGATCCCTAGCAACAGGGCGAAGAGGATTGCATTGGCGTAAATAACCGATAGTAGAATGCCGGTTGTAAGTTCGGCCTTTCCCGAATAGATGGCGGCGGTTACCGCACCGATTCCGCCAAATTGAAGAAAGACGGCAGCCAGGCCGAAAAGAAGGCATCCTGTAAGGTACAGGATGAATTTCCCGTTGCTCAACCTGGCCTGCGCCCGGAGCAGACGATAGCGTAATCCAAGGAGATGTGTCAGCGATCGAAATTTTCGATGAATGTTTCGTCCTGTCATTATAATCGAACTTCCCCGGAGAGGTCGAAGCGGATTCCTGGTAATGCCGATATGGTACCGGAGCGTCTCCGGCATTATAACGGTTTTTAATAAATTAAAAATTTAATAAGGAGCCGGAATATTGTAACACACGTGGACTGGGTGGAAGGAGCAGAATGCCTCCCGGTAAAGGGAGGCATTCTGGTGTATTCCTGTATTGCAAAACTACTTTGCGTTTTCTTGCGGGACCTTCTTTTGTTCTTCTAAAAGTCGCATTTCTTCTTCTTTTTTCCTGGCCTCCTCCGCGACCTGGCGGGTTTCAATCAGTTCCCGGTTTTTTTCATCGGCAAATTTGCCAAGGTTTTTCATCGAGTCCTTGAATTCCCGGGTGATTTGATTGAACCTGCTCGAATTGCCGATCACATGGGGCGTGATAAGGATAACGAGTTCACTTCTTCGGGTGTTCCTGACTGTCTGGCCGAAAAGGCTTCCCAGGATGGGTATATCGGAAATAAGAGGGAACCCGGTGCGTGTCCAGCCGTTGGTGTCGCGGATCAATCCGGCAATGGCGACGGTTTCCCCGTCTTTAACGATCAGGGTGGTCTCCACCCGGGACTTGGTGAATGTGGGGCCCAGAGAGGTGCTTGNNCGGACAAAGAGCGTGACGCCCGTGTCCCGGTACTGGACGCTTGTCGTGGTCCCTCCCACCGCCTGGGTGTAGCTCGTTCCGGGATAGGGCACTTCGGCGCCCACGGTGATATAAGCCTCCTTGCCGTCCATGGCGAATACGGTGGGATTTTCGAGAATTTTAACGTTGGTTTTCTCGCGCAGGGCATTGATGGCCGACACCAGTTCCTGGGAACTGCCGATCAGGGCAACGTTGACGGCCGTGAATCCCAGAGGCACCCCTTCTATAGACGTAGACGGGTTCAGCGAGACTGCGGTGTAACTGCCGTTGGTTCTTTCCCGGAGCGTTGCACCGACGCCGAAGCTCAGTTCGTCGGTAAGATCGACTTCATAAATACTGGCGTCGATTCTCACCTGCCGGGGCATCACGTCCATCGATTCAATGGCTTCCAGAATGAATTGGTAATCCGCGGCTGTGGATTGAATGAACAGGCGGTTGTTGATGTCGTCGACAACCAGGCGGATTGTGTCCTGAAGGCCGGAGAATTCCCCGCCCTGAATAATTACGGAGGATATTCCACGGGAGGAACTGAACTGGGGATTCAGTTGCTGCCCGCCGGAGAAAAACCCGCCGCCTAGCGCTCCCCCGTATCCTTCTCCCTGGAAATTACCGGGTTGAAGAGAGCCTGAATTGGTGAAAGTGCCGAAGCTGCCCCTCTGCTGCCCGGTGGCCCCGCCTTCGAACATGGAGCCTCTCTGGGCGCCTCCGGTGCCCGAGGCTTGGGATTCAGCGCCTACCATTGTCTGAGTTGCTCCCTCTCCTCCATACAAGGCCGATAGCAGGGTGGCGATATTGGATGCGGTTGAATTTTTGACAATATAGACGTTGTTCTGGATATTGCGTCCTGTCGTGGTATCGAGTATCTCGATCCAGCGCATGACCTCTTCCAGCCCGCGTTTGGACGAAGCGACGACGAAGATGGCGTTCATCCGGTCGAGGGAAACAAAGGAAATACCCGTCGAAGAGTCCTTCTCGCCGCTGCCGAACATCTTTTGAAGGTCGGCGACCACATCGGCGGAGGCATTGTGTTCGATCTTAATAAGCTCAATGAGATCCGGATCCATATAGCGACTGTCCAGCAATCGAACAACCTTTATGATTCTTTCAATGCTGTCGCTGTAGTCGGTCAGAATAAGCATGTTCAGACGTTCGTAAGGCATGATGACGCCGCCTTCGGTCATAAAGAGCTTAACCGGCTCGATCAGATCCTTTACGGGGATGAATTCTACAGGGACGACATTGGTGGAAATCCGGGGGATTTCGGACGATTCCGTGCCGGGAGTTCCGGGTTGTGCGGCCGGAGCTCGGGGAACATACGGGACCGGGTGTTCGATAAGGTCGACGCCGGTTCTCAAAGCGGACGAAATCGGCACAACCTGGTAAATGCCGTTCTGCTCGATAAGGGAGACGTTTTTTGTTTTCAGGATCAGGTGGAAAAGCGCAAGAACCTCGTCCTTCGACATCGGTTCCGAACTGTGAATGGTGACGGTCCCCTGCACATCCGAATCGATCACCAACGGAGTCAGGTTGAGAAGTTCCGAGATCTGCCGGATAAAGGCGTTCAGTTCGGCATCGTTAAAGATCAACCGCAACTTTCCGTTCGACGACTGCATGCTGCTTTGACTTGGACCGGGGGAAACCGGTGCAGGCGTACCGGATTGCACTTCCTGAGGCGACTGCCCGGGAAGCTGCTGGATTTGATCCGCTTGATTTCTCAAACGCTCCAGCGCCGGTGATATTTCCTCCTCAGCGTCAGGATCTTCCGGCGGGAGTTCCTGTGGAGAAGGCGCCGCCAGGCAGAGGCTGCCTGTCAGCAGAATAGTGAATAGGATAATAGCGCTCCAGGATTTATTGCTGCTCATAGCCATACAACTTCCTCTCTTGGAGAGTCCCTATGAAGTTCGCAGGGACTGGTATTAGCACGGTTAATTCCCCATCAAGCGGATCTTCTTTCCTATCCGCGTAAATACCGTCTGTAACCCTCCTTCATGGGTCGGGTCTGAGGATATCTCCAAAGGGTGTTCGAATAACACGGGGATCCCTTTGTGCCCTGCCGGGAGTTGACACCGGTGGCTGTGATGTCGGTCTTTGTATATCTTCCTGCTGCTGTTCGTTCTCCTGCGGATTCGGTTCCGCCTGCTGGCTGCCGCCCGGCAGGATTCCGGCAACTGGAACTGCGTTATCGCGGACGTTGCCGGTCGTCCTGGGATTTACGGTTCGGGCTGAGGAAACAGGCGTGGTTGGAGGTGTCCCGGTCCCTCGTGAAACTATGCTGACCGGCATGTTGCCGGTGGTTGCGCCGCCTCCAATGGAAACCACCCGCGTGGGTATGAAGTTTGTTCTGCCCCTTCGGGCTGATTGAGTACTTTCCTCAAGAGTGATGATTTCTTTCTGGCTGCCGTTGTCGAGCACGATATGGTCTGATGCAATATCCGTGATGGTATAGCCCTCATATTCGTCCCCGATTCGTTTGAACTGGACTCCCGTATTACGGCCGCGGCCTCTGGGTTCGAGGAGGGAGGCTATTTTCTGACTTTCCGTAATGATAATGCCGACCAGCGTAGGTTTCTGGGAAGCCGGCATGGTTCCGGCCGGTACCGTAGCGTCTGAGGAACCTCCCCTCGTCCGCGATTCCAAGAAAATGTTTTTTTCGGGGATAACGGCGAAATCCGTTGCGTTGTAACGAATGTCCGCAGGGGGCGGGGGCAGAATCGTTTCCTGGGCGATTTTCTGGCTCAGGGAACGGTCGGGCTGGATTTTAGACAAATCGTTCTCCGCTTTGAACTCTTGTACGGAAACATAAAGCTGTCTGCCGGATATTCCCGCCAATATAAGCAGCAGCAGGTTTATTCCAATCCACTTTTTTGTCATAACAAACCTTTAAGGAAACGCGATGGTATCGCCCTGTTCACGGCCGACGTGTTTATTTTATAAATTCGCATCCGGATCGCCTGTCTCCGTTTTATTTTCGTTTGAATAGATATAACCTGAAATAGTCAGGTTCGGGCGCATTTCGGAGTCTCTTCGGTTGCGAGCCGCCCGAATAATAAACTCATCAATTGTTAAAAATTTATCGTAATTCTCAATTTCGGTTAAAAATTGCACAAGCTGTTCCATTTCGCAGCGGGTTACGAGTCGCGCGGAAATTTTTAACAGTTGGTTTTCAACTTTTTCTTCCTTTAGGACGCTTTTCTGGGTAATTTCCACGCCGCTTCTGTCGGCGAAATTGGTGAGGGTTCTCAGCAGTTCCGCTCCGGCTACATTGGGGTTTTCTCCGGGCAGAAGCCTCTCCCTGTTTGCCTGGATGCGGTTTTCATATAACTGCAACTGGGATTCATACACGCCTTCGAGGAATAGGGTTTCTCTCTGTCGGAGAAGCGTTTTCTTTTTAAGCTCCACGGTATCGTTGAGTTCTCCACTGTCCGGGCGGGAAGTTGTCAGAGAGTACAGAAGCGCCAGGACAGCAATCAAACCGAAACCGATAATAATGAATTTTCTTTCTCTCGCGCCTAACTTCACGAGTTATTCCTCCAATTCTGCATTGATGCTGAATCGATCTTTGCCTGTTTGTGCGTCCCTGAAAATACCGCCCCTCTGCTCGACATTATGCAGTAGCGACGAATTTTCGAGAATGGGAATCAGGTCGGTGGCGGAATCGCTCAGACCCGCTATCTGTATGATGCCGTCTCGATAAGAGTAGTTGTTTAAATACGTATCTTCCGGGAGGATAGTGGTGAGTTCCTGAAAAACTTCCAGGTTTACATCCTTTTTCCGGAAAAGGTTTTCAATGGCATGGATCTCTTTTTCGAGATCTTCCGTCTGCTGGCGCAAAGCCTGTACCTTGGTGACCGAAGTTTTAAGTGAAGAAATTTCCTTGTCCAGTTCCCGCAGCAACTGGCGGTCCTGAACCTGCCGGTGAAAGAACAGGCCTGCCAGCAGCACCAATAAGCAGATGCCAAGAACAGCTGCGGATATATAAGCCCAGCGGGGCTGCCTGAATCGGAAAGCGTCTGGAATCAGGTTGATTTTAATCGCTGGGTTTCGCGTCATTGCAATATGTGCCAGACCGGTTACAGTCGCTGCTTCCTGAACGTACCGTCTGTTTTCCGCGGTGCTTTTTAGATGCGTGGTATTTTCCAGCAGTGTGCATTCGGGGATTTCTTCTTTTAGCGCTTCCTGCGCCGATTCGGACGATTCTCCGGCCAGGACGATCTGTTCGATTGAGTTTTCGGGGTTCAGCCGGGTTTTGGAGACAGCCTGATTGATTTCTTTCAGTATCAGATCCCTCCAACTAAGGTCCGGCTCTTTAAAAGCCTCCTGCGAATACACCGGAACTCCATTATGCAGTACCAGCAGCTCAAGCGATGCCGGCGTCATGTCCACCAGGATATAGGTTTTATCCTGGAGGTTTCTGTTGTTCTGTAAAAANNCTTGCCTGTTCTGTTCAGAACGGTGTAGTCGAAATAGTAGCTGTCTTCCTCGGTCGGTTCGAAAGATTGCACCTGGTATTGGATTGCCTGCTTCAGGTTGTCCGACACTTCTACCGGAAGATCCAGGTGTCTCAGGAGAATATCCCGGCGCGGAAGTCCCAGCACGATATTGCCCTGGCCGAGAACGTTGTTCCTTAAAAAGAGATGCACCTCCTGCCGCAATTCCAGGCTTTCGCGATGCCGATAATCGGCAATGCGGTGGAAATGCGTGAGCGTCCCCCCGGAAAGATTGCCTTGAAGCGAGGATAAAAGNNGGAACGTTTTCGTTCCAGTAAAGAATTCGGTATAAGTTCTGTTGATTGCCGTCCAGGCTGACTACGGCATGTATCACTCGTCTAACTTTCGAATTTCCTGCATACGCAGCGGCGCGCATGAAGTAAATGCCTGTCGGCTGGGTTGTGAGATATTGAAGCGTTTGGGCTCCGAGCATTCCCGGAATTTCGCTTGAAATATCTCTCGTGTTTTGAAATGGGCTCGTCAGACGTTTTTGGTAGATCCTCTCGGCAGCTTCCGGTGACATTCCCGGAATGGATAGAAGGACGGGAAGAGACGCGAAGTTGACGTTGATCTGATTCCTGTTTGCAAACACGGTCATGTAGCGGGAGAGGCCGTATTTATATGTGATGGATCCGTCCACGGTTTTCTCCGGCCTGCCGTAAAAATACTCCGGGGTGACTCCCCGGATGAGAAGAATTTCTTCCGTTGCATCGATTCTGCCGTTCTTGGCCGTATAGGGAGGGTCCAGCGTCTGATAATATTCGTCTTCAGCTCCGTTCATACGGTGAGCGTTGTCCTCGTCGCGCCAATCCATGATCGAATCGGTGATAATATCGGCGTCCCGGGGAGGGATTCCTGTTGCCGTAACAAGGGCCCGAAGCTGCTCCTCGGTGACCGTGTTCAGGTTGACTTTTCCGGATTCGTCCTGAATCTCCACCAGGAAACGCCCACCGCCGAATTCCCCCTCAATTCTACCGAGATCCAGCGGCGTCGGTTCCTGCTGGAATCCTGGTTGAGGGGCCCGGGTAGAGAATCGCTGGTGTACCAGTCTGTATATGCTTTCCGAGAGACCGGCGCGCGCGATGTAATAGGCCTTCTCCAGGGATTGGGTGTTGAGGGTCGCAGTCACCTCCACACGGCTTTCCCGTGCAAAGCTCAGGGCAATCGCGGACAGGGCGATAAAGATCCACAGCAGGGCAACCAGAATCACTCCGCATTCTGCAGGCTGCGGGTTGCAGAATGTCTTGTTCACTGGTCGAACACAAAGTTCGCCCCTACAATCTTCTTTCGCCTTTTTCATAAGAATCTCGATCCGAAACGGGGCACTGCCGACTGTATTTTTCATCGCCCCTGTTCCCTTTCCAGTCTTCTTCTGATCAAATCCTGAAATTCTTCGTTTAATTCCCCTCCCGGTCCTCTTCCGGGTCCTCCTCCAAATTCTCTTCCAGGCATCCCCGGTTTTCTTGCGGGTATTCCGGGTTTTCTTTCAGGTCTTCCTTCAAACCTGCCGCCCTGCAAATCTCCCGAGGGCCCTATTCCCGATCCAATCCCTCCCATCCTTCTCCCCCGGATCGAACCCCGGATGCCCATCTGATTCATGATATTCATTTGCAGGCTTGCCTGTGTCGCGTGGATGGGCACAACAATATGATTGTTTCGCGTATTGCCGTCCATATCCAGGACTTCCATGGTTACGGCAATCGCTTCCGGCAGTTGGCTTCGCTCCTGGGCATCCCATTCCCGAATCCACGGATCTTCGTTTTCGTCGTTGCTTCGATATTCGAAATAACATTGGACCAGATTCCCGAACAGGGCTGTTGCTCCCGAGTTGTCAATTTCGCTTTCGGAATCCTCAATACGTCCCAGGTATCGCTCCTCCCTTTCCTGCAGAGTGAAGGCTCCGTTTGGATCCTGCGTTACTTCATAATTTACGAGAGTGAGTCCCGGGCTGTCTTGAAAACGGAGAGAGTTCAAACTGACAAAACGAAGGCTTGTTTCCGTACCGTGGAAAATCGGATTGGGCATGCCGGCCATAGCGGGATCGGGCGGGGCCGTCAGCGGGTATGCGGACGCCATCTGCTTGCGAACCATGCCCAGGATGTTTCGCTGGCGCTGGCTGGCATCGATGTAGTCCGTGCCGCGGGACCATGCCCGCAGGCTTGTCCTGAAAACAGACCAGATGCCTACGGCCATCATTGCGACAAGCGTGATCGCCACCATCATTTCCAGCAGCGTGAACCCTTTTTCGGATGTATTGTCGCTTCTCTGTTCGTGCATAGTTATCGCAGTATCGGCTGCAGCCGCTCCTGAGACCCCGTGACCAGTTTCAGCGTTTGCAATTGAAACATCGGCTCCGCTGAATCGGGTCCGGTAATTTCGACCGTATATTGCATCAGTTTGACGGGAAGGATGGTTTGGGTCTGGATCTGGGGCTCGGCATCGAGGCCCGGATCGTATTCCTCCACATTAACGGTACAACGGAATCCGTCTTCAAGATCTTCCGTAAAAGTGGTGGCCTCCTCCAGGTCTTCCCTTTTCAGGGAAGACTCCATTATGAATTGAGCGTATTCCACCGCCTGTGTCCGAAGCTGCACTTTCCGGATATTTCCAAGAGACCTGGTCATGACGGACAGGGTTACAGATACGCCGACAGCCAGCACGATCAGTGCAATGAGGACTTCCAGCAGGGTAAATCCCCCGATCCCGTGGATGGATTCCGGCTGATCTGCCGCCACGGATCGATTTCTGTTCCTGGCGATCCGGGATATCATAGGGTGTCCTCCCCGGGCCGGATACAGGCTCCGCCCGAAATCGGATCTGAAACGACCTTTAATAAAGATCCGTTCCGGGATTGCAGAAGTATCTCAACCGTATCCGAACTTCCGTTCGGCAGGAAACGGACGGTAACGGAATTTTCTGCCGTCTCATTCCCTCCCATTACGACGCGCTGGATTCTTACATTCTCCGGCAGGAGATATTCCCGGCTTCCCTCCCCGAAATCATCCGTCAGCCGGAGCTTCTGATTTTCACGGTCCACCGTTACCAGCATTCCCGATTGCTGTGTCACGGCTTTTTCCCTGGCATAGCGCAAAGTGTTGAGGATGTCTCTTCCCGTAGTCCTGAGGCTGAGCGCGGCGGTGCCTCGCGACAGTGAAGGATAGGAAACGGCCAGAACCAGGATTATGACCACCAGTACGACGAGAAGTTCCAGTAATGTAAATCCTCTTTGCGAACCGTTCATGTCGATTTCATTTCCAGTTGCAGATGTCGTCTTCCGTATTTTCATCTCCGTCCGCGCCGGCGGAACAGAGGTCGAAATCCAGGCCGTGCTGGCTGGGGAAGCTATAGATATAGGGTTTTTGCCATGGATCCAGGGGCATTTTTTTCATGTAGGGACCGTTCCAGTTGGCGGAGTCGCCCGGATTCTCTATCAAGGCTTCCAATCCAATGCTTTCAGCGGGATAGCTGCCCACTTCAATCATATATAAATCGAGGCTGCCTTCGATTTCCGATATTGCAATCAGTGCGATCTTTTCTTTTGCCTGACCGAATCTGCCCCGAAGGCCCAGGCCCAAAGCCGCCACCAGCATAGCTATAATCACTACGACAATAATAAGTTCGACAAGCGTCATACCTTTTTCCGATTTCCGGTCCCCAAATCTCACGGACATGCTTTCCTCCCAACCCGATTCCTGCAGTTAAAGCGGCACATCGTTAATGCTGAAAATAGCCGTAAGCATCGAGATCACGATAGCTCCGATAATGATTCCCATCAATACAATCAGCGCCGGTTCAAAAAACGCGATGAGGTTCTTGATGCTGTTCCGAACCTCGACGTCGTAGACCTCCGCGACCTGATTCAGCATGCTGTCCAGTCGTCCCGTTTCTTCCCCCACCTCGATAAGGTGCATGGCCAAGGGGGGGAAAACGGCGCTCTGCTTCATGGGTTGCGCGATGCCTTCCCCTTTTTTAATGCCGGTCCGAATAGGCTCGATCGCGACGGCAATACTTTGGTTTCCAATGATTTCCCTTACGATGGTCATGGCTTGTAGAAGGGGAACGCCCCCGTGAAGCAGGGTCCCCAACGACCTGGAGAAACGTGCGACCTCCACCTTCCGGAGAACCGGACCGAGCAGGGGGGCGCGCAGCAACCATCGGTCCCACTTCATCCGCCCGGAAGTGCTGTTTCGAAATCGTCTGAAGAACACTCCAAAAATGACGAGCAGCGCCAGAATCAGCCACCAGAAGTCGGTGAACACACTGCTGATTCCCCGGAGTACGGCCATGGGCAACGGCAGCGGCACGCCGATATCCTCAAAAATCAATACGAACCTGGGGATTACAAACAGCGTCAGGATCGTGATGCTAACCAGGGCGACGACGGAGAGCAGCATGGGATATATAAGCGCCCCGACAATGTAGGATCGCAGGTCGTCGCTCGTTGCCAGGTAGTTCCTCAAATGAGCCAGGATCTCTTCGAGCGCTCCGCCGGCTTCTCCCGCACGGATCATATTGATATAGACTTTCGGGAAGACGTCAGGGTATTTCCCGAGCGCTTCGGAGAAGGATTTCCCGCCTTTGACTTCCTTAAGGATGTCCTGGATGACGTCGCGCATCGAGGGGCTTTCGGCGATCTGGCTTATAATGGTAAGGCTGCGGTCGAGAGGGAACCCTGATTTGACGAGTGTATGGAGTTCCTGGGTGAAAATCAGCAGATCCTTTCGACGGATTCTTTTCTGTTTCCAGGGCCATTCGATTTCACGTTTGAAAATCGTTTTGTTGTCGGAAAAATCGATGCGTACGGGGAAAAGCCCCATTTCCTGAAGCTTCATGGCGACGGTCCCGTCGTCGGCGGCTTCCATGGTACCCTCGATCAGTTTTCCATCCATTGTGCTTGCTTTGTATTGATACGATGGCATCGCTTATTGAATCCGTTTAATGTTCTTTAAATTAAGTATTTAAGTAAATAAACTCCCTCAGGCATCCTGCGTGACGCGCAAAACCTCGGGAATGCTGGAAGCGCCCTGGCGGACTTTGAGCCAGCCGTCGTCCCTCAGCGAGCGCATCCCGCTTGCCAGCGCCTTTTTCCGGATCAGGCCGGAATCTACCTTGCCAACCATTAATTTCCGGATGTCGTCATTGACGGGCATGAGTTCATAAATTCCTATTCTACCGATAAATCCTGTATTACCGCACCGGTCGCACCCGCGCCCTTCGAAAAACCGGTCCGGTTCTTTTTGGGATTTGCCGTGGCGAAATCCGATTTCCTTCAGCATTTCCGGCACCGGCTGTACCTCCGTTTTACACGAGGGGCAGATCACCCGGATGAGGCGTTGTGCCAATACTCCCAATAATGAGGAGGCGATGAGGTAGTCCGCCGCGCCCATGTCGATGAGGCGCGTGATAGCGCTGGGCGCGTCATTNNGTGTGCAGGGTTGAAAAAACGAGATGCCCTGTCAGGGCCGCCCGAATGGCGATTTCAGCGGTTTCGAGATCGCGGATTTCCCCGACCATGATGACATCGGGATCCTGCCGGACGATGTGGCGCAATCCGGTCGCGAACGTCAGGTTGATCTGTGTGTTGACGTGAATCTGGTTTACTCCGTCAATCTGGTATTCAATAGGGTCCTCGATCGTAATGATTTTCTTGTCCGGCAGGTTGATGGCGCTCAGAGCGCTGTACAGGGTCGTGGTTTTTCCGCTTCCCGTAGGACCCGTTACCAGGAATATGCCGTGTGGGCGCTGGATCAGGGACTCGAATTCACGGAGCGAGTCTTCGGGAAAACCGAGGCGCCGGATGTCGTAAAGACTGGTGTTGCTTTTGTCGAGGATGCGCAGGACCACGCTTTCACCGTACATCGTGGGCAGGGTGGAGACGCGAAGATCGATGTCCTTTCCCAGCACTTTCAGTTTTATTCTCCCGTCCTGAGGGAGTCGCCGCTCGGCGATGTTCAGCTTTGACATGATTTTGACGCGACTGATCAGGGCCGCCTTCAGTTTCTTGGGCGGAGATTCGACATCGTGAAGAATGCCGTCGATCCTGTAGCGGACTTTCAGGTCTTTTTCGAACGGTTCGATATGAATGTCGCTTGCCCGCTGTTCGATCGCCTTGGAGATCAGGAGGTTGACCAGTCGGATGACCGGGGCTTCTGAAGCCAGATCCTTCAGTTGCTCGATGTCTTCGATTTCATCGGGAAGGTTTTCGAGATTACCCTCGTCAATGCCTTCGATGATTCTTCCCAATGTGCTGGAAGCGGAACCGTATAATTTTTCGAGCGTATCCGTGATTTCGCTCTCGGCGCCCAATAGGGCTTTTACTTCGTACCGGGTCGCCTGCCGGATGGAGTCCAGCGTCGAGTTGTCCCGCGGATCGGTCATGGCCAGGGTGAGAATATTGTTTTCAAGGGCGACGGGAACGAACTTGCACTGTTTCATGAAACGGAGCGTGAAAACGTTTTCGAGCACGGGGACCTTGGGGTAATCGGCCTGGGACAACGCTGCGACCCCCAGGTGCTCGCTTACGATTGCCAGGCAGTCCCTTTCGGATACGTAACCCAGGTCCACGAGCAGTTTGCCGATTTTCTCCCTGGACTCGGTTTGAAGGTTGAGAGCGGTTCTCAGTTCCTCCTCATCGATCAAACCCCGTTCCAGGAACACCTGTCCTATGAGCTTTTTCGACTTAAGCGNNCCGCAATTCTTTCTCCGGGAAGTGCGCCGTTTTCCTCATAAAGGATTTCATACAAGTTGCTGGTGATTTTATCACAGCCCATGCAGGCTATTATCAAAGAAAAGATTAATTTACTGGAACCGTGATGGACGCCCTCCTTGGTTTATTCACGCATTTTCTTGCGGCGCGTTTCAAATTCTGCGCCAGTCTGTAATTTTTAAGCCGCTATTTCCCGGTTTGCACAGTATTTTCGATTCCTGAGGCCATGCGCGTATGAGATCCGATATCTCCGGGTGCGGTCATAATTTACCTTATTCTAGCAGCTTATCGGAGGTTTTATTCCGGAGAGTAAGACACGCGGAAAAATGTTTCCGTGTTTATTATGGGAAATGTGTGGGACGTCACATAAAAGCAGATATAAATGCAAACTGTGCGCTTGAAGGTGCGGCGAAAAGGGCGAACACAAGGTTCGCCCCTACGGACTGCTTTTATATTTCGGTGCGGTAATTGGGCGCTTCTTTGGTGACCAGAACATCGTGAACGTGACTTTCCTTGAGACCGAAGGAAGTCACGCGTATGAAACGGCTGCGCGTTTGCAGTTCCTTGATGTTTTTACATCCGCAGTATCCCATGCCGGCACGCAGCCCACCGGCAAGCTGGGGAATCATCACTTCGATGCTCCCCTTATAGGGAACGATTCCTTCGATTCCTTCAGGAACCAGTTTCCCTTCAAAAAAAGCTCCTTCCTGGCTATAGCGGTCGCGGCTTCCCGATTTCATCGCTGCCAGGGAGCCCATGCCGCGGTACGCTTTGTAGCTCCGGTTTTGATACAGGATTGTTTCTCCCGGACTCTCATCGGTCCCCGCAAATAGGGAGCCGATCATGACACAATCCCCCCCGGCCGCGATGGCTTTGGCGATATCGCCCGAGTATTTGATGCCACCGTCGGCAATCACCGGGATGCCCGCTTTATGAGCGACTTTGGCGCACTCCATAATGGCCGTAATTTGGGGAACTCCCGCGCCGCTGACCACCCTGGTGGTACAGATGGATCCGGGACCGATGCCTATTTTGATTGCGTCCGCGCCGGCCCTCGCCAGGGCCGCCGCTCCAGCATCGACAGCGACGTTTCCGGCAATCAGGTCTATTTCAGGGAATTTCCGCTTGACCTGCTTCACGGCGTTTATGACGCGTGTGGAGTGGCCGTGGGCGGTATCGATCGCCAGGACATCGACTCCCGCTTTTGCCAGGGCTTCGGCCCTTTCCATAAAATCTCCCGTCGCTCCGATGGCCGCACCCACCCTGAGACGGCCCAGGGCATCCTTGCAGGCGTCCGGATAGGCAATCTTCTTTTGAATGTCTTTGACCGTAATCAACCCTTTCAGCCGGTACTTGCTGTCCACGACGGGGAGTTTTTCCACCCGGTGGCGATGAAGGAGGCTTTTGGCTTTCTCCAGGGTGGTTCCTACTGGGACGGTGATAAGGTTGTCCTTTGTCATTAATTCGGAAATCTTTTTATTCAAACGGGTTTCGAACCGGAGATCGCGGTTTGTCAGGATTCCGACCAGTTTCTCGTCGGACGTAATGGGAAGTCCCGAAATGTGGTATTGCTTCATGACTGCCATGGCTTCATGGATTTTCTGATCCGGAGACATTGTAATGGGATTGACGATCATTCCGCTTTCGGATCGTTTCACCCTGTCCACCTCGTCCGACTGGTCTTCAATAGCCATGTTTTTATGAATGATGCCCATCCCGCCCTGCTGAGCCATTGCTATTGCCATCCGGGAGTCGGTTACCGTATCCATGGCTGCACTCAGCAAGGGGATATTCAATGGGATATTCCGCGTGAGACGAGTGGCAATGGAAACCTCGGAGGGTAATATGTCGCTTTTGGCGGGTTCTAAAAGAACGTCGTCGAATGTAAGAGATTCCTTGATCACTGTATTTCTAACCATAATCCCCCCCATGTAAAGTACCGCTTCCCTGTAACTTCAACGGTGCACGTTACAACGTGCACCGTTTACACGTGCAACGAAGTTTTAATTATCAACTTCCACAACATTTTTTATATTTCTTGCCGCTGCCGCAGGGACAGGGATCGTTCCTGCCGACTTTCGTTGCGGACCGTTTCTTGGGGGCAACCGGAGCGGAATTACCCGAGCTGAAGACCAGCTCCTGGTCTCTCTGCGCCTTGCGTCGCGCTTCTTCCCGCTCTTTCTCACGTATATCCTGTTCAGCCCGGCTTATAGGTTCGAACAGGTAAAGAAAACGGACTGTCTCCTCTTCTATCCTTCCCCGGAGAGACTCAAACATGTTGAAGCTCTCCTTCTTATATTCCATAAGTGGGTCCCGCTGCCCGTAGCCGCGGAGTCCGATGCCCTCTTTCAGGTGGTCCAGGGACCATAAATGGTCCTTCCACTGCGTGTCCAGTACCTGCAGCATGATGATGCGCTCCTGGTAGCGCATGTATTCGGAAGTGAGCCGCTGTTCTTTGTCCTCGTAGTTTTTTCGAACGGTCTCGGTCAGCACTTCGGCCAGTTCCGGGTAGGTCACGCTGTTCATTTCGATGCCAAGCTGGTTGATATCGAAACCGAACTGGTTTCCCACGTTGACCCGGAGACCCTCAAAATCCCATGTGTCGGGAGATTTTTCCCTGGGGGTATATTGATCGATCAGATCCACTATAATGTCGTTGGCAAGCTGCAGGATATATTCCTTCTGATCCGTTCCTTCCAGCAAATCCCTTCGTATGGCGTAGATGGCTTCCCGCTGTTTGTTCATTACGTCATCGTATTCCAGCAGGTGTTTACGGATTTCAAAGTTTCTGGCTTCCACCTGTTTCTGGGCTCTTTCGATCTGCCGCGTGATCAGTTTGCTTTCGATAGGTACGCCCTCTTCCATCCCAAGGGATTGCATCATTCCCGAAATGCGGTCGCTGGCGAAAATCCGCATGAGATCGTCCTCCAGGGAGAGATAGAACCTGGAGGAACCGGGGTCCCCCTGCCGGCCGGAGCGCCCGCGCAGCTGGTTGTCGATCC
>DKBB01000240.1 GCA_002451015.1 Acidobacteria bacterium UBA6911
GTGGTCCAGTCGATGACGAACACCAATACGGAGGAGGTTGAAAGTACGGTCGGTCAGATCGCGGCTCTGGCTGAGGCCGGCTCGGAACTGGTGCGTATTACCGTCAATACCGATAAGGCGGCACGGGCGATTGCGGAAATAGTCAAAAGAACCGAAGATCAGGGCGTGCAAGTGCCCATTATCGGGGATTTTCATTATAACGGGCACCAGCTTCTATCCAGGTACCCGGAATGCGCCCGGGCGCTGGCCAAATATCGGATCAATCCGGGCAATGTGGGTGTCGGCAAAAAGCAGGACGAAAACTTCAGGCAGATCGTCGACATTGCGATTGAAAACAAAAAACCGGTGCGTATCGGGGTGAATTGGGGATCCCTGGACCAGGCCCTCATCGAACGCCTCATGGATGCAAACAGCAGGGAATCCCAGCCGAAGGCGGCACGGGAAGTGATGATTGAAGCCATGAGCCGGAGCGCTTTCGAGTCGGCCCGGATGGCCGAGGACTACGGCTTGCCGCATAACGCCATCATTCTCAGCGCAAAACTTTCCGGGGTTCAGGACTTGATTGAAGTCTATCGAACTCTGGCCGCCGGAAACGATTATCCGCTGCACCTGGGCTTGACAGAAGCGGGAATTGGCGCCAAGGGGATTGTCGCATCCACGGCTGCACTGGCCGTGCTGCTGCAGGAAGGCATCGGGGATACGATCCGGGTTTCTCTGACCCCGAGTCCGGGCGGCGACCGGACTGAAGAGGTCCGGGTGGCGCAGCAGGTCCTGCAGTCGCTGGAAATTCGGAAATTCCTGCCCCAGGTTTCCGCCTGTCCCGGTTGTGGACGCACATCCTCAACTTTTTTCCAGGAAATGGCGGACCAGATTCAGACCTACATCAGGGATGCAATGCCTGCCTGGAAAGAGAACTATCTTGGCGTGGAAGATCTGACCGTCGCGGTAATGGGCTGTGTGGTCAACGGTCCCGGCGAGTCCAAGCATGCCAACCTGGGCATTTCGCTTCCCGGAACGGGGGAAGATCCCAAATCGCCGGTATATGTCGACGGGA
The DNA here is from genome assembly GCA_002451015.1 of Acidobacteria bacterium UBA6911. GTDB lineage: Bacteria > Acidobacteriota > UBA6911 > UBA6911 > UBA6911 > UBA6911. The sequence continues at coordinate 1,055 of DKBB01000240.1, forward strand.
AGCTGGCCACAATCCTGCAGGGACCGGATATCATTTCCCAGTTCAAGGCGATACTGGACGCATACGTGTCGTCCCATTATTCAGCAAACCCATAAGATTCGACCGGCCGATTCACAGGACAATTTCCTGCCACTACACGGGGATTTTTAGGGTATGCTTACTGTTTTGCAATAATTAAGAAATGGAAGTCAGGAATATGCTAAAGACGCGCAACTGTGGCGAATTGAATTCGTCCGATGTCGGAAAGAATGTAATCCTTGCAGGTTGGCTGCATGTACGGCGGGATCACGGGGGATTGATCTTTTTGGATATAAGGGACCGATCCGGGCTGGCTCAGGTAACGGCGGACCCGAGTGTGGGCGAGGCGTTCTCTATCGCGGAAAAGGTCCGGACCGAGTATGTGCTCCAGGTGGAAGGCAAAGTCCGACCCCGCCCGGAGGGAACGGTCAATCCCAACCTCTCAAGCGGCGAAGTCGAAGTGCTGGCACAGACCATCACCATCCTGAATCCTTCAAAAACGGTCCCGATTCCGATTGACGACGAGGGGAACAAAACGGATGAGACCCTACGGTTGAAGTACCGGTACCTCGATCTGCGACGCCCCCGGCTGCAGAAAAACCTGATGCTGCGGCACAAAATCATCAAATTCATGCGGGATTATCTCGACAAAGCCGGATTCCTGGAAATCGAAACGCCGATGATGATCAAATCGACCCCGGAAGGGGCGCGGGATTACGTCGTTCCCAGCCGGGTGCAACCGGGCAAATTCTATGCCCTGCCCCAGAGCCCGCAGCAGCTGAAGCAGCTTCTCATGGTCGCCGGATACGAAAAATACTTTCAGATCGCGCGCTGCATGCGCGACGAGGATCTGCGCGGCGACCGCCAGCCGGAATTCACCCAGCTGGATATCGAAATGTCCTTTGTCGAACGGGAAGATGTGCTCGGACTTGTGGAAGACCTGATCACCAAGCTGGTCCCGGCCATAACGCCGCACAAGCGGATTATCTCCCCGTTTCCGACCATGACGTACGCGGAAGCCATGGATCGGTTCGGCACCGACAAGCCCGATTTCCGTTTCGGGATGGAGATCCTTGATTTGACGGATGCGGTCCGGGATTCGGAACTGATCCTTTTTTCCGACACGATTGCGGCGGGCGGTTCCGTGAAGTGCATTATGGCTCCCGGGTGCTTCCACTATTCACGCAAAGACCTGGATATCCTCACGGAACTGGTGCGCTCGGCTGGAGCCAAAAGCCTGGCTACCCTGGCATGGACGCCCGAAGGAATGAAGGGGACGGCGGCCAAGAAGCTAAGCCAGGCCGAACTGGACAGGATTTCGACGATCACCCAGGCGAAAGAGGGGGATCTCGCGTGCATCGTCGCGGACCGTCCGGCGGCCGTCGCCAAGGGACTGAGCGCTCTGCGCCTGGAATTCCGCGACCGGCTGAAGCTGGTCCCCGAGGATCTTCTGGCTTTCGGGTGGATTGTCGACTTTCCCATGTTCGAATGGGATGAAGACGAAAAACAGTGGAATTTCATGCACCACCCCTTTACCAGCCCGAGAACCGAACACCTGGACAAGCTGGAAAGCGATCCAGGCGCCGTGATGAGCGACGCTTACGACCTGGTTTGCAACGGCTACGAACTGGCCAGCGGCAGTATCCGTATCCACGATCGGGAGGTGCAGGCAAAAATCTTCCAGAGCCTCGGATTAAATAACGAGGAAATTCAGCGAAGATTCGGGCACATGCTGGAGGCTTTCGAATATGGTGCCCCGCCGCACGGGGGCATCGCACCCGGCCTCGATCGAATGATCATGCTGATGTGCGACGAGCCGAATATCCGTGAGGTTATCGCGTTTCCAAAAACGGCCAGCGGCAGCGAGCTGATGTTCGACGCCCCGGCCGAGCTCGAAGCAAAGCACCTGCGCGAACTCCATCTCAAGATTACTGAATAAAGCCGTTCGGGGGTCCCGGTTCTCCGTTGATATCCAGGGTGGTGAAAGAAATGGGATTGTGGTATATGCTCCATTCTTGATTACAAATTCCTATAAGAAATTCGGAGCAGATGCGGGAACAAGGAGGACACGATGAAAAAAGTAGCGGTCATCGGTTGCGGCGCATACATGGAAAGCGGCTACGGATGCCCGGGAGAGTGGCGGTGCCTTAAAGCGGCGGCTTTAGGCGACCACAAATTTGATGAGGCCTCCCAGGTGGTTGCCTTCATCAAGTGTGAATGTCCCGGCAGAGCTCTGGTTCCCACGGTGGGTATGTCCATGAAACTGTCGGAGGTAAAGCCGGATAAAATCTACCTCAGCTCCTGCCTGGTAAACGCAAGGCCCGGATGCCCTTATTCCAATGCCGACGAGATGGCGAATATAATTTCGAAAAACTTCGGTGTTGAAGTGATCCAGGGTACGCACGACTACCATTGATTCGGGGGAAGATGAATAAAATCGAACGCTTGAATGTTGTCTTGGAGGGAGGGAGGCCGGACCGGCTGCCGGTATCGTTCTGGTACCATTTCCCGGCCGAATGCGC
>DKBB01000393.1:0-3340 GCA_002451015.1 Acidobacteria bacterium UBA6911
GGGTGCTGCGGCCCCATGTTCAGAGTCATGATATCGCCGCTATAATTGACTTCCATCTGTCCTCCTAAACAGGCATATCAAGATAACTCTCGGGCGCCTTGTAGTCCTTGCGCAAGGGATATCCTTCCCAGTCATCCGGGCAGAGAATCCTCCGCATATCGCTGTGTCCATCGAACACGATTCCGAACATATCGTAAGCTTCCCGCTCGTGCCAATTTGCCACGGCCCAGACCGATTCGACGGTTTCCAGGTGAGGACTCTCCCTGGGCAGGCGGCATTTGAGAGTGTAGCGGTGGTAGTGACTCATGGAGTACACCACATAGACTACTTCAACGCGATCCTGATAATCGACACCTCCCAAAAGTTCCAGATGATCCATTCCGAGTCTGCTGTCGGAATGGATAAAGTTGCATATTTCCAGGATGGAAGACGGGTCCACCGCGCTCCACGGGTTCAAGTCCTCCGGCTTCGATTCAAGGATTTTCTCGCCGAACTGTTCCGACAATAATGCGGCAATTTCCTGCGGTTTCATGCTACACCTGCCTTCTTTTTGGCAATGGTTTCACCTTTAATCTTTTTCTGTAGCTTTATGATTCCTTCTATCAGAGCCTCGGGCCTCGGCGGGCACCCGGGAACATAAACATCCACGGGAACAATCTTGTCGACTCCTTTTAAAACGTGGTATCCGTTCTGGCAGTATGGCCCGCCTTTGTTGGCGCAACTACCCATGGAAATTACATATTTCGGAGCGGCCATTTGATCGTATAACCGCTTGATCCGGGTAGCCATTTTCAGAGATACGGTTCCGGCTACTATCATGATGTCGGCCTGACGCGGGGTGCCTCTGAACACCTCGGCGCCAAATCTTGCAAGATCATACCGGGATGCCCCCGTCGCCATCATTTCTATCGCACAGCAGGCTAGACCAAACGACAGCGGCCAGGGTGATGAAGAGCGCGCCCAGTTAAAAATCCAGTCCAGTGAGGTAATAAAGACGTTTTCCTCAAATTTTCCTTCAATAACTCCCATTTTTTTCTCCCATGGGAAGCTCCGGCATTCTTTTTCGAGGGTTATGATTTCATCGCATCCAGATCGTCAGATTTCACCCACTCCAAATCACCCTTTTTCCAGACATACGCGAGACCGACGACGAGGATGGCGATGAATATTAGCCCTTCAACGTAGGCAAAGGGTCCCAGCTTTTTGAACACTACTGCCCACGGCAGAAGAAATACAATTTCTACATCAAAAATAATGAATATTAGAGCCAGGACGTAAAAGCGTATATTGAATCGAATCCATGCCTGGCCTTCCGGCAGTTCGCCGCATTCATAGGGGATATACTTGTCTTTTCCCGTCGTGCCTTTTGACTGGATTAGGCGCGAAAGTACAAGAGTGAAGGATAAGAAAATCAGGCCTACGACAAAGAACAGCAGGACGCTTGCAAAATTAGAGAGCATAGTTCCATCCGTAGCTTTAAATTAATCTACATTTTCAAACGTGCTACATTACCCATCCCCCGGCAAATTTTCAAGAACTTCTTTAGTCAGAATTTTTTACAAGCATTCTGCCGGGTTTCACGCCGGATTTGCAGCCTTTTTCGAGTACAGCGTTAATCCGGAAATGCGATGCCGGCCTGGAACCGTGGCAAACGGGCTCCTCCGTACCACCGCAGTTATAGGCAAATAAAGTATCAGGAGCAAATCCTTGTAATGAAAAAAGATGTATAGTGCTGCAATTTAATTCATTCAAAATCTTTGAAGCACTTATTTGCCTTCATACTGCAGAACAAATGCTGCGGTTTCATTTCCTGCATGCAGTATAAACCTTCCGGAATTTACGCCACTTGCGCAGTAACCTCGGAAGATTCCAATGGTACCACAATATTTCATGGAAACCAGTTCGCTTTATCTTGGGGAAAACTGTGCGGATTCTTCTCCCAAAAACCTGCCGACTCCGGTTTGTTAGGGCTGGATGATACAGCCCTTCGCTTCGATTTCCTGCACTGCAACGGAACGACCCGATAAAAGGGCTTCTACAGCGTTCTCCGCATAGGGGATCCTTTTTCCGTCCCCTATCTTTTTATCGTTATCGATAGCGCCTCGATAACGCAGGCGGGATTTTTCGTCGATGATAAAGACGCTGGGAATGTGCGTGGCGTCCAGGATGGCTGCCAGGGTTCCCCCTGGATCGAGCAGGACAGGAAAATCAATCCCAAGGTTGTCCTTGTTGGCCCTTATTCCCGCTGCGTTTTCATTATCGCCAGTGGACACGCCAACGACGGCGATCCTGCTTTTGTCATACTTGCTCTGCAGGACATCGATGCGATTCGTGTAGCGAAGTGCCGAGGGGCATTTATAGGACCAGAAAACGAAAATTACAATCCTGCCGGAATAGGTCCGAAGCGTATGTGTTTTGCCGGCTTCATCCATTAAGCGGAAATTTCCGATTTCTGCCCCGATATCGACGGCCGGAGTAGTCTGTGCGAATAATCCGAGCGCCAAACAGATCCATAATATCGATATTCCCGAATGCTGTAATTTTTTACCGCCCATAACAACAGATGCCTTCCAATAAGTATTTCTTAAAAACCTGAATGGAATGCCTTCTTATTACTCACATCGGTAAGCGGATTGAGTATACATATAAAATTATTTGTTCAATCCTGGCTCTTTCCCAGACTTTAAAACTGTCAGTCGATCCATTGAGTCCAGGTTTGCAGCCTGTTTTTCAACGCAGACATGAACTGATCGGCAACGGCTCCATCTATTATCCGGTGATCATAGGAAAGCGACAGGCAGACCATGGGGCGGATCGCAATGGCATCATCGATGACTATCGGTCGTTTTTCAATCCCTCCGATTCCCAGAATGGCCACCTGAGGTTGGCTTATTATGGGCGTGGCAAAAAGGGCTCCGTATATTCCCGGATTGGTCAGGCTGATCGTGCCGTTCTGCACATCTTCCGGTTTAAGTCTTTTAGTTCGAGCTCTTTCGGCCAGATCTGCGATTTTGAGCGCGATCCCGGTTAAACTTTTCAGATGCGCATTTTTAATTACGGGAACAATCAGGCCGGTCTCCATGGCAACCGCGATTCCCAGATTAACGGGTTTCTTATAGATTATTTCGTCTCCTGAGACAGACGCGTTAAGAACCGGGAAATCGCGAACATTGTCTATAAGCGCTTTTGCAAAAAAAGGCGTATAGGTCAGAGGAATACCCTCCCTCTTTTTAAATTCCTCTTTATGATGCTCTCGCAACTGTACGATCGAGTTAAGATTCACTTCGAAAACGGTATGGACGTGGGCGGAAGTTCGCTTGCTTGATACCATATGCTCGGC
>DKBB01000393.1:3372-4432 GCA_002451015.1 Acidobacteria bacterium UBA6911
CCCCTGACATTCAGGAGATCGACATTATTCTCCCTAGCTATTTTACGCACCAGCGGGGAGGTCCTTATAGCCTGGACCTGGATGCCCGCGATCTTATTCTCTGCCGTTGTCGTAACTTGGGAAGGAATTCCCGGCGTTTCCTGTATCGGAATATTCTGAAGCCGCAATTCATTGACGGTTTCATCTTCCGTTATTTTCTCTTCGACAGGTTCCTGAGGAGAGTCCCCTGATTCGGCTTCAGGGGAAGGTTCCTTTGAATCCTTCTGAACATTTTTTTCATCAGTACCCTTTATAATTGCCAGGACAGTGTTGATTTGTACCGTTTTTCCCTCCGGGACCAGTATTTCGCTCAGTATCCCGGACGCCGGGGAGGGAATTTCCGAATCCACTTTATCGGTGGAAATTTCAAATAACGGTTCATCCCTGGAAACAGTATCGCCCGTTTTCTTGAGCCATTTTGTAAGGGTTCCTTCATAAACCGATTCTCCCATTTGGGGCATGATCACTTTAATCGTCATTGGATGTCCGTCCTCCTGAATTCAACGACCTTTTACAGTGAAACGTTTTTTCTGACGGTTTGCAGGATCCTATGAACGCCCTCTATCCTGGAGCACGTCGGCATTTCCAAACAAATTTCGGTGCCGTAAACCATAAATTCCCCCTAACCTACCCCAAGGACTGCACCGTTTCCATATTTTCTCCGAATCGGTCAAGTTCTGACATAAGGCTTTCAACCTCCATTTTTATCATAGGACGGTTAAAGATTCCCCCGAATTCTTGGGCGAATTTTTCGGCAACGTTCCGAAGATCAAACTCGCGAGCCAGAAGCTTCTGCATGGAAGTAACCCCCCTGCCGGAAATACCGCATGGAACGATCAGTTCGAAAAAGGACAGGTTCGTGTTCACATTCAATGCGAATCCATGTCGGGTTATCCATCTGCTTATATGCACTCCCATCGCGGCAATTTTACCGTATTCTGTCCACACCCCCGTATACCCCGAAGCCCGACTGCCTTTGATCCCGTATGTATGAAGAAGCCGTATGAGAGATTCTTCCAGG
>DKBB01000410.1 GCA_002451015.1 Acidobacteria bacterium UBA6911
TACAATTACAGCAATAATACAATTAACCCGTCGCCTGCTCATAGTCATTGGTCTTTAATTTTACTGCATGAGTACGAAGACATAATACTTTTTTCGCAGGTGAAATAAGTATTATATCCCCGTATTTATTTTATTGCGCTGCTGTCGAGTATTAAAGTGATTGGGCCGTCGTTTGTCAGCGACACGTCCATCATAGCCTGGAATTTACCGGTTTGAACGCCCGGCAGGATCCGGCGCACTGTTGCGACGAAATCTTCGTACATTTTTTCCGCATCGGCGGGAGAGGCCGCATTGGAATAGGAGGGGCGTCGCCCTTTTCTGCAGTCTCCATAAAGGGTGAATTGCGAAACGACGAGCAACTCGCCTCCGGTATCCTGAAGACTCAGGTTCAATTTTCCCTCACTGTCGTTAAAAATACGCAATTCAACAATCTTCCGGGCCATCCATTGGAGGTCTTTTGAGGTGTCCTCCCGGGATAGGGCGACCAGAGCCAGTATTCCTTTCCCGATACATGCCACTGCCGCCCCGTCTGCCACCACCTCCGCATGCTGCACTCTCTGTAAAACGGCTCTCATAACGGGGGATTGTCCTGTGTTTCGCCCAAAAGGTCAACGAATAACCCTTTTTAGGATAAGGCATAAAAAAAGCGGGAAATCCGGATAAACGGCATCGTTGACAGAACATACCGTTGAAGTGTATAGTGCGCAGTTCAAAGAAAAGTTTATGTTGATATTGAGATTCAGGACAGGAAAATTCAAAAAAGGCGGCCTGCAACAGGGGTGGATTCCATCCTCCTCCTGCGATTCAAATTCGGAGGAGGCAACCAGGTGAATCCAGATCTCCGGAACCTGATAGCCCTTCAAGATCTGGAATTGAATATCGCCAGTCTGCAGAAACAATCCTCCGAAATACCAAGCAAAATAGAAACCCTTGAAAATGAGCTGACGCGCATCCGTTCGGAATACGACCAGAAGGTGGTACGGTCTAAAGATCTTGCCAATCAGCGCAGGACTTTCGAAGGGGAAGTGGAAATGTTTCAGACCAAGCTCTCCCGGTTCAAGGACCAGCTCATGACGGTTAAGACCAACAAGGAATACACGGCCATGCTTCACGAGATCCAGATGGCCGAGGAACAGATCCGCAGTGAAGAGGACAAGATCCTGGACATAATGGAGCAGACCGAGAATATGGAACTGGATCTTAAGAAAGCGGAGCAGGAAATGCTCAAGAAATCCGCAGAAATCCAGGAAGAGATCCGCAAGACCACCGAATCCGCTCCGCAACTGGAATCGGAGCTGACCCGGCTGCAGGAAGAAAAAATCAAGGTGGAAAGGACCATAGAGAGGGACCTGCTGGCCCGCTATCGACGTATCGCCAATGCCTGCAAGGGTGTTGCTCTGGCGGAAGCCAAGGACGAATTGTGCAGCGCCTGCCACGTCCGGATTCGTCCTCAGATGTACGCAGAACTGATTCGCACGGAAAACATTTATTCGTGTGACAGCTGCTCGCGGATATTGTTCCACCGGGATAACGCCTGACACATTTTTATCGAAACAGACCCACCGGCCAACAAATAGAAAGACCCCTCCCCAGCCTCCAAATGCTTCTACGGTACGAATACTAAAAATATTCAGGTTTTTGATTCACGGTCGATATGTACTTTGAGGTTCAAATCTCAATTAAATTAAGGCCTGATAATGAATGAACCGACATCCAGCAATGCGACCGAGACCGATATTGTTATTCCTGTATGCAATCAGTATTCCTTCACACGGAATTTGATCGAGAGCATTTATCGCAATACGGACGTGCCGTTTCATATCTACGTCATAGATAATGCCTCTACGGATGAAACAGTTGACATTCACAAGGTTTATACCCGGGACATTACCGTTGTTCATAATCGAAAGAACAAAGGCTGGTGCGGCGGTATTAACCAGGGTGTCGCACTTGGCGAAAATCCGAACGTTGTTTTTATGAACAACGACGTCGAGGTTTCCAGCGACTGGCTTGGAAACCTGGTAGGCTTTCTGAATACTCATCCCCGTATTGGTGCGGTCGGTCCCCTGAATTCGAATCCCAATGATTTGCATTTTATCGAAAGGGTTCGAAAAGAATATGTGCCACAAATCCCTGAATTCTCGTCGGACGACCTGCATGAAAGAAATCGGATTCTCAAATATCATTTCGACAAGGCCGGGATCATGATTGAAGGCATGCTTTCATTCTTCTGTTTGGCATTGAAACGCCGCACGGTAAATGAAATCGGACCTCTAGACGAAAACTTCGTTACNNGCACTTAAGAAAAAACGCGCCTGCCTCAAATAATGCGCCTCAATCTGCAATCCGCAATCATCAATTTAAAAACTTCAATCTCCGCGGCATTTTACGCGAATCCTGCACCCTGAAGTGTGAACCTCTTTATATCCAGTGTTTTTAACGGGAAACCTTGAACGGTTTTACGGTACGTACATATATCCTCTGCCTCTCAGGCTGAGGAAGTGCTGCGGTTGATCCGGTTCTTCCTCAAAATACTTTCTCAGCCGCACGATGAAATTGTCTACCGTTCGGGATTCTGCTTTTGAGTGATATCCCCACACTTTCTCCAGCAGCTCGCGGCGGGAAAGCACACGGTTGGGTTGCAGGACCAGGGCCTGAAGCAGGTTCGCTTCCAGAGATGTAAGCTGAAGCGACCCCCGCGGACCGTCTGCGCGCAGCTTCTCGAGATCGACCTTATAGCCGGCCACCATAATCTGGGGAGGCAGGGATGCTTCGCTTTCATACCAGGTGGTACGTTCGATCATGCGTTCCACCCGCAACAGTAGTTCTTTCAAATGGAAGGGCTTGGTCATATAGTCGTCCGCCCCCAGTTCCAGCCCGTGAATACGGTCCTGTACGGCGGACCTGGCGGTAAGCATCAGGATGGGCAGCTTCTGATTCTGCTGCCGGATCTGGCGTGCAACTTCGAATCCGTCAATTTCCTCCAGCATCAAATCCAGAATAATCAGGTCGAACGGTTCGTTCCCGATCATTTCCAGGGCTGTCCGGCCGCTGGGGGTGGAACGCACTTCATAACCTTCCTGCTCGAGGTTGAACTGAAGCGGACGAGCGAGATTCAGTTCGTCCTCAACAAGAAGGATCCTGCCTGAACGGGTTTTGTTCTTCATGGTAACCACCGTGGCCTGTTCATAGACAACCCGACTGCGGATTGTATTGTCTACAGGGCGAAGACAGGTTTCGCCCCTGCAATCTTCCGTTCCCTTGTTCGTGGGAATTTGAATCCGAAACAGGGTTCGGTCTACTTTTTACTGTCCACTGTCTTTTTCCTGCGATCAGCAAGACGCCAGTATTTACGCACACGGGGCAATCGTATGCTGAATACGGCGCCACGTCCGATTCCCGGGCTGGAGGCCCAGATCTTACCCCGGTGGTCTTTTACTATATTTTGAACGATATATAAGCCGAGGCCGGTGCCGTGGACGCTGGCGCTGGAACCTTCGGTGCTTCTCCAGAACATCTTGAAGATATTTTTAAGATCTTTGCCCCTGATACCGCTCCCGCTGTCGATAACGTCTAGGCGACAGCTGCGCAACTCCCGGTGCAGTTTGAGACGGATTTTCGTGCCGGGCGGCGAGTAGCGGGCCGCATTTTCAAGTAGATTGTTCAGGACAATCCGCATCGCGGAGCGGTCGATGGCCACCTGGGAATCGCGCCCCTTTTCCATGACAATGGCGTGCCCGTCTTTTTCATAAAGGTGGCGGTCCTCATCCAAAATATCATCCAGAAAATGGCGCATGCTGATGGTTTCAGGCTTATAACGGCTTCGTTTTTTTTCGATTCGTGCGGCTCCCAGGATCCGGTCGATCAGGGTGGAAAGACGCTCGGCGTCGTCGAGCATCATGTTGATGTATTCCCGCTTCCTCTCCTCGGAAAACTCGCGCATGGCCATAGTTTCAAGCGCCAGTTGGATGGAGGCTACGGGTGATTTCAATTCATGCGTAACGTTGGACACGAACGCCCGCTGCATGCGATTCAGTCGCTGCTGTTTGTTCCAGTATATGAATATTACGGTAGCTCCCGCCAGGATCAGTGCGAGCAGGAAACCGCCTACGAGAAGAGGCAGCCATTCGAAGCCCTCGATTTCGACCTGAGTTCTTAGCCTTCCGGCCATTTCCCTTAGCTGGGAGTATTTCTCTACATACCATTGAATCCAGATCACCATGAGCAGGATCCAGAAAACCTGGATAAAAAGGAAAATGGTGACCGGGTGATAGAGCCAGCGGGTTTTGAACTTCAGGGCTTTTATCATGGTGCCTGCCAGCGCGGAGCGGTTCTCCTGAGTCCCGATCGGGAAAGGAAGCGGCAGGGCATTCGGGCTGTTAATCTTGGCTGTGAAGCAATCCGAGCAGTTCTTCTCCGAACTCCTGAACGCGCCAGCGACGCATCCCCGATAGATTCTGCAATTCTTTTAAATCCGTGGGAGGATCCTCGGCAAGATTTTCAAGCAGATTGGCCGGAAATACAACTCCAACATTCAAATCCAGCTCTTTTGCCTTGGTTTTTCTCCAGTCCTTGAGGGCATTTATGCGATGTTTTGCGCCCCGGTTCGAACCTTTATAGTTGTTGCGGACGGGGGAGTGCAACAGGGCAGGATCCTGTTTCCGTGCCTGGCGGATTGTATCGAGGATATCCGCTGCATATTTACGCGCGATGCGATAGGAAATTCCCGAACGGTGGAACATTTCATTTTGATTCCGGGGCGGTTTCCGAACCAGATCGATCAGGACCGAATTGTTCATTGTCTTGAAAGGGGGAACGTCCAGTTCCTGGGCGATCCTGTCCCGAAAGATATACAGAGCCCGCAGTGCAAGCTGCTCCTGCGGCGTCAGGTCGCGACACCCCTTGATCCGGCGGAATCCGTTGGCGTCGAATTCTCTAGGCGGTCTTTCAACCGTTACTGAGGTTTCGAACTCTTCATTGGCCCAGTTCTGTCGCCCACTCTGCTCCAGTTTCGTCGCCAGCGTGTCCCGCAACCTGAGGAGGTGATGGGTATCCATGGCAGCATATTCCAGCTGCTCTGATTGAAGCGGCCGCCTGGACCAGTCGTCGCGTTGCCTCCGCTTTGAATGGTGAATGCCGAGCAGCTCTTCCATCAGCGCGCTGAGACCGAGGAATTCGTAACCCAGCAGCTGCGCCGCGATATGAGTGTCGAAGATGTTCCGGAATGAAAATCCATAATCGCGTCGAAGGCTATAAAAATCATAGCTGGCGGCATGGAAGACTTTCTCCACGGAGGGATCCAGCATCATCGGGGCCAGTGCATCGATCCTGTCTATTGTGAGTGGGTCGAGGATGTACGTGTTGCTGTCGCTCGATATCTGAATCAGACATACCTTTTCGAAATAGTGGTACAGGCTGTCGGCTTCGACATCGATGGCCAGTCGGGATGAGGCGCCCAGGTTCTGGAGCACGTTCCGGAACTCTTCATTTGAGGCAACGAAGGTATATCGGGGGCCTGAAGCGGTTTCGGTTTCGTTATTCGACAAACAATCCATATGCGCGCACAGATTAGCAGAATTCGACGGCCAGTACTATCCCCAATTTTTTTTAGAGAACTTTCTCAGCCTTTTAAGAACCGAGTGCAGGATTTGAACCGCCCGTTCGATTTCTTCCTCCGTGTTGTGATAGCAGAGGCTGAAGCGAAGGGAACTCTGAACGACGTCCGGGCGCAGGCCCATTGCGATGAGAACATGGGAGGGATCGAGCGAGCCCGATGCGCAGGCGGATCCGGTGGAGACTGCCAATCCCTCCAGATCCAGAGCTATAACTGCCGCCTCTCCTTCCAGGCTTTCAAAGGAAAGATTGGTTATGTTCGGCAGACGCGGCGCATTCCCGTTGATTCGGACTCCCGGAATATGATCTATGATGCTTGACTGGAAATGGTCCAGAAGTCCGGCAATCCTGGAACTCATTTCCGGGAGACGTTCCCCGGCAAGTCGGGCTGCCGTGCCGAGACCGACGATGGAGGGAACATTTTCCGTTCCGGCGCGACGTTTTCTTTCGTGCGAACCGCCTGTCATGAAGGGCATGAATTTCGTCCCTTTTTTAATGTACAGAACTCCGACGCCTTTCGGGCCGTGAATCTTGTGGGCCGACATCGAGAGAAGATCGATCCCGAGAGGATTCACTTTTAAAGGAATTTTGCCCACCGTCTGCACGGCATCAGTGTGCATCAGGATATTGTGCTGTTTGGCCAGAGCGCTGATTTCTTCTATCGGCTGTATAATCCCCGTTTCATTGTTGGCGTGCATGACCGAGATCAGGATGGTTTCTTCGCGGATCGAGTTTTCAATGGCCGCAGGGTCCGCACGCCCTGACGAATCGACGGGTACGTAGGAGATCTCGGCACCCGCCCGTTCGAGGGACCTGCACGTTTCCAGAATTGCCGGGTGTTCGATCTTCGTCGTGATAATGTGGTTGCCCGCTCGATACCCGCTTCGGAAAACACCCCACAGGGCGGAGTTGTCCGCTTCTGTTCCTCCGGATGTAAACACGATTTCCTTGGTGTCGGCGCACAGAAGGTCGGCGACCGAGCGGCGTGCGTTCTCGACAGCGCCCCGAGCTTCCTGTCCGAAAATATGAACGGAACTGGCATTGCCGAAATCCTCCCTGAAGTAGGGCAGCATGGATTCCAGGACAATGGCGTCCATTTGCGTCGTTGCACTGTTGTCCAGGTAGATTCTTTGTTTCATTCGTCTATAATTGCTGGATAGTGGCACATTACCCGTAACCGGAACGGGCATTTTTCTTTACACAAAATAGAATAACATACCGATGCATACACAGTAACGCGATGGATGATAAAATAGAGGTTGGACCGCACATTGGGGGAACGAGATGGCAAATTCCGGACGAATAATTACCCTACTGACGGATTTCGGATTACAAGATCACTTTGTTGCATCGATGAAGGGGATTCTCCTCGGCCTGAATCCGAATCTTACCCTGGTGGATATCAGCCATCTTGTGCCGCCTCAGGATATCCGCACAGGTGCATTTATTTTAAGCCAGGCTTATGCCTATTTCCCTTCCGGAACCATCCACCTGATTGTTGTGGACCCCGGCGTGGGCACAGAGCGCAGAGTGCTGGCGGCAACCGCCGGCGGGCACTACTTTGTTGCGCCCGATAACGGGATTCTCAGCTACGTCCAGAAGGCTGAGGAGGATTTTCAAGCCTATGAAGTGACGGCGGATCACTACTACCGCAAACCGGTTTCCAAAACCTTTCACGGAAGAGACATCTTCGCCCCGATTGCCGCCAGGATCAGCCGGGATATACCCGTGCGCCAGCTGGGTAATGAGCTGGCAGAGCCGGTTCTGATGAAAATTCCGGTGCCAGCCCGCGTCAAGGAGGGCTTGATACAGGCGGCCATTATGGCTGTGGATCGTTACGGGAATCTGGTTACGAATCTTACACGCGGGCACCTTCCCGAGTTCGACCCGGCACGGACGCTTCCTTTCAAGATCCTGGCCGGCAAGAAGGAAATAACGATCTGTCATGAAAGCTACGGGGAAGCGAAGCAGGGAGAGGTTTTCATCATCGAGGGTTCTACCGGGTATATCGAGATCTCGATGAGAGGGGCGTCGGCTGCCGCCACTCTCGGCCTGAAAACCGGGAATCCGATCGGAATCGTGTTGCCTTGAAAATCCAATGCAATCCCGAAAGGGAGGCAGATAGCTCAAACCGTTCTTTCAATCCTATAATTTTTNNCTACAGGAAAATTGCGATATTGTACGGGCTTCGATGGAACCGCTGGCAAATAAGGGTGTTTTGGGAGCTCTACTGGTCCAGTTCCCCTGGAAATTCCGCTACTCCCCGGAAAACCTGGAGTATCTGAGCGATTTTTTCCGCTGTATGAAGGATTTCTCCCTGGCTTTGGAAGTACGCCACGGAAGCTGGAACAGGGAGCCTTTTTACGGGTTCCTGCGCGAGAATAATGTGGCGCTGTGCAATATCGACCAGCCGGTGATCGGTAATTCGATTCCTCCGGGGGAGAGGTTGACGGCGCAGCTGGGTTATTTTCGGTTCCACGGCCGCAATTACGAAAACTGGTTCAGAGAGGGCGCCGGCAGGGATGCCCGCTACGACTACCTGTATACGAAAGATGAAATCCGCCAACTGGCGAACCGGATCCGAAAAGTGCAGAAAGAGGCGCAAGAGACCTATGTCGTTACCAACAATCACTTCCGCGGGCAAGCCCTGGTGAACGCCATGGAAATACTGGAGGAACTGGACGAGGAGCCGCCGGCCGTTCCGCCGTTGCTTGAAGCCGCCTATCCCGACCGCTTTCCCCGACCCTCCAACGCGAAATAGAATCAAATGAAGATTCCCGGGGGTGCGGCGGCGTGGTTGATTTGCTAGAGAGCACCCGTCCAGGAGAACTCTGGTATATAAAACTCTTTATTACAATCAGTCGGTTGACAATTTTCCGCGACGGATTAAGCTGTATAAATTAAGTTCCGCCAACCGAATGGAACCTGAAAGAGGACGCGAGCGTATGCCGCTGTAAAATGAGACACCCCTATACTGGAGAATGTGAGGGATTATGTGCTGCTGGTTGCTGATAGGATTTGCATTCGCGCCCCGTGTGGCCCTTTTTCTCATGTGGTTGTTCAATGATCGTGTTTCCGGCGCGTTCGACGGTGTCCTCCTGCCGTTGGCGGGATTTTTCCTGATGCCCTGGACGACCCTGATCTACGTTCTCGTTTCACCCGGCGGCCTGAACATTTATGAAACTGTTTTTCTCATTATCGCCGCTGGCGCCGACATTGGTGTCTGGGGCGGGGGCGCAAGGAAACGGCGTTCCGGCCACTCCCGGTAGGAATCTTCCAAAATCGAGCCTTATTCTTTCTATCGTTGTGCGGTACTCTATACAATCCGTGCTTCCGAAAGGAATCGGACGTTCCGGGAAGTTACCGTTGGTTAACTCAGTCACTTGCGACAAGTGTATAACCTAATGATTCGTAAAAAGGGAGCGTTCTTTTAGTGCGGCAATCCATAACGAACGTCCGCACTCGGATGAACTGATTCAAGTGGGCTGTATGAAACCGGAATCTTCTTCAGAATTATTGCTATCCTGCCGCGATCTCCGAAAGCAGTATCAGGGAAGAGGCGGGACTGTGAATGCCGTAAACGGGCTGGATCTGGAAATCCGCGCCGGCGAATGCTTCGGACTCCTCGGTCCGAACGGGGCCGGGAAGACGACGACCATCGAAATCTTTGAAGGGCTTCTGCCTCCCACTTCGGGCGATGTGGAGGTCCTCGGCATGCGTTGGGGCGACAGTGACAATGAACTGCGCCAGAAGATAGGAATTTCGCTCCAGGAGACAAGATTTGCCGAAAGACTCACGGTTCTGGAGACGCTGGTTCTTTTTCGCAGTTTTTATCGGATGGGCAACAAGCCGGAAGACGTAATGGAGACCGTCGGCCTGACCGAAAAGTCCGGGGCGTGGGTCGGAAAGCTTTCGGGCGGGCAGCGCCAGAGGCTTGCGGTCGCCAGCGCCCTGGTAGGCAATCCCCGTCTTCTGTTCCTGGATGAACCCACGACCGGTCTGGATCCCCAGTCGCGTCGCCGGCTTTGGGACGTCATCTACAGGTTCCGGGAAGAGGAGCGTGGGGTTCTGCTGACGACGCATTACATGGACGAAGCGGAGCGGTTGTGCAACCGTATCGCGATAATCGATCACGGAAAGATTATTGCGCAGGGTTCCCCGGCCGAGCTGATTTCCGGGCTGGGCGGCGAGCATATTGTCGAGTTTTCGCTGGTTGACGGAAGCGAAACCCTGGACGAATCCTTCAAGGATCTTCCGACCGTTACGGAAATGCGCAAAATCGGGGATAGCTATGCCTTTACCGTTACGGAACCCCATATTGCCATCCCGATCCTGCTCGAAAATCTGCAATCCCGACGGCTCCGCATGTCGAGTTTGACTACGCGGCACGCCAGTCTCGAAGACGTCTTCGTTAACCTGACAGGAAGGCATTTGCGCGATGAGGAAATATCATCCTCTTAAAGAACTTTTGAAATCCAGGATACGGGAGTTCGTGCGTGAGCCGGAAACCATTTTCTGGGTTTACGGATTTCCGGTATTGATTGCTCTCGGGCTTGGAATCGCTTTCAGCAATCGCCCGATCGACCGCGTGTTTGTGGATGTGGTGCAGCACGAGAGAGCGGAAGCCGTTGCCGGGGACCTGGGTCAGGATCCCGGTTTTGTTGTAGAGATCCATGAGGAATCCGCATGCAGGGAACGGCTGAGGCTTGGAAAATCCGTTATTGTCGTAGTCCCCGGAGACAGCTTCTCGTATCTCTATGATCCTACACGACCGGAAAGTGTTCTCGCGCGCCAGCGTGTCGATGATGTTCTCCAGAGGGCTGCCGGGCGCAGCGATCCCGTTGCGACCGAGGACCGTCATATCACCGAGCCGGGGAACCGGTATATTGATTTCCTTATCCCGGGGCTGCTTGGGATGAATTTTCTTGGCGGCAGCCTGTGGGGCGTGGGATATGCGATCGTGGACATGCGCGTCCGGAAGCTGCTCAAAAGATTCACGGCCACACCCATGAAGAGGACCCATTTTCTCGTCGCGCTGATAGGCGGGCGGCTTATATTCATGATTCCCGAGATGATCGTCATCCTGAGCGCAGGCGTTCTGTTTTTCGGTGTTCCGATTCGGGGAAGCTTCTTCTCTATCTTCATCCTTGCGTTCCTGGCCTCGTCGAGTTTTGCCGGGATGGGGCTGCTGGTGGCCAGCAGAGCCCAGAAACTGGAAACAGTTTCGGGTCTTATGAACCTGATCCAGCTGCCCATGTTCATTCTTTCGGGCGTTTTCTTTTCTCCGGACCGGTTTCCCGATTTCATGCAGATCCCGATTCAGGCACTGCCCCTGACCCAGTTCAACTATGCCATGCGTGAAATCATTCTCGAGGGCGCGTCTTTATTCTCTCAAGGATGGAGATTGGGAGTCATCGCCTTATGGGGCGGCATCTCTTTTATTATTACGTTGCGCTGGTTCCGCTGGAATTAGCCGGCTTCACTAACATCGGGGTGGATTTTTCCCC
>DKBB01000257.1 GCA_002451015.1 Acidobacteria bacterium UBA6911
TTCAGAACCGTTGGGGATGTTTGAGGCACATTCAGCCGAATTTTCAGGGAAACTATGTGAAACTTTAAGAGAGCATCTATAGGATTTCTCAAACGAATGCGGATCCCATCAAGCAGGAGACTGAACTTCAGAAAAACCTGGAATCTTCACACGGTCCCTTTCTTACCGGCTCTAGAAATCGCCGTTTAAATCGCACGGGATTCCCCTATGCTGGTGCAGTATATACCGGGATCGTCATAGACAGGGCATTTTGTCTCACAGATCCCGCAACCGATNNATCCAGGCAAGGCCTATTTTGACTTCCGTTTTCTCACTGATCTTAAGCTCTTCAATGGCACCGGTCGGACAGACCTGGGTACAAAGAGAACAATAATATTCGCAGTATCCGATCATCGGCACCAAAACAGGCGTCCAAAGCCCTTCCGGCCCTGCCTGGTTCAGGGCAGGCTGCAGGCCGTTCGTGGGGCACACCTTCATGCACTCCCCACATTTTATGCAGAGAGCCAGGAATTTTGCTTCAGGCAGCGCTCCCGGAGGACGGATCCGTTTATCGGAAGCCCTGTGATTGGACGGGGAAATCCGGAATAGCGGCACGGCCGGAATTCCGATCAAAGNNTTTTCCACTTTGATCGGAATTCCGATCAAAGTGGAAAATATCCACTTGCGCCGGGTAAAGTCGACGGGCTTCGATGCAACAGGAGACAAACGGATAGGGAATTGGATGGCGCCCGTGGGGCATTCGCGGGAACAGGTATAGCAATAGACGCATTCCCCGGGCTTCCAATCCGTATCGGGATACGGATTGGCCTGGGTCGGGCAATGGAGCGTACAGTGTCCGCACTGTACGCATTGGTCTTCGTCCACTTTAAGCTTAACAAGATTCCACCGGGACAGAAAGGCCATCAGGGCTCCGGCAGGGCACAGGTAACGGCACCAGAAACGCTCCCTGTACCCGTTCAGAAGCAGGATCCCCAGGAACAACATTCCCAGGAACAATCCCTGGTGGAATATTCTGTTTATCGTCAATGATTGAATCATGCCGGAAATGCCGTTCTCGAGAGAGGGAATCCCGGCGTTTCGAAGAACGGATATTGCGGCTTCGCTCGAAACATGCAAGGCCGGGAGAACTGCCGTAATAAACGAGCGGTACAGCAGGGACAGGGGGTCAAGAAATCCGGCGAGGTCCAACGTAAACACACCCGCCGTCAACACCAGGGTCAGAACGGCATACTTAAGGTATAAAAGCCGGTGCCCTTCATCCTTCGGCACATGCCACTGCATTTTCTTGAAAAGGAAGGAAACCGACTGGAGCAGTCCGCCCAGAGGGCAAACCCAGCCGCAGATAAAGCGACCGAATATTACCGTTAAGATCACGGTAACCAGCGCCCATAGAAATACCGTAAAGAAAGTCCGGGCGGCTATGGAAGCTGTCAATGCGATCAGGGGATCGAAGTGGAAAAAACTTTCAACGGCGCCAATATAGTCCTCTCCCGAGAAATGGGTCTGCAGCAGCAGGTAGAAAAACAATCCGAAGAAAAGGAATTGGCAGAAAATCCGTAGCGCCTGAATAAATCGATGCCTGGTGGAATATGTCTCGGGCAAATAAATTATCCTCTGGGATATTTCAAACTACACGGGCTGTCATCCAAGCTGCAACAGGTCATTTATACCGAACCCTCCCGGTTGCAATAAAAAACCCTTGATTGCATAGTGAGAGCAAACACGCAGGTTCAAAGCGATCCGTCCTGTGCAAGAAACATCGTCCGGGGGAGTTCAGATTCTAATCAGAGCCCCGAGATTCCTTTTCAGAACAGGAAACTGATCCTTGTTCTGAACCGCCCGGAACCGCCTTAGCTTTCGTTGCAACGATTTCAACAGCACATCGTCGGGGGTTCCCTTCAGGATCTTGAGAGTCTCTTCCTCCAGGACATCTTCCATATCCCCGGAAAGCTCGGCTATCCCCTCATTAACCGGACACGGAGATTTACACTTCATGCATCCCATCAAGGCATGATGCATGCTTCCGAGAATCCAGTTTGGAAAATCCCCGGAGTTTTCATTGTAGATAGTCAAGCATTTATCGATGTTGACGCTGTAACTCCAACGGCTGATGCAGTTCGTCGGACACGTCCGTTCGCAGGCATGGCAGTGATTGCATTCATCCAGTATCCGGAGTTCCGTCCAATGATCCTCCTTGAATGGATGATCCGTCAGGAATGCATAAAGCAAATTGAAACTTCCCATGCCGTCCACAAAAATCAAGCTGTTACGTGCGTATTGACCCAGCCCGCTGCGGGCGGCCAGCAGTTTTAGCGGGACGGAATCGGAGACATCGACGATGCGCCGGGCATCATTCCCAATAATTTTTTTCCTGACAATGTCTGATAATTTATCCGATGTTAAATCCTCTTCATAGTATTGAAACGGGATCATGACGCGGTAGGATTTTCCGTCATGATGAAAATTGGCATACATGTTTTTTGCGTAAGCGGCCATGACAACGATCGATTTTGCGCCTGGAAAATCTTTCGGGATGGTAAATCCTAATGGAGCGATCTGATTGCGATACGCCTGGTTCCGACCGAGATCTTCATTTCTTCTCGCCGAATCGAATTCTTTCTGGAGAGTGGCGAAATGATCTATGGACAGTACCCGATATTTGTATTGGGGAATCTGTGCCGGGTCGACGATGCGCGGCGCGCGCCGCCCGCGACGGCCCCAACCTCGCTGAAACAACGGGGGCAGAAATACCCCGGCTGCTGTAACACGCTGCAACAGTTCTCTTCGGCTCATATATTGCTTTTTCAGGAACTGAGTGTGTTGAGCATCAGGATTCTTAGGGATCACCGGATCATCTCCTNNGGAAAATTAATCAGGCTGTACACAGGCTGTCGTTCACGATTGAAGACATTTGCTGCAATACGATTTAGAATTTACCTTAATTTATACGCATGACTGCTTCGGTGTTTCAAATCTGAGTGGAAAAAATCCGCATAGGATCGGAATCATTCCAGTCGCCGGGGTCTGGGTTCCGTTTAAAAAGGGAATGTTTGAGGGATGCGGTCGAGGCTGGAAACAGGATCGGCCTCCAAAGGACGCGGCTATCCCCGGTCCCGGGCCGGCTTCACTCGAAGGTAAAATCGTATCAGGATTTACCGGGAACAGGTCCTTTTCAGGCTTCACTCTTCTCCAGATTCGCTTTACGGGTTTCCGTGATGCCGAAAGAAATAAAAAATGCGAGGATCGTACTGACGGCGCCCACCAGAAAAATTGTCCGCAGCCCGTAAATATCTCCCAGGGATCCCAGGATGCGGGGAGCGATGGTCGTGCCGAAAAGCTCTCCGATGGCCATTCCGATGGCCGTGGTGGTTGCCGCGATCGCCGGCGGCACCGATTCCTGGCAGATGATCGCCACGTAAAGAACCGACACGAATCCGCAGCATCCTATCACCAGGACGAAAGCGATCTGCGCAGGCAGTCCCTGGTTCATGTAAACAATTAACATGGATACGGCGATATAAAACGTCAGTATGAGAGCGGAAGGCTTTCGGCCGAGCCGGTCCGTCAGTACCGGTATAAATAACGCCCAACCAAGGCCTGCAATACCCGAAATTGAAGTCATGTATCCAGTCTGCCCTAGCGTCAGTCCGCCTTCTTCCACCCAGTAGATTGTCCCGAAACTGATTACGCCCCAGAAGCCCACCATAACAAGAACGTTCGCAATATACGACAGCGTGCAGTTTCGATATTTAAATATCCCGGGTACGTCTTTCCATCGCATGCCGGTATCGCCCGGGATTTGCTTTACCGATCCGGCTCCGGACGGTCCGGTTTCCTTAAGGACAAACCAGATGATGATGCCGACAATGACCGTCGGAAGGCTGGTGAATATGAACGCGTATTGCCAGTTCAGACGTTCCGCCAGCTGTATCGTCAAAGACGGGCCCAGGACCGCGGCAATCAAGCCGACCGAGAACTGTATGAGCCCGATATAGGAGGCAAATCGCTTAGGATCTCCCTGGACTTTGAGCACGGAGGTCATCAACGGATACACGGGGCCGTCGGCAAACCCGGTCAGGAAACGGACAACCAGCATAGCGGCCAGGGAGCCCGCAAATGCCGTGCTTCCGGAAAAGACTCCGGCCAGAATAATTACGGGCACCAGCCACACCTTCTTAAGTCCGGACCGGTCGGCGAGAGGAGTTATGAAAAGAGAGGAAATGACGAAACCGAGGCCCGTGACCATGACAATGTCCCCGGTTTGCGTGTTGTTCAGATGGAACGTATCCTTCAATATGGTAAACAGGAACGTGATTGCCTGCCTGTCCAGGATTACAAATCCCCAGGTCAGTGCGAATAAAATCCCGAGGCTGTTCTGATAGGTACGCTCTTTCATTTTCGAACCTCTTCAGCTTCTGACTCTATGTTTGAATGTCCGCCCGTTTAAATGGAAAAACAGGGAAGATGTAAGTCGATACAATTCCACATTTTCATCGGATCCATGGATCGGTGGTAGAAATACCTCATTGCGCAAAGGGAGACTGGGACCGATAAAACGCTTCCTCAGCGAGAATCAGGGATCCTATGACGCCCGCCCGGCCGCCCAGACTTGCGGCAACGACGTAATTGTCCGGATCTTCATTTATCTCCCGGGCTTTTATATAACCTCCCAGCAGCTCAACCAGGTTTTCCCGGATCTTGGTTAAAAGAAATGCCCGGGACATGACGCCACCCCCAAGAATGATTCTTTTCGGTGAAAGGGTGCATATCCATGAAACCAGACCGAAGGCGATATACCGTGCCTCCAGGTCCCACGCCTTGTGATCGTTCGGCAACTGCTCGGGAGCCGTTCCCCAACGAGCCTCTATGGCGGGTCCGGAAGCCAGGCCTTCCAGGCAGTCCCCGTGAAAGGGACAACAGCCCGGAAACGGATCCTCAGCATAATCGTGGGGAATCCGGATGTGACCCATTTCCGGATGGATCAGACCGTGCAGAACCGACCCGTTCACAATGGCCCCGCCGCCTATCCCGGTCCCGACCGTCAGGTACAGGGAATCGGTCAATCCCGCAGCCGCACCCCATCGCGTTTCCCCCAGTATGGCCGCATTTACATCCGTATCGAACCCGACCGGCGCCTGCATTTCGCGAGCGACAGTGCCGGCGATATCGTAATTCTGCCAGCCGGGCTTGGGCGTCGATGTAATACGACCGTATGTCGCGGATCCCCGATGGAGGTCTACGGGTCCGAACGATCCGATCCCGACAGCCTGGATAGCAGCGCCGGAATCCCGGAAAAAGCCGATAGCTTCCCGGACGGTTCTGTCAGGCGTTGTCGTTCGGATCAGAACGGTTTCAAGGTCATCAGGATGTGTGCCGATGCCGCATACGAATTTTGTTCCCCCGGCTTCTATCGCACCGTACAAAAATCCCTCCCGGCAATTGAGCCGATTCCGGATTCGGAACCTGTGAAAAGTCATGATGCAATCGGCGCTATGGTATACCGAAAAATGCAGCAAGAAACAAGTTAGCCGGCATCCTTTTTTTTCAGCGCTTCAATGTCTTTCCGGATTTCCTCCCACATATGACCGTGCAGGTTCAGCTTAACACCGCAGAAAGAGCAAACCATATCCGCTCCTTCCTTCAGGTTTTCCAGGGGGTGCTCGCTTCTGCGGCCACACAGAGGGCATGTAACAGCCAAAGAAGGTTTTTCCATCATTCGATCTCCTTGCGGACCGGGATCCGGCGCAGTGGCTTCAATTAGCCTCACGCTCCGATGATATTACAGGTGGCCGATTAGTTGTGACGCAAAATTCACAAAATCATATTTCGTAATACAGAGCTGTCGCACTCGAAAGCGAATCATCGTAAACCCGGCAATGTCCCCATGCCGGCCGATCGAGTCAAAAACCAATGAAATGTACGGTGAGTTCCAAAACACTACGCCGGCAAAACCGCTCCGGCTTGGAGGTGAGTCTGCATTTTCTGCAGGATTATGAAAACAGAAGACTGCCGTAACAGCTCGAGGGGCAATGGATATGGTTCATCCCCCACTGCATCCTTTATGGCAGCCAGGAAGGGTAAACAGAATCAGTTCGACTGGGCCAGCTCTTCCGGATCCACCACGTAAAAAGCTTTTCGCCCATCTGTATAGCGGACATCGATAGCGTTGACGCTTTTCAATCGTTGGAGTTCCCGGCTAAGCGTTTCCCTCGCACAGCCAATCATTCGCGCCAGACGGGTCTGATTCAGATGGATGCGGACACCGTTGTCCGTTTCTTCCCCGAACCGTCCGGACAGCCAGAGAAGTCCCACGCGCACCTTGTCTCTCACATGGGTACAGCCGATTACTTCCATCTGTGTCCAGGCGTCGTCACACCGTTGGGCGATCGTTTCAAGCATATAGTGGCTAACCGCTGGATCTTCCAGGGCCAGCCGAAACTTTCTCTCGGACAACTGGGTTACGACCGATCTTTTCGTGGCCATGGCGCTGAAGGTAACGGCCGATCCGCTCAATAACGCGCTTTCTCCGAAAAATTCTCCCGGTCCCAAAATTGAAAGGAGCGTTTCTCTCCCGTCGGAAGAAACCCGTGTCAGCAGAATCTCTCCTTCCTGAACCAGATAAAGGGATTTAAGTTTCGTTCCCTGGCAGCAAATAAAAGAATTTCTACCGGCATTGATATTGAAACAGGTTCTGCCGAATTGCTGGTCCAAATATTCGAATAACCGGGTGGCTGGTTTCTTTTCGGGGAACAAAGGCGTGGGTTGCGATGCAAATGATGGAAATGCAACGGTTGTACTCATAAAAAACATCCTTCCAACCCGCATTATTACCAGGCTGTTTCAAGTAGCGGCACATCCAATAAAATGCAACCGCTTCAAGGTTAAATCCCGAAGGAACGAGCATTCTGCGGTTCGGGTTTTAAAACTCCGACTACAGAAGCCTCCTATTTGGATAATGCAACAGTCATGCCAGAATGCGGGCGGCTATGAACAAATCGAGAAGCTTAACCGGAATAAAGACTTCGGAGGATACTCACAAAATCCGGAGCCACCCTCCAGGGGAGCAATTACCTCCTGACAGGAAAATATTTCCGTTAATTAAAAACGCCGTTGATTAGGGGAGCCTGCTTTTCAGCGTGAGTACAATGCGAAGAAAAGAGCGGGGGATTGAATTGCAACCGGTAAAACAGCCCGGCTGCAGGCTGATTGCCCGCAGCCGGTTTTATATTTCACGACGCACTACTTTTTGGCGTTGGCAGCCTCGACTTCCGCAGCCATTATCTCCTTCAACCATTGAGGATAGGGGAATTCCTTGGGGCTTTCCCAATCCGCAAGCTTGTGCATCCAGGGGGCCCGTTTCACAAACTCATCGTGCGCGAACGGAACCGGCGGATGGCAGAGCCACATAGTATCGAACTCATCCTTAATTTTCAACATCCACTCGTGATAATTCGGTCCGTACTTCGGCCCCGTAAGATACATTGGCTGGTGCGGCCCTAACAGGGATGTATAGAACCGGTGATTGATGTTCATTTTGGACGTTTCGAGATAGAAGTGATCCACGCCGTCGGTGTTTTCATCCTGATCCCAGTAGATCAGGAACTCCGAGTACCCCTGGTACCCAAGCTCAAAGCTCTGGAACCAGCCCGGGTCTCCATGGTCCGGCATCAAAGGCGGCGTGTAGTTCTTTTTCAAATTGGCATAGACATCCCCGTGCTCGGTTGCCTGGCCCAGGGTCTCGATCACGTAGTCCACCGAGACATAGGAGCCGCACATCAGCCACATTCCGGCCGAATCGGCGTTCTTGATCCAGGATTCGTCACTCGGCTTGGTCCGCCTCGGCTTGCCGCCCAGTTCCACCATGATGTCGTTGAGCACATTTTCATCATATTCAAGCTGCTCTTCATTCGTGAAGCCGATGAGCAGCACGCGGACGATGTGGAAGTTCGCGACCGTTTCCGGCGTTTCCTTCAACCAGAGATCCCAGAACTCCTCCTTGCATTCCGCTTTTGCGATAGCACGCCAGAAGAGCGGAACCTTGGTCACGGCTCCGGCGATTTCGGCCTTGCCGATCTCGTACATCGCCTTAACCTGGGCTTCCTTGCTGGGCATAATGTAGTTGACCCATTTCACCCGTTTTTCGGGAAGAGCCAGGGCTGTGTCGGGAGAAATCCCCGTGGGCTCGAGCCTTTCGGGCTGGAACGGAAGAACCTTGACCGCCATCTTGGTCACGATTCCCAGGCAGCCTCGCAGGCCGGTATAACCTCTGAGGATTCCCCGCAGGTCAGGGCCGATACCGTCACCCCAGAACGGATCGTCGCCGACGGCCAGCGACCCGGTCCTGAGGATTTCACCGTCGGGCAGAACCATTTCGGTCCCCAGGATGCGCCGATGC
Organism: Acidobacteria bacterium UBA6911; assembly: GCA_002451015.1. Classification (GTDB taxonomy): domain Bacteria; phylum Acidobacteriota; class UBA6911; order UBA6911; family UBA6911; genus UBA6911. The sequence goes on from DKBB01000257.1 coordinate 8,396, forward strand.
GGCAGGCCGATCCTGTGGCTCAAGGGCGACCAGCCGTCCCCGATGAGGTTCGCAATAACGGATGCCTGAGCGCCGCCGCCGCCGATGACGCCGTAGCCGCCCCGCTTCAGGCATTCTTCCTGGAACTGCGCGTAAATAAAGCCGCTCCCGACATTGGCATACCAGTGCTTTTCGTCGAACTCGAAATCGTTCAGGCGCTTCAGGTCCACGAGCAGCGCGTTGTCGATGTGCGGGTGCGAACGGGGACCGTAAAAACCTGTGCTGTAAGGAAGATACGGAACCATGTACCGGATACAGATTTTAACGATCTGCTGCACCTCTTCGGTCGTCTTCGGCAAAATCACCGCTCCCGGGATCCGGGTCATCACCCTTTCATAACCGAGACCGTTTTCATATCCTCCGGGACCGGACCGGTACCCTTCGCAAATAGCCGGATCGTCCGACAAAAATTTGGCTCCTACGACAGCCTCTAATGCTCTATATGCTTCTTTCACTATGGCCATGACTTCCTCCTTATGCGTCCAACGAAGCNNCCGCAGCAGAAGGCATTCTCTCTGGTCCGGATCATCTCGACGAAATCGACTCCGGGAATGGCATTGATGACATTCCTGGGTTGGGCATAGAGCCCCTGGGTTCCGCGCCGTCTCTGCAGGCGGGGATTCACCATTCCCATCCATCCGCGCTCGCCGCTGTACGGTGTCCAGGGATCGGCAAGCCGGCTGATGCTGCAGGAGTCGTGATAGGTCGCCCGCACCTTGACGGGTTTCACGGGTTTGAGCGAACCGTTCTTCAGGGCTTCGTCGGCAAATTCGACCAGGTGGATCACCTCGAATCCGAGATCGGCCGTGGCGATGTCGAGGAGTTTGGGATACTCCACTTTCCACATCCGGTACCCTTCCGCGCAGGACAGGAGCACCCTTTTGGCGCCTGTGCTCTTGACCATTTTGATATTCCGTTTGGCCAGCTCTCGCGCTTCATCCAGCATTCCGACCGACTGGAGCGTATTGCCGCAGCACCATTCATCCGGCATCAGCATAAACGGGGTTTTGGATGCATTGAGAATCCTGGCCGTCGATTGCGCGATCTCCTTGTTCCCATAGGAAGCCGTGCATCCGACGAAATAGAGAANNTTGGCGATCTTTTTGTGCACCGGCATCGGCCCCGCACCGTCCTGGACCGCTTTCGCCCTGAGAGATTCCAGGCTCAGTTCTATCTCCAGGTCCAGATTTCTCTTGCACCCAACGTCGCAGGCGCCGCAAAGGGGATCGGAGTAAAGGATTTCCAGAAGTTTCGGGGTCCACTCGAGTTTGCCTTCCGCTACAGCCAGCCCGATTCTCATTTTCCCGAAAGCCCCGTAGGAATCGAAATCGTTCCATACATTGCTGGGGCATCTCGTGCTGAACTTGGCTCCGGGCTGGTAGGTGTGTTCGACCCAGTAGCATCCCTTGCACTT
>DKBB01000100.1 GCA_002451015.1 Acidobacteria bacterium UBA6911
AGTCTCGACAATGACCGGGTAACGAGCATTGTTCTGGTTACGGATGGAGTAGCCAACCGGGGGATTGTAGACCCGAAGGAGTTTCACAAGCTGGTCACACAGTATGACGTACGTATATTCGGATTCGTTATGGGCAACAGCGCCAACTGGCCGTTGATGCAGATGATAGGCGAGGCGACAGGAGGCTTTTCCGTCGGTGTTTCCAACGGCGACGATATTGTTGGACAGATTATGCTGGCAAAGAGCAAAATCCTTCATGAATCACTCCATGATGCCTCCATTAAGATCCGTGGAGTCAAGGTGCACGACACGACGGACCGGTACGTAGGCAAGGTATACCGGGGCCAGCAGCTGGTGCTTTTCGGTCAATACGCGGAAGCAGGCACCGCTACAGTGGAACTGCATGCAAAACTGAGCGGCGAGGATAAAACCTATACGGCCTCTTTCGAGTTTCCTGAAATCGATATCGACAATCCGGAACTGGAAAGGCTCTGGGCCTTGAACCGGATTGAGCAGTACGAAAAGCAATACAATCTCGGCCTGCTTCCTGAGAAGGAACTGCAGGACATAGAGCGCTTTCTAGGGCTTGAGTATCAACTTGTTACCGATGAGACCACGATGGTTGTCCTGGCGGATGAAGGGTATGCGCGTTACGGCATTGATCGAAAGAACCGACTGCGCATCGATACCGAACGTGCCGCCCAAAGCCGTCGCTATCAGCAGCCGGCGCAAAATTATACGGTAGATGGATCCAGGCCTGCCTTCCCGTCCAGTGCTCCGCGGCTTGGAGGCGGTGGCGCTCTGGATCCCCTTACTGCAGCGGGCTTTTTATCCGTCCTTCTCCTGGCCTGTGGTCGCTGTTTCAGAAACAGGAGCCGGTAATGGCTGCAAAAGATCGCAATTATTCAAAAGCGGGTGCCGTTTTGGGTATCCCGCTTATGGCCGGCGCTCTCGGTTTTCTGATGTTTATCTGCCCCGGTGTGTCCCATTTCCTGCAGTACGATCGGNNCACTGGTCCGGAGAGCACCTGTTTTGGGACCTTTCGGTTTTTGTGTTGTTGCTTGCGTGGTTGATGTGTCGGGATCCCATGAAAACGGGGATCGTCCTTGGACTGGCGAGCCTGATCATCCCCCTGGGGATTTATGGACTGCAACCCGATCTGATTTATTACCGTGGTCTTTCGGGTCTGGATTCGACTTTGTTTGCTTTTTTGGCGATTAAACTCTTTTCAACCATGAAACGGGAAGGGGATCGGGGGGGGCTTCTTCTGGGCACGGTATTGCTAGCGGGCCTGTGTTTCAAGATCGCGTATGAAGCGGTTACCGGCAATGCGGTTTGTGTCGCCAATATGGCTCCGGATGTGATTGTCGTTCCGCTTGCGCACATCATCGGCGCCGGGATCGGTCTTTTGGCGGGATTAGGGGGGCCGGGTAAAACCGATTCTGCCGCGGTTGAGGTTTTTCCCGTATGATCACACAGGGTGCCGGGTTTACGACCAGTTCTATTTTGACGGGAAGTGCCGGCAGTAGCGACCGGTCCTCAATTCCACTCTCCCTGCAGAATAAACGCCGCCCAATAGTAGGGGGCACGCCATCGTTGCTGGTTCCACATTTCCCGCTGGGCCATTTGCAAAGCCCTTGCCGGTGTCACCCCATCCTGCAGCAGGTGCCGATAAAAACGCTTCATCAATTCCGCCGTCGGTCTGTCGTCTACCTTCCACAGGCTGGCCATGATCCGTTTTGCACCCGCATACATGAAACCCCGGACAATACCGACAAGGCCTTCGCCCCGGACCTCTTTCCCAAGTGCGCTGTCGCAGGCACTCAGAACAACCAGCTCTACCGGCAATTTCAGATTGTATATATCATGCAGGCGCAGATAGCCGTCCTGTGGATGCCCCTGTTCATTGAAAAGCGACAGCACCAAACCGGATAATTCAGGATTGTGATGATCGATGAATCCGTGTGTCCCAAAATGCACAACCTGGTATTGTCCGAGTTCGGGACCTGAGGCAACCGTTCGGTTGGCGTCGAATCCAAGAAGCTTCCGGCCCAATCCTTCGGGAATTTGTTCTATGATGAATTCAGCTTCTTTATTGGTGCCGGGAAGGCGAAAAAACTCTCTGTTACTTACTCTGATGGCACGCTGTAGGGGAGTTGAAAAATCTGTTCCGGATTCGGGAGGAGCGGGGACCGACTGTCCAATTGATTTACCCTTCTTCCCGATCCGTGGATCATTTTCTTGAAAAACCGGGTCAGCCAGAACAATAACCTTTTTGGGTGCTAAAGGCCGTCTTTCAGTTTCTTCCCGAATTATCCCCAAAACTGAAGCTGAAGGTAGATTGACAATTTCGTGCTCGGCAATCAGAAATGAGAAGTTATCGGAATTATCGTTTTCCGCAATGGCCGGTTTTGGCAATGCGGCAAAGGGCATATAGTGAAGAATTCCATCAGACACAATCAGCAACCGTTTGGTCGCCAGCCGATCTGCGACCGGGCTGAGCAGGATCTGACTTAAGGCAGCGGCCTCCTTACGATATTCCTTATCGGCGTTTAGTATCCGTTCCTGGTACTGTTTGTTGGTTTCTTCTTCTACCTGGTTCTGGCGCTCCTGCATTAAGTCAAGAACGCGCTGTACACGGCTATCGATCTCGGCTTGTTTGGGAAGTATATGACTTTCAAGATTAGTGGGAGTGACTATCCAGAGATAGCTGCATTCCTCACCCAGCTCATATTCCAACAAAAGGGTTTCTTCATCGACCAATTGCTGAATCCCATAAAGATTTAAAATTCTGGGTTGTGTTAAATCGGCATAGTGCGGGCTTTCGCTTCTGATTAGGGCTTGAATCTCCTGGTATTTTGTAACAGTCAGGTCGATGTCCTCAGCTAAAGAAACCTCTTCTTCTTTGCTGTGTTTCCTTTTAAGAAACTGCATCTGCATTTCCGCTTTGGTGTTTAGTTCTTTTTGAAG
>DKBB01000214.1 GCA_002451015.1 Acidobacteria bacterium UBA6911
TGTGGGATCAAATAATACAAAGTGGAATATATAGCTAAAGGATCTCGCTGAAGCGTCGTTGTTTGAAGTGACGGTGAAGGTAGACACATTTCCATAATTCAGACTGCGCGAAATATACGTCCCCTCCGTCTTAAAATTCTGAGTTCCGTTACCGTTGTCTCCGGCTAAAGCAATTCCCGTCAACATGACGGCGAAAAACGTCAAAATCGCTACCTTTTTCATAATCTCCTCCACGGATTGAGCATTCTATTTATTAAAATTTGAAATCAGAGTCAAAAGCCCTAATCTAATTTTTAGTGAAGCTATCGGAGGCTGCTATGGGGATTTGGGGAATGTTCAGAAGACCAAATGNNCGTATGTATAGAATATTCAATAAGTTACTGTGAAAAATAGAAGGAGTATGCCTTTGGTAAGATGGACATAAAATTCCCGAAAGTGTAAAGCGATTGAACAACCTTTTCTGCAACAAAACCTTCTGGTTTCGCTAACTCGCAACTAAACACAGGTTTACGGAATAGCATGCTATATATGTAAATTGTAAGGTTTGCCGACACTATTTATCCGTTTCAGGCGTCACATCAATCACCTCAATTCCGTTTGATTTGATTATTTCATTTTTCTGAATATTGACCTGCACATTCGTGCCTGGAGGTAATACAAACATCCCATAAGGATCTCTTTTATACCATTATGAACCTTTACTTTAGAATAATATAGCTTCCGACAATCCCGGGGCGGTTCAATCAGTAGAAAAGTGTCTGAATTCTATACAAAATAAACATCCGCATAAATACGGATTAGTTATTATTTTTTTTAAATAAGCTGATTTATGAAAAATGCTTTCAAAGTTTACTGTCGGATAGCACTACACAATAAGTTTATGGTAATTCTCAGGTAGAGTTATAAGCACTAGTCAATAATTCAGATAACTTACTGATTATCAATAATATGCCCAGTGATTAATAATTTTTTAATTAAAAATTAAATGTGGACTGGAATTTGCATCAATTTAATTTGGAGGATAAGTTTCAAATCAACGATATAACGCAACCCCTTTTGTTCCTCAAGCACCGACTAATGAATTTTCCTAGATGGCAAAGTGAAGATGGCTAATGGGTACAAATTTTTCCCACATAGGACATACTTACAATCGCTTAAAAATCATTATGATTGCCTAGAGGAAACGATTAATAATCTGATTTTACTACTAAAATCAATAACAAAAGAACACAATCAACACCAACTGTTTGATGAAATTGAAAAGTTGGATGAAATTGCATCAGGAATAGCGCAAATAATTGATGATGTGCAGGTCAATATTCAGAAGAAGGAAATTATCAAATCAAACGAAATTGAAACAATTGATGTGACGCCTAAAATGGAGAAATAGTGTCGGCAAACCTTACAATTAATATGTCTAGCATGCTATTCCGTAAACCGTTTTTAGCCCTGAGTTAGCGAAACCAGAAGGTATTGTTGCAGAAATACTTGTTTAATCGTCTTATACTTTCAGGAATTCTATATCCATCTTACCAAAGGCATACTCCGCCAATTTGTCACGGTAACCTATTGTATATTATATACATACGGCAATAGCTCCCATTTTTTACCAGAAAATGTAAATACAAACTAAAAAGAATTGAGCCGGCCAATTGTTCCTGGCGGGAATAGTGCCATTTTGTAGAAAAAAGTGCCTACTGTCTTTAGCCCCACAGTGTTTAACCAAAAAGCAAGTCTTGAAACCAAGCTGTATGTGAGTGTGATTAAGGGTTTATCTCTGTTGTATTCCCTATTTTTCTTCAAAAGGCTTTTGAAACAAATTAATTCTTTTCTTTGACTCACGTAATCACGCACATCGCAAAATGATTTCGTAAGCTCATCCAAAGAGACTTCCCACACCGATTGCCAGGCATATGTCTCACGGGTGGCATCAATATCGGGAGCCGACTTTGACGAGAAGAGCCACCGAGCTTGCCATTGACCGAGTTGATTTGCAGAAAAATCAACAACTTTGAACAAGTCTTTTGACGGAATTGATTCTGAGAGGTTTTGCAAAGCTTGTCGGAATTGGTCGCATGGGATACAGGATTCTTCATGACTAAATGCATCAAGCCTTGACAGAAACCAATACACCGTGTTGTCTGAATACAGACTCTTCATGCTGCCACCAAAACTTTGCTCAAACTGGAAGTTTTTCACAGTATAAACCATTATCCCGAAATCAGTTACTGATTTTTTGAGTAGAGCACTTCGTTGACCCGGAACCCGACCAGTGAAGATACGAAAACCACGGAAAACAACTGGGAGGAATAAGAGAATCGGAAGGAATCATGCATAAAATGGTCGGGCTCCACAGGTAAGATGAAGTGGGGATTTGTCGCCCATAGGATGCCAACGGCACAAATCAGCGCTACAACTGTCACCAGAGCGATTTTAGATTTTAAAATTTTACGCATTATTACCCTCCTTGGTTTCATCACACTGGTATCCTAATCCTGAAGTTACGATCTAGGATCAGGGATCAGACGATTTACTCGATCAATGCCCGATTCCAAACACACATTTTCTTGATCGCCGCTACGGTTTCATTCGGAGCGTTCCTGTAAACAGCCTTTCGTTCATTTCAAGCCTTCCATGTCAATGAAAGCCTGTGTCTTCTCAACTCGTTGATGTCGGAGGTATCAGAGGGATTGGATAAGAAAGCTTTACCTTTTACATCAAAACGAACTTTTTTAAGAGAAACTTGGCAATTCCGAGAAGCAAAAGTTAAGCTTTTCTTACTATTTACATCTATTTTTATTTTTTAGTCAAGCAATATCTGTGTCACGACTAAGATTATAGTTCTTCCTTATTGTTGCCTTCTCTTTTTTACTCACATGATGCCCTAACCCTGGGAAAGAATAAAGGTTCAAGGATCAGGGTGACAGATTGCAAATGATCGACCCTAAACGCATCCTCTGCACCATGGCTTGTCTGGAATCGCTACGGAACCACAAAGGTTATCTGGGGGAACCGATTCCGTTCCGGTTCATCCCTCCGAAAGGTGACAGCCGACACAGAAGTATAAATTATATGGTGTCATACTATGTGTGACTAAACAGTAATCAGATATCATCGATAAATTACATATAGAGCTTTCTATAGGCATGCATGGGGAGAAATCAAGACTGGATACAGGGTGGTTGCTGTCTTATCTATTTTGATCTTGATACTGAGTACTTTTCCCATCGCAATATCGGCCCCAAAGGGGATGCATAATCATCTAATAGAGCACACACCTAAAATTCATAGGAGCGAGATAAATGCCGAAAAGATTCCTTAGGAAATTAGAGGTGGTAGTTAGTATTACTTTTGTATTGTTGATATTCGGGGGAACATCAGTATTAGCCCAAAAATGGGGGGGGACTCCATCTCCAATAGATTTAAAGATTCAAGCAGTACACTTGGACGTGGATGAGACGCTGATCTATATCTATGGTCTTAATTTCGACAATGGTGATATTCCTTCGGTAGTGTTATTTGATTATCCTTTGACCGTAGGTTACTATGATGCAAACCTCATCATTGCAGATTTAGCTGATTTACCGGAGGATATGCCACTGGTCGGCGATTTTCTAATTGTAGTAAGAACTGGCTCTGGCGCTATACAATCTGACTCCTGGAATATTACAGCTGGAGCGGTCGGACCACAGGGATCACAAGGTGAAGAGGGGCCTACGGGGCCGGCAGGACCTATGGGACCAACAGGGCTTCTGGGGCCGGCAGGNNCCTCAGGGACCACAAGGCCTGCAGGGGGATCCAGGTTCTCCTGGACCCGGTATCACCTTTGACTCTGGAGAATTAACCCTTTCATCGTACGCTGGAGGTTCTGGTGGCAATGCTTTCAGTCGAAGATACTGTCCTCAGGGTAAGATTGCTGTCGGTGCCTATGTTCGGGCCGGTGACGACATGGATAATTTTACGTTGTTGTGCGCATCAGTGACGCTATCTCCTCGCATCGGCAGTGAAGGTATTCGCGTTATGACAGGCACGGGTTCTCCTTTAGGATGGGGTGGATCTTCAGGCGGAGGCGCCTTCTACAACCTGAGCTGTGCGGCCGGATATGCCATGACCGGTGTTGAAGGCACGTATACCGGTTCCATCAATGCCGGTCGGATTCATTGCTCCGAGATTGGTGGGAACGGCACTGATGTGACGCCATACGGTGGGACACCAAGATCATCTGGTCATTCTTACAACATCAGTTGCCCAGAAGGAAAAGCAGTTACAGGGTTTTCAGGCCGTTCAGGCTCCCTCATTGATGGGCTCCAACTCCTCTGCCAGTAAAAGGGTCGAATTATTACCCGCAAACGCGTATCTGGAGACGAAATGGGAAAATGAATCGTATTTATCCTCAAAATCTTTAGTGCCAGTAGGGAAGTGGAGAAAGCCACGTATGTTGTTATAAATGAAGTACATAGTTACGTGAGTCTGGTTGTTCAAATATCCTAATAATATATATAGTTTAACCTATAGAAATTAAAGCATTTTATTGTATCTGCTGTTAATTTGTGGATTTCCCTGTCAGTGTTATCTCAGATAAGTGTTAGGCGGTCAGCTCATCAGCTTATATTAATATATGGCATCTCGTCCCAGACCTCTGGGAGATTTACTCCTTCTGCTCTTTCCTCAGCCTCTCCAAGTACCGCTCGAGGTTAGCCGCTGCTCTTCCCTGGAATTCCGGCTCGACCGTTTTTGCCAGGGTAATGGCTTTTTCCAAGGCTCTTTGGGCTTCCTGCGTCTGGCCCGAGCGCTGCAATATATTCATTAGCGTGAGTTGAGCATTCATCAGATATGGCGCCAACCGAACTGCTTCTCGGGCCGCCGCAAGTGCCTGATCGATCTCCCCGGCGTCTAAAAGATCATATGCGCGCGTCATTTCGCCGCGTGCAGCGGCTTGAGGGATTTCAAAATGGCCGTCGTATACAAAAACCCCGTATTCGATTGCGGCTGAAGGGGTCAGGCTCTGAAATTGTTCATACGGGTTCAGCCGGCCCGGTCCGTAACGGAATCCCGAGAGCACCCCTGCGCTGATCAGCACGGGCCCGTCGATCGATACAGGCGGCTTCGGATTCTCCCCAAAAATACTTCCCTCCACAGTCGGCAATGGTTTGCAGGTAATTCCATAATAACCTTTGTCCAACACTCCCTCCGCGAAGTAGGCAAACCAGCACTCCTTTACTCCACGCTCGTCCAGGTAGCGCTTTACCGATTTAAGCTGCTGTCCCCAGTCGCAGTTGGAATCCGTCAGAAGGTTGTGAACATTGGCCGGCCCTCCCCATAGTTCATTGGCAAATGCCATATAGGAAGGAGAAACCCGCAGGCAGCTGATTGCCTGAAAAACAAGCAGCACTGAGAAAACATAAGCCCACTTCCGGTTGTTACGGATAAAAGCCCCCGCAGCGCCGGCTGCGAGTACTGACAGAAACCCATAAATCGGCAGAATATGGCGTACACCGAAGTTTGTGTTGGACCCCATGGCTACAACGAAGTACAGGATAGGGGGTATTATCAGGAAAAGAATTTCGCGCCTGCCTTTCAATCGACGCATGGCAATAGCCACGAAGGCAAGAGCCAGTAAAACAAGAAATGGAAGCGTGGACTTAATCGCGAAAACGGTTGGAAAGAAAAACCAGACTCCATGGGAGTATACCTTTCCAAAAACGGAGCTATTGCTTCCTGACATGATGATATCCGCCAATCCATAAATAAAGGATTCGGGCAGAATGCGCGCGCTGGCGACAACCGTCAGGGCGCGTGCCTGCACTTGATTCGGCATATTTTGGATGTACTGTGTGAAAGGCGGATTGAGTTCAAGTCCACCTGGACGAGAAGCGTATCGAAATCCATAGAAAGTCCACAGCACTCCTACTGAGATAATGACAGCCAGAGCAGACGCCCCTAAAAGTTGAACAGCCTTTTTCCTGTAGCTAATAGCATTCCTAGTTGCATCAGGCACCGTTAGCTTGCACCAGAGAAGCTCACAAAGCGCAAGAAGAGCCAGTATGGGGAATATCAGGATGCCCGTATGTTTGGAGGCGAGGGCCAATCCACCAGCCACCCCTACTAGGACAATACGCCAAATCGAGGGTGCCTTTGCATAGCGGTAAAACGCATAAACAGTGGCGAATAAGAAGCATGCGGGGGCGACATCCGTCGTTACGAGAGATCCATGCGCTATGAGATTAGGATCAAACACAATAAGGCCGAGTGCAATGAAGGCAGGTATCTTGCCGAACATGTCCCGGGCTGCAAAAAATACCAGGAGAGCAAGCAGAACGGTAAGTAGTACCGGACCCAGACGGCTGCGGAACAAAATCTTATCCGCGTCATTCTGAAACACGAAATCCTTGCCTCCGAGCCAGCCCTCCCACTTGTGGCTGCGATTTTCAAGATCAGGAATCTTCAGCTGCATTGCCAGCAGGGGCGCAGCCGCAAGCATTTTCACAAGAGGAGGATGCTCGGGATTAATACCGAAGTCTGCGTACTTTATGGATCTGTATCCCGCATAAATATGGTTGGGTTCATCCCAGCTGGCAGAATTCTGATCCGCGATATATACCAGCTGGAGGAAAAGAACAATAAGCAAGCAGGCAACTCCGACCACTGCCATCCAGCGGCTGTCAAGCCAACTTGATTTGCTCATGATCGCTCCTATTTGGATATGTAATTGTTATAAAGGGAGGTCGGTGGCGTAACAAAAGACCAGCGGGAAATCCGAGATCTACTTTCGTGCTTTCTCTTAGTTATTTAGAATATCCTATTAACTAGCACATATAGAGAATCCCATCAAGCGTATTTTTTAAAGACTATCATGGCTGATGTATCAGTGACTTCTATGGATAAATCGAATGTGCATTCCAAGGGTTCTGAAGGGCACTTTTCGGGACAACTTTTTTACAGGAACAGGCCGCTTTGTACCCCTATCGCATCAAGAATGGCAGTTCGTTTACCGATGGACTAGCGATCCCTTACTCTATTATCTGTTTGTTTGCATTCAATATATAATCTACAATTATACGCTTTGTGTACTCTTCCGCCGACTTGGCTGTCTATCAAGCGGCTCCGTTTTACTCGTATCAACATTTCCTTCTGTTTTACTGTTATTCAGCGCTCTCGTATTTTCGGAGAGAAATATCATATTTTTATTGCCAGCATTTATTTTATCGATCACAAAGTGGGATGAAACCAAACAAGTAAAATGGTTGTTCGCTGTCGGCTTCCTGGCGCAAATAATGCTATACATGAAAGAACCTTTCGTTTTCTTTTTATTTACATTTTCAATCGCGCGAATAATTTATTCAGCTTTTAAAACAGGGCAATCTGGTATTTATAAATTCCTCAAAGACGAGAGCCTGGACCTGCTCCTTATACTTCTCTGCGCTCTTTGGGGTATGACATACCTTCTCCTGGTTGGCATGAATGCGGTTGCAACGGGTACAGGCTATTTCAACGTCACGCTAAACATATCTAATATATTTAAATCATTACCCGTCTATGTCAGACATGATACATCCACTATTATTCTCTTTGCATTGTCTGTTGCGATACCCTTTCTGAGCCCCTCTCGTAGTAAAGCTGTACTAATTCCATTATTACTAGGATCGTGGGCATATTTTATTGTTATTCTATCGATAGGTATCACGAGTGCGTGGTATCTATCTGTACCCTCGGTTACTATAGCTTTGGCTGTGCTCGGCATGACAAATCAAATCAAATACTCAGCGCATGCAGTCTGGTTAAAATCCACGTTGATTGCGATTTGTATATTTATGAATGTAACCGCATCTTTATCCGTCCTGGCCTATAGGACTGATTGGATCCTAAGAAATGAGTTAATATCTGAACAACTAAGAAATAAAGATATCCAAAGCGTTTGTATAATAGGAGATGAATGGGACAGATCTATGCTAGTAGACAAGTTGCATTTAGAGTCTCCGGAAATTAGAATTGTTGAAAAAGACAAGTGTGGAAGCGATCGAAGTTGTTATGTTATTGATCTACATACATACAAAGAGCGTGCCGCCTCGGTTCATAAATCAGGTAATACTGTATGGATCTATGAATCAAATGTGATGCGAAAGACATTAACCGCCACGCCCGGGTTTATGAAAAAGGTATTAGAGTTACACTACAGGATATGGTAGTTGGAATTGAGCCTATCCTCAGAATCCAGGCTCGTTTTTTGCCGTTGTAACGGCTCCTAAGTCCCGATCTCTCCTCGGCCCCATACTTATCATTGCCCTGTCGATCTTCAGGTCGAACAGCAGACACTTATTCCGCAAATAAAGGTGAAGATGCGACAGGAAGCGGCGCGACGTTTCGGGCTGACACCCGGCCGTGTGCGCCAGGCCGCGACGACATTCATCCAGGGCACGAAAGTCGGCGAAATATACGACAACCAGAAAATCTTTGATGTTGTCGTATGGGGCATTCCGGAAATACGGGGAAACATCGATGCACTGCGGGATCTTCGAATCGACACGCCCTCGGGCGCCAATGTTCCGTTGGGCGACGTAGCGGACATTCAGGTTGTCGCAACACCGAATATTGTAAAACGCGAGAATTCATCCCGAAAAATCGACATCAGCTGCAACGTGCGGGGACGCGACCTGGGCAGTGTCGCAAGGGAGATCGAATCGGCCGTTCTCGCTATCGGATTCGATCGTGAATATCATCCTGAATTTCTCGGAGAATATGCAGCCCGGGAACAGTCGCAGCGGCGTTTATTTGCCATCGCAGGTTTGTCTTTGCTGGGGATCGTGCTGATTCTTTACAGCGATTTTCAGTCAACCAGGTTGTCGCTGATCCTGCTGCTGAGCCTTCCGTTTGCACTGGTAGGCGGAGTGCTGGCGGCATTCTTTACGGGAGGAGTTCTCTCGCTCGGCTCCCTGGTAGGTTTCGTTACCGTGATCGGGATCGCGGCGCGCAACGGTATTATGATGGTCAGTCATTATCGCCACCTTGAAGCTGAAGAGGGAGAAGTATTCGGCAGAAATCTGATTATTCGTGGCGCTCAGGAAAGACTGGCTCCAATCCTGATGACCGCCTTGACAACCGCCCTGGCTCTGCTTCCGATCGCGCTGGGCGGCAGCAAGCCGGGCCACGAAATCGAACATCCAATGGCCGTAATCATCATTGGCGGCCTGGTAACGTCAACCGTGATGAACCTCTTTCTGATGCCGGTACTGTATCAATTGTTCAGTCGACGGGGCCGTGCCTGATTTATATCGTTTTGCAGAAGACACTTGTGACTCAATAAGAATGTGAAATCGTAAATACGATATTTGAATATAATTACGATTATGTCTTATTTTCACTTGCATATTTCGTGTAGAAAATGCCGGAAACGTCTGCCGTCACTGGTTTGCATCCAGCTAAGCTATTGAAAAAAAGGGCGGGACATAGCTCTTAATCAGCAGGTTGAAGACTCGATTCCTTCACGGCTCACCAATAAAATCAATAACCGAGCAAATCCACTAAAAACTGATAATTACTCTGGGGTAAAACTGGGGTAACACACGGCGTGATTTTAAGCATTGTTAATTCGAGGATTTTCAACTTTACGGCACCAGCTCTCGTTCCTCCTTATTCTTCATTGCCTCGATAAGAGCAAGGGTCAGTTGCTCAGTGCCGTCGTTGGTTTTGAGTGTTCGCGCCATATGGGGGCAAAGCCCGGAAGTAAGAACAAGCCCGTCGCTCACAACACCTGTCCCGCCAAAGGTAGCTCCCTCAAAATACGGATGTTTTTCTGCAAAGGCATATGCATATTTCTTTCCCTTAAGAATACCCGCCTTTGCCAGCGTCCACAGGGATCCAGTTTGCGCAGCGACTGG
>DKBB01000350.1:0-2044 GCA_002451015.1 Acidobacteria bacterium UBA6911
CTTCCGCTTTTTCAACCATTTTCTATAGCCGCCTGATCGGAATGTGTCCAGATATTCGCTCTCCAGTTCCGGACTTGCAGGAATCAAGCGGAGAGAATATATGGGATTCCTTCCCGGAAGTCGGTTTTAGGGTAAAATTATTTCGATCAGGGCAGATTTCAAACGATCTGTCTGCCGGCCTTAAAAGTAGATTTATACAATTTCCCGAATTTTTTACTTAACCTTTCGTGAAGAATAGTAAAATCAAAACCTGAAATTCAATGAAAACGACACAATGAATTTTCAAAAGCCGGTTTCGATAGGGGACAAGTTTCTAAAACAGGCGTTCATTTATCCTGTTGGGAAGGCGCACGCGCCGTAGCGGCGCAAATGGTAGCCCTGGAGAGTAAAAAGGCGATGCTATTTTCTGCGTATGCCTTTATTCCCGGGCCACCAACCTGCGTCCTTGCGGAGTCAGCATTCCTATCAGTCACCTTTGCCCATCGCTCCCGGGAAGACTATGAAAACACAAGTACTTGCTCTGATCCTGCTCGTCCCCCTCGCGGCGCTGCCCCAAGATGTCGCCACCACAACGCCCGCAGGCTTGACTGAGGACGGGCTGGTCTACCCGACGAACTTCACTACGATCGATACCCCCAGGGCCGGCGTTCTCAGCTTGCGTGCGATCGACATCCCGCGCTACACGCAAACCGGCCCCCTGCCCGATCCTGCTCCTGAGCATCCCTGGGTCCTGCCGCCTGTACCGCACAATCCGAAGTTGCCTACCATCTGGACAATAGGCGACTCAACCGTGCGCTGCGGTGTTAACGCCACAGGCGATGACCTGCCGGGCCAGTGGGGCTGGGGCACACCCTTCGTCGGCTATTTCGATCTCAACAAAGTCAACGTCGTCAACCGCGCCGTGGGTGGGACGACAACCGCCAGCTTCTACACCACTCTATGGGAGGGCATGGTAAATCTGATCAAAAAGGGCGACGTGGTGATCATACAATTCGGCACCAACAGCGGAAGAGGCGAATTGCCGGGCGTTGGCGAGGAAATCCGGCAGGCCACCGGTCAAGACGGCCGGCCTGTCACAAACCATACCTATGGCTGGTACATTCGGCGGTTCATTGCCGAGACACGGGCCAGGGGGGCCACGCCTGTCATCTGCTCGCTCATCCCCCGCGGTTTGCGGATGGCTAACGAAACCGTTGTGCCTCAGGCTGTCTGGGCCAGGGATGTCGCAGCCGAGGAAAATGCCAGCTTCATCGACCTCCATGGACTTATCTCCCACAGGTACGACGCAATGGAACGAAGCGAGGTAAATGCGCTATTCTGCGGCTCCCCCCACACCAGTTGGGCAGGCGCAGTCTTTAACGCTGAGAGCGTCATTTCCGGACTGAAAGCACTGAAGTCCGATCCTGTCGCGGCGTACTACATGCCCCGGGTCAAAGAAATCCCCGCAGCGTTTGAGAAGGATCAAAGGTAAGTCCGGAACTATGAAGCAGGCAGGCAAATCAGTCCTTCACAGGATAGTGCAGTCCAGATTACCGAAACAAGCCGAAGCCCGGCAATGATAGACTAGGATACGGTTTGCATTTTCATTAGCAATCCATATTCTACTTTAATAATATCCGACTGCAAATCATAGGTTCTTTATGTTTAAGGCCGGTTTATCTAACTTTTTAATTCGGCGAAATCGTTGTTGCTAAAATGATGGAGAAACGACCATGAAACAGTGTGCCGTCGGATTCCTGCTGATTGTATTGCTGGCGCCCGTTGGATATGCCCAGGTCCGGATCACGGTGGATGCGTCCAATCCGGGTGAAGCCATCAGCCCCACCATGTACGGTGTTTTCTTTGAGGACATTAACTTCGGAGCCGACGGCGGCCTTTATGCCGAGCTCGTCAAGAACCGCTCCTTTGAATTCGACCTGCCGCTGCGCGGCTGGCGCATCCTGAAGCGGGACGGGGCCGAAGGACGCGCCTATGCGGTCCGCAACGAGATTCGACCCCGCAATCCCCGTTATCTGCGGATTGAAATCGACAAACAGGGCGGCGG
>DKBB01000350.1:2053-4124 GCA_002451015.1 Acidobacteria bacterium UBA6911
ATGTTCTGGCCGAGTGCCGCATTACCGGTCTGACCGAAAAGTGGCGAACATCCGGGTGCCGGTTGATCCCGTCTGAAACCGATGCCGGGGCCACGATCAATATCCTGTTTCAGGGCGAGGGCGCTGTTGACATGGATATGGATCTCCACCATCGTCTGGAAAGATGGCTGGCCCCGTGTGGCGCCCCTGCCCTGACTGGTTTTAATTTCGGTGACAGTCACCGAAATTACTGGCGGGTGCCCAGGTAATAGCCGGTCATCGGATAGTGACGATTCGTGTAGCCCATCGTGTGATGGCACACATCGTTCCGGTAGAGCGGGTCCTGCATGAGGCACACGCGCCGGTCCCGCGCGGGAATCGTGGTACTGTATATCCGCAGTTCATCCCTTGTTGCCGTAACAAGCTCTTCCCGCCAGTCGCCGAGAATGTCGGCCACCTGTTGAACGCCGCCCTCCAGGGTCGTTCCTTCGACAGGAACCGGAGCCCCATCCTTCCACTTGGCCAGGCCTTTCCACCCGACGATTTCTCGCAGCAGGTCCGCATCCCACCAGGCCATCAGACCTTGAGGCGGAACCGGGTCGCTGAGACNNTGGCCGGTCCGGGCATCGACCAGGCACGCCCCATTGCGCGGATGCGGTTCCTCGATCGTGTACCAGATTTCCCACCCGGGCCTGTCCGGATCGATGTCGCCCATATAGGAGCGGTCTCCGTGACCCAGACCCGTCCCCCACAGGGTTTTGCCGTCGTTGTCGATGGCGATGGAGCCGTTGATGATTTCGTCCATCCCGTCCCCGTCGATGTCGCCCGTCTTGATTGTATGCTGGCCCTGGCCCTGATACATGAAAGGCGCCCGCTCGTTGGTCCATCGCCAGACCTTGCGCAGTTTCCTGTTTTCCAGAACATAGGCATCGACCTTCATCATGCCGTATGTGCCCCGCACAGCGAGAACGGCCGGCGTCTTGCCGTCCAGATAGGCTACACCCAGCATATGACGGCTGGCCCGGTTGCCGGTGTTGTCGCCCCAGTCCTGGACACTGCCCAATTCGATCCACGGCGCCTTGTCGACCAGTGCACCCGTTTCGCCGTTATAGACGGCCAGGTATTCCGGCGCGTCCAACAGAAAGCCCGTCCGTCCGCCGGGCAGCATATCGTCCTGCGTGGCGGCATAGTCGGCTGTCCGGACGCAGACTTCAGCCTTGTTGTCGCCGTCGAGGTCGCGGACAACCATCGGCGTCCACCAGATTCCCATGTCGACGTTCCAGCCGAGGTCGATGCGCCACAGGAATTCTCCCGTTCTGCCGTTGTAGCCGTCATACTTGTAGGAGCCGATGTTGGGCCCCGTCCTGCCCGGGTCTTTGCCCTGCCCCGGGTGTTTGACGACAAAGTCGTAGACGCCGTCCCCATCCAGATCGCCGACAGCCACCATTGCTACGCTATGGACATCCCCTTTCAATGAAATCGATTTGTACTGCCGGACCGGCGCATTCTCTTGTAGCGTGGCCTGTTCCGAGGGAGCCTGTTCCCGCCCGTTCACTACCGGTTTGACGAACCAGGCGCCGGCCTTGTCCGGCGAAGCGCTTTCGTCGATGAAGTCCGTGGTTCCGGCCAGAGGCGCGTTGTTCAGCTTGACCGCCGGATCACCGGCTGTCGAGCGATACACGTTGAAAGCGATGCCTTCGGAATCGCTCTTGAGCAGTCGCCAGCCCAGGTAGACCTTTCCGTCACCGGCCTTAAGCGCGAGCATGCCGCGGTTGATCTTTTCCTCAATCCGCGTCCCGGCCCATCCCAATACGGCATCGGGATCGTAAAGCGGATCCATCGCATAATAATTCAGATTCGGCGATATTTCCTCGGGGGTCAGTTCTCGCATTCCGCCATCGTTTCCGGCGTGCGATCCGGTGCCCGCCGGGCGATCCTGGGTGATGCCGGTACAGGTTATTACGTATATCATCAACACGGAAAACGCGACTCGTCTAAACATACCTGTTTGCTCCCTGACAAAACGGTCTGGAAACCACTTTTTTACGAAGCTATCAGAACATGCCGCCGCATGGTTGTCAATTTTCACAGG
>DKBB01000350.1:4157-7084 GCA_002451015.1 Acidobacteria bacterium UBA6911
ACGAAGAGAATGAGCCCGTCTCGATTCCGCTGACCGAAGTCTTCCACATGGATTGAAGCGATAGAAACCTCATTCAGATTTCTTGAATATCCGGTGGCGATCATACGGCATAACAGTGTATAAAACTTGGAGTTGGAATAGAGCTATCCGGTTTCCGGCGAACAATTTATGACATCATATTTCTTAAAACAGGACTTCCCGGCGGCTTGCCGGCAGAATCAAAGATCAGGTTGGCGAGGGATAAACCCAAGGAGAGAACAATGATTCGATGCATACCATGTTGTGCAACGATGGTGTTGTTGCTGGTTTGTGGATGTACGAAGACTCAGGAAACGACAGTGTTTACAAAAGAGCCTTCCAAAGAATTCACTATCACCAATCCGGTTGCGGTAGCGCGCGTGGCCGAAACAATCAGCCTGGATTGGAATGCGATCGCCGATGCGGTCCCCGGCCTGACACAGGAAAATGTGGCGGTCTACGAAGATCAAAGCGGTCCATTTCTGGTGACCCAGATCGCTGCCGTTGACGGGAATACGGAATTATTGTTCCAGACCGATTTGGCGCCGGAAGAGACGAAATCCTTCAGACTGATGAAGCTTCCCGATGGCGTGAAAAAGCCCCATCCCCAGGCTACGACCTACTGTTGTTTTTTGCCGGAGCGCCACGACGATTTCGCATGGGAAAACGACAAGGTCGCCAATCGCATGTACGGACCCGCCCTGGAGTTCGAAACCATCACCAGCGGCGTTGATGCGTGGGGCAAATGCGTTCCCTATCCGGTTGTGGAAAAATTCATCAGGGATTACACTCAGAAGGAAATTCCTTACCATTACAATCACGGTGAAGGCGGGGACTTTTATAAGGTGGGCAACACACTCGGCTGCGGAGGATTGGCGCCGTTTGTGAATGGAAAGGTCCGGCTGCCCAGGAATTTTACGGACTGGAAAGTTCTTGCCAACGGTCCTATTCGTTCCGTTTTCGAATTAAGCTATCAGGCATGGAAGGCGGAAGGTTACACCGTCGGTGAAACCAAGCGGATTTCCATCGACCTGGGATCCAACATGAGCCGTTTCGAATGCCTCTATACGGCACAGGATGCGGATAGGCTGCCGCTCGCGGCGGGGATTGTTCTCCGCGACACATCGGACCGGACCTGGACAGCCGACGGAGCAATCGCATACTGGCTTCCCACGGATTTTATTGAGGGAATGTTCGGCTGCGGAGTTGTTTTCGGGTCGGATTACAAGCCCGGGATTATCAATGCCGACGGTCATCTGCTCCTGACGCTTGAACAAAAAGTCGATGCGCCCGTCGTCTATTACGCCGGTTCCTGCTGGGATGAGAACGCCGAATTTGACAGCTTCGAAAAATGGCAGCAATACCTGGCCGACTTCAAAAACCGCATCGACCATCCGGTCAGCATAAATATCAATGAGTAAGGTTTCAAAAAGGGAGCAGCCCGATGAAAGTCAGATATTCCCCCGATCCTGAGCGGTTTTGCCGAATGACGACCCGGGAAGTGCGCGAGAATTTTCTAGTGGAATCGTTGTTTCAGCCAAACACTNNGAACTGCGGGCCGATTTCTTCTGCCAGCGGCGGGAACTGGGCATTTTGAACATCGGGCAGCCGGGAACAATAACCGTTGACGGTCAAACGTATGCGATGGACAACCTCGATTGCCTGTATGCAGGTCGCGGCTCAAAGGTTATTCGGTTTGCCGGCGATGATGCCGGAAACCCCGCAAAATATTATCTGCTCAGTTATCCGGCTCATAAGGATTTTCCAACCAAACATGTGCGGATCGATCAGGCCGCCCCGGTCCAATTGGGTTCCGCCGAAGCTGCCAACAGGCGTACGATTTACAAATGTATCCATTCCGACGGAGTGCAGAGCTGCCAGCTGGTAATGGGCTTTACGGTCCTGGAATCGGGAAGCGTCTGGAACACCATGCCTCCCCATACGCACGAGCGACGCATGGAAGTCTATATGTACTTCAATATGCCCGGCGATGCGCGTGTGTTCCACTATATGGGCCAACCGTCCGAGACGCGCCACATAGTGGTCGCCGACGGGCAGGCCGTTATCTCGCCAAGCTGGTCGATTCACTCCGGAGTCGGTACGGCCGCCTACACGTTCTGCTGGGGGATGGGAGGCGAGAATCAGGCATTCGACGACATGGACACTTTAACCATGGACGACATCCGGTAGAAAAGGGAAAACATCGTATGATTTTAGACCAATTCAAACTGAACGGTAAGGTCGCCATCGTGACCGGGTCCTCCCGAGGGCTGGGACAGGCGATTGCCCTGGGGCTTGCCGAAGCGGGCGCCGATGTCGCGCTCGTGGATATCCTGGATATGGCAGAGACCAAAACCCGTGTGGAAAAACTGGGTCGCCGGTGCATCGCCATCACGGCGGATGTGGGCAGGAAAGAATCCCCCCGACAGATCGTCGACGAGACGGTTCAGGGACTGGGTGGCATCGACATTCTGTTCAACAACGCCGGGATCATCCGACGAGCTCCGTTTACGGAATTTACGGATACGGACTGGGACGACGTGATGAACGTCAACATTCGCGGTCTCTTCCGGCTCAGCCGGGAAGTCGTCAAGAGGATGATCGATCAGGGTCGAGGCGGGAAGATCGTAAACACCGCCTCCATGCTCAGTTTTCAGGGCGGCATTCTCGTTCCCTCCTATGCCGCTTCCAAAAGCGCGGTTATGGGACTCACGCGCCTGATGGCCTGTGAACTGGCCAAACACAACATCAACACCAATGCGATCGCCCCGGGATACATGGCCACGGACAACACAAAACCGCTGCGTGAGGACCCTGACCGCAACAAGGCCATCCTGGACCGGATTCCCGCGGGCCGATGGGGCGAACCCGAAGACCTTCAGGGAATTGCGGTGTTTTTGGCATCCCCG
>DKBB01000332.1 GCA_002451015.1 Acidobacteria bacterium UBA6911
ATCTACAGAGACACCCGCTTCTACAAAAACCGCGTCCAGTTCTCTGGAAAAAACTCAGGGCTCGGCCGTAACTCCTATTCCTGCAGTTAATAAGATTGCTAGTGCAAGTATGGAACCTTCCCGGGAAACGGGACTGAAAAAGAGCGGGCTGCAGCTGTCGCAAGAAGAAGTTAAAGAAGTTCCGGCTTTGATAGCATCGTTGTCCCCGGTGGTGCCTCCCAATCAGCCTGCACCGTCTTCCACATCGAAAGCAGTTCCTCAATCGTCCCAAACCTCAAGGTTTTCCGGGCAACTGCTGACTCTGGATTTTGTCGAACTTCCACTGGTGGACTTTTTCCGGGTTATGTCCGAAGAGGCCGGTATCAATATCGTTCTCGATCCCGCGGTAAAAGGAAACATCTCCATTAAGGTGGAAAAGTTACCATGGGATCAGATTTTTGACATGGTCCTGGTCAATTACTCCCTGGATAAACAGATTGAAGGCAACCTGATTCGAATTGCGCATAAATCAACCTTACAGGAAGAGGCGAAACAACAAGAAGCCCTCAAAAAGGCCAAACTGCTTGCAGCCGACCTGGAAACGCGGGTTAAACGACTGAATTATGCCAAAGCAGAGAGCCTCATGTCCTCGCTGGAGGACTTAAAAACGGTTCGCGGCACCGTTGTGCACGATGAACGGACAAACTCGCTGGTCATGACGGACTTACCGAGTTCGCTGGATGAAATGATGCAGTTGATAACCACGCTGGATATTCCGCAACCTCAGGTGGAGATCGAAGCCCGCATCGTCTCCGCTGCGCGGGATTTCGCCCGTGAAATCGGTGTACAGTTCGGATTTGTTCAGGGCAACCTGGAACGTGTGACCGTCGGCGGACCGAATACCTTCGGCACGATCGGCGGTACGCGGCCAAGCGCTACACCGGAATCAACCTACATCGCCGGAAACCCTGTTACCGGAAGAGGCGCTTCTGAAGATCAAATCGGCGAATCTGGAGCAATCAGCACCGGTGGCGCAGGAAATTACAATGTAAACCTTCCTGCGACGAAAGCTTTCGGCGGTCTGGGAATTTCCGTAGGAAATATCTTCGATACATTCCTGCTTGACGCGGCGCTTACAGCCGGAGAAAGCAAGGGGCTCGCCAAGCTTATTTCCCAACCGAAAGTCACGGCCCAGAACAACAGTCCCGCAGTCATTACCCAGGGAACCCGTTTCCCTGTGCTGGTTAATGCAAATAATACGATTACGGTTCAGTTCTTCAACGCCGCATTAACGTTGACGGTAACCCCGCAGATCACCTATGAAGGCAACATTGTTCTGGACTTGAAAGTCGAGAACAATACTGCGGATTGGGGAAGGAATGTCGGCGGTGTTCCTTCTATTCGAATCAGTGAATCCGCAAGCCGGGTATTGGTCAGCGATGGAGGAACAACGGTCATCGGAGGAATCCTTATCGACGACGAATCCAATTCGGGAGACAAGATTCCCGGCCTGGGCGATCTGCCACTGCTTGGAAATCTTTTCAAACGCACTTCCGTTTCAAGGACCACACAGGAAGTCCTGTTTTTTGTCACACCGCGTATCATCGATTAGGCTTAAAGACAGCAACCGATTCAACGGTTAGAAAAGCCCCGGCTTCTGGAGAATCAAAATACCAGAAATCCGGGGTTTTTTCTTTACAGGGCCATTTTATTCATACCGCTTTATCCTGCAGCATTTTCAGACAGAATACAGCCGTGCGACCCGCGATTCCGCCATTCTGATTCATGCCTGAAATTTATGTACTTAACGGGACCCGCAATAGATACAGACTTTCTTGGAGGCTTTTGACAACAGCTATTTACAGGTGGTAGTATCCAACCCTCGCAAAGCTCCGACAATAAGTTACGGGATAAATCGCAGGATAGAGATCAAAAGGATGCGGCGCGTGTTGCAAAGGACCGTCATTGAAGCAATTCACGCAACGTTACCGTCGCATCGTGCGATCCTGAACCATGAAAATTTCCTTTAAGGTTGGATCTACACATGTTTTCTTGAAATTTGTAGCGGCCTCCATCGCCCGCTTACGGAATAAGGCATAAGGGTGTGCCGGTCATGAGAAAAAAACTTCTGCTTCCACCAATATACCCCATTACCGATAAAAGGGTGGCGCAAAGACACGATCACTACGGCATATTGACGGAGTTGGTACGAGGCGGTGCCCGTTTTGTTCAAATCAGGGATAAGGATACGCCGGCGCAAGAACTCTTGACGGACCTGAGGAGATGCGCAGAGTTGGCCTCAAACAAGAATGTAACCCTGATCCTTAACGATCGTTGCGATCTTGTTCTCAGCAGCGGATTAAACGGGGTGCATCTCGGGCAGGACGACCTGCCGCCCACAGACGCCAGATCCATATTAGGAAATAAAAGTATTATCGGGTTCTCTACCCATTCCCTGTCACAGGCTCGACAGGCATCTTCTTTACCGATCCAGTACATGGGTTTCGGCCCGATTTTCCGGACATTAACGAAAGTCAATCCATCTCCTGTTGTGGGCTTAAAAAAACTGGAACGGGCATGCGCGCAAAGCTCCGTTCCCGTAGTTGCGATAGGAGGTATCGGTCTGAAACAGGTCCGGGATGTTCTGAATGCAGGCGCTGCCAGTGCGGCCGTTATCTCTGCCTTAATGCAGGCGGAGGATATTGCTAAGAAAATGGAAGATTTTCTTGAGGCTGCCAGGGAGAGATAATGGATCGGGAATAGGACGGATAGGCATCAAGAACCAAATCGGTCCCCGCGTTAAAACTTCTTCGAATCCTGAATTTCGGTGCATCCGCCGTTGCGGCGTATCCTTTTCCCCCGACGGAAGGAATCGCATCCTTTCCACCCAGAATCATCGGAGCGACGATAAAATTAAAGCGGTCGACCATTTTTCTGGTGAGCAATTCCCAGTGTACCCGGCTTCCGCCTTCAACCAGTAATCCGAGAACATCCCGTTTTGCCAGTTCCTTTAGCACGGCATCAAGGTCCAGAACACTTTTTACGGTAGGGACCGGAACGATTTCCCCTCCTCTGGATTCGAGATCCTTCTGTCTGTCGGTTGCTCTCCCCTTTTTACAGAAAATCAATACCGGTGCATGTCC
>DKBB01000231.1 GCA_002451015.1 Acidobacteria bacterium UBA6911
GGGGATCGTGCATTCTTCCAGGGCTACCGAATAGAGTGGAAAGGCTTTCATGCCCATGTTCTTTTCGCGATCTTTAACAACGACGCCCGGGGCATTTCCGGCAACCAGGAATCCCTGGGTTCTGCCGTCAAGGTTGGCGTAAATAATCAGCCGTTCGGCTTCATCGGCGAGCGGGACATTGCACTTCGTTCCGGACAGAACATAGTTCCCGCCCTTTTTTACGGCCTTTGTCTGCAGGCTGCCGGGATCGAAGTTGAATCGCGGTTCCAGGAGAGCGGCCGAGGCCGCCTTATAGTCATCGGTGCAGAAAGATGGCAGGATTTCCTGTTTCTGCTCTTTGGTGCCGCACAGCAGGACCGGAAGGGCGACAAGGTTGGGTGCCGCCAGGTCCAGAGTGGCGCTGAGATCTCCAAAGGCCAACTCTTCCAGAGCCAGAACCCACGTGAGGACGGAATGCTCTCCGAATCCACCGTATTCCTCCGGAATGCTGGCGGGCAACAGGCCCAGTTTCCATCCCTCCTCCCTCCACTCCGGCGCGGGTTCCTCCTTTTCGTCATTATCGCGCATTCGACTGCGGAATTCCCGATCCGCCAGTTTCTTTGCTTCCTCCACCATGATTTTCTGTTCGTCTGTCGGTTCAAATGAGTACATACCATTCACCTTGTTTCGTTCTGTCCAAATTCACAACTCCAGGTCCTCTGACGCTAAGAGTTTCAGCCATTTCGGGATAAGTTGGAAAGGTTCCCCGTTTCCCCGTTGTCCGCGATGATTTTCGACGTTGCACAGGCAACGGGCAACGATGATTCCAACAACTTCCTCTTGGGCGAATTGCCCATATTAAAACTCCATTTCTTTGCTGCGGATTTCCCGTCCGTAGAACAGGGTTGCCAGTCTGTCGAATACGTCCGCCTTTTCGGAAGTATAAAAATCACGCCTGCCCCTGCGCCCGCATTGGTCCGCAATCTCCGGGTGGCGTTTCAGATACTCCGCCAGGCTTTCAGCCACAATCTTACCCTGTGAAACTATTTCTATTCCGTGCGGCAGGTATCGGAAGATTTTTTCCTGCAGCAGCGGGTAATGGGTACATCCCAAAACAATCGTATCGATCAGTGGATCTCTTGTCATCAGCCGGTCGATATGCTGCTTGACAAAATAATCAGCTCCTTCGCCGCCACCTTCGTTGTTTTCGACCAGGGGAACCCACATGGGGCAGGCTTCCTGCACCACTGTAATGTCGGGGAAGAACCGGTTGATTTCTATTGCGTAGGAATTGGAGGCAACCGTTCCGGCGGTGGCCAGGATCCCGATATGTCTTGATTTCGTCCGGTGCCCGATCCGCTCCGTTACCGGCCGGAGAATCCCAAGGACGCGGCGCTCGGCCGCGATCCGGGGCAGATCCTTTTGTTGTAGAGTCCGCAGCGCTTTGGCCGCAGCCGTGTTGCAGGCGATTATCACGAGCCGGCACCCCCGGTCGAAGAGCCACTTCACGGCATCGAGCGTATAGGAGTAAACGATTTCAAAGGAACGATTCCCATACGGGGTGCGCGCATTGTCGCCCAGGTAGAGAAAGTCGTTGCTGGGAAGCGCCTGTTCGATTTCCTTCAGAACGGTCAATCCGCCGAATCCGGAATCGAATAGACCAATGGGGCTGTGTTCCATATAGCTCCTGTATCAGGGTTGCGCAAAAAACGGGACGATCGCTCAAGATTCCAAATTAAGGGTTTCGAAAAAGTCCTTGATGATGCGTGCCGTAAGGCCCCAGATCTCCTGGTTTTCATGGGAATAGAAGTACACGTCCGGATCCCGGCCCGGATGCTTGTGCCATTCAACGCGCCTTCTGGTCGGATCAAGGAAAACGCTGAAGGGAACGTGCAGAATTTCCGCTACTTCCGTCACCTGCCTATTTGTTTCAAACGGGCTCCGGATAAATCCCACAAACGGAGTTACACGATACTGTGTAATGGAAACGTAGTCGTGAAAACGCCCCAGAGGTTCGATACTGCCGCCTTCGATTCCGACCTCTTCGAACGTCTCTCTCAGGGCCGTCTCCAGCAAGGTTTCCTTTTCTTCGCGCATGCCTCCGGGAAAAGATATCTGTCCCTTGTGCGTCTGAACGTCTTCGGTCCGGCGCGTGAGCAGTATGTGGTAATCCGACTCCGCCTTGAATATCGGCATGAGAACGGCAGCTTCGCGGACGTAGCCGTTTTTAACTTTTCGAGGCGTCAGCGATGCAAGGCAGTTGCGAATGTGTTCCTTAATTTTCATCTTAATCCAAAATAATCAGTATACTTCAATTCGCCGATAGTCAGAAGGAAACCGGGCAGGTTGCGACCGGATTCTGCCTGTCGCATCACCTGCTATTTATAAACTCACCGCAGGGCAAGCAGGGATGCAGAGAGACAAATAATTGTGTTTCCCAGGATTCTTACGCAAACTCTACGGCTTTGCGGTGCGGTGTTTCAATTCCACTGATTATCCGGTTTTTTCGTAAATGGATGCAATTATTTCTGCCGTGCGGCGGACCGCTCCACTATTGCGTTCAAGAACGTTTCGTGCAGCGGCACCCAAAGCGTCCCTTTCTTTCGGATTCCGCAGAAGCTCTATGAACGCTTCCTTCAATTGCCGGACCTGGTTCTCACGATCTTCCTGCTCTGCCGCGATCTGGCGGATCCCGCCGTGCGAAAGAAACTCGGGGAGTATTGCCCGGAAGTTTTCCATGGATGGCCCGATCACAATCGGTTTGGAACAAAGAGCCGGCTCCATGATGCTATGGCCGCCGTGACGGACGAGGGTGCCGCCGACAAAAACGATCGTGGCGTATTGATAGGCGGCAGCCAGTTCTCCCAGGGTATCCAGGATTAAAACCTCCTCGTTCGGGTTCGCAGCGGGAATGTCGCTGCGGCGTCGCACCCCGAATCCGCTCTGCTCCGCCAGCCGGGCCACGGCGTCGAATCTTTCCGGATGACGGGGGGCGACCAGCAATCTTGTTTTTTCCAGGCCCGGTTCGCGACGGATCGATCGCAACACATCGAAAAGGACCGTTTCCTCATCCGCATGAGTACTGCCTGCAACGATCCAATGGACGTCTGAATCTCCAAGCTCCAGGTATTGATCCAGATCTTCTAAACGGCCCTTGCCGGCATCTGCCGCAAAAGCCTCGCCGTCGAATTTCATATTCCCGGTCACCGTGATCTTTTCCCGGGGAGCGCCCAGGGCGCCGATGCGGGTTGCGTCGTCTTCGGACTGCATCAGCAGGGCGCGGTATTCGGGCAATACTTTTTTCAAAAAAAACCGGCCTCGGCGATAGCGGGGAAACGAGGAATCCGAGATGCGGCCGTTGACGAGCACGACCGGGATGTCACGCCGGTGTGCCTGGTGCAGAAGGTTGGGCCAGATCTCGGTATCGACCACAACTACCATGGAGGGCCGCACCTGATCAAGAATGCGCCGGACGAAACAGACGAGATCGACGGGGAAGTAGAAGGTGTTGCCCTCCCCATAACGGCTGAAGCGATCGACGGCGATGGCCCGGCCTGTCCGGGTAATCGTCGAAAAGACGAAGCGGGTTTCGGGGAACCTTCTGTTCAGCAGAACGACCAGGGGCTGCAGGCTCAGGGTTTCTCCAACCGAACAGGCGTGGAACCAGACCGTTTTGCGACCGTCGGAGCGCAGGGATCCGGGTAGGCGGCCCAGACGTTCCGAAAGACCGGAAAGACCTTTGTCGCGGCGCAACGCCTTGTAAAGGAAGGCCGGCAGCAGAAGAATACCCCAGATTATCAGCAGCAGGCTGTACAGCAGGTACATTAGAACCTCAGAAAAAATCGATTATTCCGGAGCGTCGTAGCTATAACCGATAGGATATGTAAAAAGTAGCCAGTAGCCGGAAGTTAGAGTACAGGGTTTTTAATCTTCAAGCTTTTCAGCTGCCAGAAAAGCGACGGCTTTTTGCAGATCCTCTTCTGTGTCGACGCCGATGGTATCGTAAGGGGTCTCCTCCACCAGGATGTCGATCCCGTTTTCCAGCAGCCGCAGCTGTTCCAGCTTTTCCGTTTCTTCCAGTTCGGCCGGGGGGAGACTGTGAAACGTTTCTAGCGCGGATCGCGTGTATCCGTAGAGCCCGATATGCTTGTAGTACCGGATATCCTCGCGATCGTCCCGGTTACACGGGATCGGCAGACGTGAGAAATAGAGTGCGCGCCCGTTTTTGTCCGTTACCACTTTGACGCAGTCGGGACTCCGGGCTGTCACGGAATCGATCGCTACTTTCAATGTGGCTACTTCACCCCTGCCTGCCAGGAGCGGTCGCAGCAGCCGTTCGATATGCTCTTTGCGCAGGGTCGGTTCATCGCCCTGGATATTCACATAGATATCCCCGTCTGTTTTCTGCAGGACTTCATGCAACCGGTCGCTTCCGGATTTATGCTGCCTGGTGCGGAAAGAAGGAATATCACGATTCTCGCAGTATCTGAGAATCTCCTCACTGTCGGAAGCCACCAGAAGCTCCGTAAACAGGGGCGAGGACCTGGCTCTTTCATATACCTGTTGCAGCATTGCCCTGCCTCCGATTTTTCGCAGAACCTTTCCCGGCAGTCGCCGGGAGTCCATACGGGCTGGGATAACCCCGATTATTTTGAAATTGTTTTGCATTTTTCCCGACTTTCAGAAAGAATGCCCATTATCCCACACGAACGATGGTATTGCGTGTAATATTACTTCGTCTCATAATTTGCCAACGTTGTCTCGCCGTCGATTCGCGGCTTGCGAATCCGGCAGTCGCGCAACACCGGGTAGGATATATGTAACCGGATTCAAATTGAGGATGAGTATGAAACATAATCTTTTTAATTCTTTACAGACATTTCCAATTTCAGGCGGCCGATCCGGGGAATACTACTCCCTTCCGCAACTTGAAAAGGAAGGCGTCGGGCCTGTTTCCAGGCTGCCCTTCAGCATCCGAGTGGTACTCGAATCCGTTCTCCGCAACTACGACGGTGAAAGAATTACCGAAGAGGATGTCGTCCAGCTGGCGAACTGGAATCCCGAAGCGGACCGCAAAAAAGAAGTCCCTTTCCTGGTGGCGCGAATACTTCTGCAGGATTTTACAGGCGTTCCTCTCTTGGTCGACCTGGCCTCAATGCGTTCGGCCGTCGACCGGCTAGGCAAATCCGCGGGCCTGATAGAACCGCTGGTTCCTGTCGACCTGGTAATCGACCATTCTGTCCAGGTGGATGTCGCCGGGCGTCCGGACGCTATGGAATACAATATGAAAATGGAATTTCAGCGGAATCGCGCCCGTTACCAGTTCCTGAAATGGGGCACGCAGGGATTCCGCGGATTCAGCGTCATCCCACCGGGTACCGGGATCTGCCATCAGGTGAACCTGGAATATCTAGCCAAAGTGGTCCAGGAAAAAGAGGGAGTTTTTTTCCCGGATACCCTGGTCGGAACCGATTCCCACACAACGATGATCAACGGTCTAGGCGTCCTGGGATGGGGCGTGGGCGGCATCGAGGCGGAGGCCGGTATGCTCGGCCAGCCGGTCTATTTCCTGACGCCCGATGTGGTCGGTATGCGGATCTCCGGAAAGCTCAGGAAAGGGGTGACGGCGACAGACCTTGTTTTGCGGGTGACCGAGATTCTGCGCGAAGCCAAAGTCGTCGGTAAGTTCGTCGAGTTCTTCGGTCCCGGCGTTGCCGGGCTTCCCGTGACGGACCGGGCGACCATCAGCAACATGGGGCCCGAGTACGGAGCGACCCTCGGGTTGTTCCCGGTGGATGAAATGACCTGTTCCTATCTTGCGGAAACGGGCCGGCCCCAGGAACAGGTAGACGTGGTGCGCAATTACTATACCGCCCAGAAGATGTTCGGCACCCTAGATGAGAACCTGGTCGAATACAGCTCCGTGATCGACCTAAAGCTGGAGGAGATCGAACCCTGTGTTGCCGGGCCCCGCCGACCGCAGGACAGGATCCCGCTCGGAAGGCTCCAGACTGACTTCCGGAAGCTTTTCAAAAAAGCCCCGGCTGAAGGCGGATACGGCAAAACAGCGAAGGATCTCGAAAACTTTTATCCCGTCATCGTCGGGGCACAGGCCTGGACACACGCATCCGGCGGGGGATCCCAGGCCCCGGAGACCTCAGCCGAAAGAGGGGCGGCAAGCGGCAGTGATACCAGTGTTGTGACCGAATCCGAAATGGTAAACAACCGACCCTCTCCGAGCTATAACGATCCGGGCAGGACGGATTCTCCCGGCAAGGCTTCAAACCTGCGCCACGGATCGGTCGTGATTGCGTCCATCACTTCCTGTACGAATACATCCAATCCCAGCGTTATGATAGCTGCCGGCTTGCTGGCGAAGAACGCGGTGGAGGCTGGGATCGCCCCACCGGCGCATGTAAAAACCTCACTCGCGCCAGGATCCCGTGTCGTCAGCGAGTATCTGGAAAAGACCGGCCTTCTGGAATATCTTGACCGGATCGGATTTAACCTTGTGGGTTACGGCTGCGCCACCTGCATCGGCAATTCCGGTCCCCTCGATCCGAACATCGAAGAAAGCATCGCGGAGAACGACCTGGTTCTGGCGAGTGTGCTGAGTGGAAACAGGAACTTTGAAGCCAGGGTTCACCAGTCGGTCAAAGCCAACTTCCTGATGAGCCCGCCGCTGGTGGTCGCTTTCGCGCTTGCAGGCACGGTAGATATCGACCTGTCTCGTGATTCTCTTGGCCTCAGCGCCGAAGGTAAGGAGATTTACCTGAGCGACATCTGGCCGGACACGGAGGACATTCGGAGACTCATGGAGTCCTCCTTCGACGCGGAAACCTACCGGACCCAGTACGCCGGGTTTGCAGACCGGAATCCGCTGTGGAATGCGATTCCCTTTACGGCCGGGGATATCTACAAATGGGACGAAAGCTCCAGCTACATACAGGAGCCACCCTACTTTGAAGACTTCCAGCCGGGTCCCCGAAAAATAGAGCCAATCCAGGGTGCGCGGCCTCTTGCGATCCTGGGGAGGTCGGTGACTACCGACCATATCAGTCCCGCCGGTTCTATCCGGCCAGACTCCCCCGCCGGCCGATACCTGCAGGAGCGGGGTGTTACCGTTGCGGACTTCAACAGTTACGGGGCGCGCCGCGGCAACCACCAGGTCATGATCCGCGGGACTTTCGCCAACGTGCGTATCCGGAATCTGATGGCTCCGGGCACGGAAGGCGGTGTCACTATCCACCATCCCAGCCGCGAGCAGATGAGCATCTACGATGCCGCCTGTCGGTACCGGGAATCCGGCACGCCGCTGATCGTGCTGGCCGGCCAGGAATACGGCACCGGAAGCTCACGCGACTGGGCTGCCAAGGGAACCATGCTGCTTGGAGTGCGCGCCGTAATAGCTCAGAGCTTCGAGCGCATCCACCGAAGCAACCTGGTTGGTATGGGCGTGCTCCCGTGCCAGTTCAAGGAGGGGACGAACGCAGAAACGCTTCAGCTTGACGGTAGCGAAATCTTCGATCTGCAGGGACTGGGCGACAATTTAAAGCCTCACCAGGAGCTGTCGCTTTTAATTCACAGGGCTGACGGCGGATCCGAATCGGTTCCTCTTCTGCTCCGTCTCGATACGGCGGTGGAAGTGGACTACTATTGCCACGGCGGCATACTGCAGTACGTCCTGAGCCGGTTGATCGGGTAATACTCTCGAGGGCGGCAGCTACCCGACCTTTAAGGTTCCGGCCTGAATCATGGACACCCATTGTTTCAATCAATGCTGTCCTGATACACCTTAACGCTAGAACATTTCATTGCAGCAGCAAAGGGATCTGCCGATGAGGCAGGTATAAGGTTAAACATGGGATTTGACTATTCATTTTCGATGGAAGGTCTGCGGGCTGCCGAAAGACAGCTCAATCAGGCGGCGAGGAGAGTTTCCAAACCGATACATTGCAGTGATGTCACTGCATCCGCGGGAGAAGTAACGGATCGTCTCAAACTGACCGGTGACAGGGATATAGCCCGGGCCATGGTTGGAGTCAAAGAGGCTAAAACCATATACAAGGCGAATCTGAAGATAATTGACCTGCAGACGCAAATGGAAGAAGAGACGCTGGACCTGTTCGGGTAGAAGCAGCATCCTTCCGGTTAATCCGCCGGTACTTCAACCAGGGATATATGGAGTCCCTGCACCTCGGAAGGCTCCAGAAAAATCTCTCCATTTCCTTTATTTCCTAACAATTTCTGCTCTCGCAGAAACGCCTCGGCGCGCTCGAGTGCTTTCACTTTCAGAACAATCCTCTGGATGCTGTTTTTTGTTCCCGGGATGATATGGAAAGCCGGTCCCAGAACCGCGTGCAGGTATCCTTTTTTGTCCGGCTTTCCCAGCAACCGGATCCACTCGGTCTCATAGTTCTTATGATTTACGGTTTCCAGCACGATTGCATGCATCGATTCAATGCCGAGCGGTCCGCCGCCGTTCAGCAGCAACCGGTTGCCCCACTGTTTCCTCCGGACGTTCACCTGCAGGAACTGCTCGCTGTATTCAACAAGAGACACGTGAAGAAGCGGAGTGGAGAGGGAAGGGATGTTCACCGTTGTATAGGCAGTTCCTTTTGTCCTGTCGGGAAGAATTGATACTTGGGGCTGCGGAGGCTCGTAGGGGATCCCGATGATTCGCAGTTCCTGGAGCGCCTCTTCCAGAGGGTAGGGTTCGAAGGACAGTCCTGTATAGCGCGCTGTCGCGGGTTTTTCCTTTTGGTGTCCGTACCGGTACATTTCAAGGACGATGTCGCCAGTGCTTACGCTGCCGCTAGTATAGGCCTGCTGCTCGGTAAGCGGCCAGGCAACAGGCAGCTTTAAGGTTTCGGCAAAGAAATTAAACAGGGCCCCAGGATCGCCGGATTCGATCAGGATGCGGTCCGCCTGGCGAACGACCGGGCCCTTACGCTTGGTTCTTTCCTGCGAGGCGGCGGGCGCCAGAGCCATGGACAGGATTGCGATTATAAAGAAACTACGGCGGGGCATTTATACTCCATAAATGATGTTTCAAGTAAATGTACGAGGCTATTGCATTATATCAAATGTCGAAATGCCAGTCGTTCCGGGATAGGAGATCCCGGCATTGAAAAGCGAGTTTTTGTAGAAGGATCAAGCTGCCGGTGTTTTCGAGAACGAGGCAGAGGTTCTCCAATCCCGGACGAACCTGTGCAAGATAGTCCCGGATGCCCCGGGTGACTCCCTGGAATCCATAGGCGCCCAGTGCCTGCATCAGGCGTTGTGCAGACGCTTCCATGAAAGTCTGACGGAAACCGCTCCAGCCCCCTTTCGATTTCGATATTTGGAAATAGAAAAGCAGCAGTTCTTCGCGCTCGCTTTCGGACAGGGCGGCGTAGGGATCGTAGAGCAGGGACCCAAGGTCATAGAAAAGAGTGCCGAAGCGCATGCCCTGGAAGTCGATAAGGTAGGGCGCATCCTGAAAAATCATGATGTTCGGTGACTGCAGGTCGCGATGCACGAGACTGTGCGGGAGAGCGGAGAGTTTTTCCGCCAATGCGATGAGCTCCTTTTCAAGCGCTTGCCGGAAGCTGGATTCCGGATAGATCCGGCAAAGTCGTTCGACAAAATTTTCAATGAAATAGTTCCGTTCCCAGTTGTATAGAGAGGGACCGAAAGGCTCCGACAGCGGCACCCGATCGGCTGGAAAATGCAGAGCCGGATAGGAATGGAGACGATGGGCGATTGCTAACGTTTCCTGATATAAAGTCCGGCGCTTTTTCCAGGATACTTGTTGAAGGGAGTGAAGGTCGACATCCCCCAGGTCCTGCATCACAATGAAACAATTCCCAGGTTCGTGGCCGAGTATCCTGGCTGTTGGGATATTGATGCTTATGAGGAAAAGGGCGATATCAGCAAAGTAGGCATTTTCGCGCCGGGTGGGGTTGTAGTGCGCAAGTACAGCCGATTCATCATTGTTCCAGGTCATACGGAAGTATTCTCTATCCGAACCTCTTTGCGTGAAGGGATGCAGTTCGATTTCCGTTGTCTTTGAAAGTCCAAGGGTCTGTTGCGCGTAGGGGATGAGTCCGTCGGGAATAACCATCAATCCTCCGGTGCGGCGATCCGAGTCTTTAAAATTTCATAGGCTTCAGGTGACCCGATATCGTGCCAGTCGCCGTCGTCGATCACAATCCCCGCAATAGAACCGGGATGGCTTCGAATTCTGTCGAGAAATACTGTAATGATCGATTCGATTTTTCCTGCTTCCATATGTTGAAGCAAGGAGGTTTCCACGGCGTAGATCCCTGTAAAGAGGCACTTTCGTACTCCGGGATTCCCTAGAGAGTTCCGAATGTCGCATATCGATCCCTGACTCTCGACGGATACGTTCAGTTGCGGGCCATTGCTTCGAAGGACCAGTGTGGCTTCCGGTCGATTTGTATTGTGAGATTGCAATAATTTGTTCAAACAAAAATTCGCTATAATATCCCCGTTGTAGCACACGATGGCTTCATCTTCGGTAAGCAGGTCTTCGATATTCTTAAGTCCACCTGCCGTATCCAGCAGGATCGGTTCATTGCGGAACAGAATCGGTCGCTCCCGCCATTTCCGGTCCGGAAATTTCTCAAGGTACACTTCCGGGCAATGGTGTGTGTTGACGATAAATCGATCCACACCGGCGCTTATAAGATGGTCCATGGCATAGGTAATGGCGGGATGTCCGCCTAACTCAAGGAGCGGTTTTGGGCATGATTCCGTCAGCGGGCGAAGCCGTATACCGAGTCCCGCGCCCAGGATAAAGGCCGTTTTGAATCTGCGTCCTGTTTCCATCGTTTCATATGATGGTTGTTCGACTGGCAAAGAACAAGCAATTTAATAATGAGTGTCCACGTTTCAACCTGCTCACGGATCAAGGTTTCCGTTGACCGCCGATTGATTGGTGTTCAGGAATTCAATTCGAAATACCAATGGGTGTCCAGGATTTAAAAAAAGTAATGAAGATCTATGAACATTGGATCTCCACAATTTTTCTAATTCATCCCCAAATTTATATGGGTGTCCATAATTTCTTCCGCATTGCATCTTTAATAACAATGGGTGTCCACGATTTCTGTAATGGCGGTTTTCGATTTAAATGGAATCAGGTATTATCTTTGAACGGATTTGCACTACAATTGTGGAGTAAACAGAGAGAAAGGACAACGCTCTCCGCTGGAGGGCTTAAACGGGAGCAGATACGGTGAGAGTCGGATTCGTTGGCTGGCGTGGTATGGTCGGATCCGTTCTGATGGAGCGGATGCTGGCGGAAAACGGTTTTTCAGGCCTGGAAGCGCATTTCTTCACCACCTCGAATGTAGGCGGCAAGGGCCCGGATTTAGGCGAGGGGGAGACGATTCTGAAGAATGCGTTTGACTTGAAGGATCTGTCTGAAATGGAGGTCATCCTTACCTGTCAGGGGGGCGGGTATACCACGGAAGTCTACGGAAAGCTCCGGGAATCCGGCTGGAGCGGTTACTGGATCGATGCCGCATCTACATTGCGGATGGAGAACGAGGCGCGGATAGTTCTGGATCCCGTCAACCGTTCGGTCATAGATGAAGCGCTGGCGGCAGGAATTAAAACCTATGCAGGCGGCAATTGCACGGTAAGCCTCATGTTGATGGCACTGGGCGGTCTTTTCAAGGCCGACCTCGTTGAATGGCTGACTTCGATGACCTATCAGTCGGCTTCCGGCGCGGGAGCGGCCAATATGCGGGAACTTGTTGCACAAATGGTCGCTATCGGCGATTACGCCAGGCCGATGCTTGACGATCCGGCCGCCACGGCACTGGATCTCGACCGTCGAGTTACGGATGCCCTGAGTTCGGACTCTCTGCCTGTGGACAACTTCGGTGTTCCACTTGCCGCAAGCCTGATCCCCTGGATCGATCGCCCGTTAGATAAAGGTCAGACCCGCGAAGAGTGGAAGGGCATGGCGGAAACCAACCGTATTCTCGGCACCGAACAGGCAATACCGGTCGACGGTATCTGCGTCCGCATCGGGGCCATGCGATGCCACTCCCAGGCATTCACCATTAAGCTGAAGCATAATGTGCCGTTGGATGAGATTACGGAAATAGTCGGAAGTGCCAACGACTGGGTTGAAGTGATCGACAACAACAAGGAAGAAACCCTGAAACGCTTGAGCCCTGCGGTGGTTTCGGGAAAATTGAAGGTGCCGGTGGGGCGTATCCGCAAAATGCTGATTGGGGCCGATTACCTTACCGCTTTTTCCGTCGGCGACCAACTGCTGTGGGGTGCCGCGGAGCCCCTGCATCGCATGCTCCGCATTGTTCGCGAGCACCTGGGAAGTTGAGTTACTTATCGCATAAGCTCATACCGCAGATGCTTATAGAGTATTTTCAGCGTTTCCCGTTATCAAAGAAAGGACCTCATACGGGAAACGCCGGGTGGTAAATCCACCTGACTGTAAACTTACGCAGTATGCATTCTTTCTCTTGAAGTATGTATCCGAACTTCTCTTGAAAATTCTCCGTTTTGGGAAACCTTAAGCGCTCAACGGTTATACGGTGAGGGTTTAAACCTTATCGCACCGTACATTGCCCAGAGCTTCTTCCGCACGATTTTCGTTTTTAGCCAGGATTTCTTCAGGACCGAAAGCCTCATTACAGAACCTGCAATGAAACTGGATGCCTTTTCATGTCGCTGTCAAAATCACTCTTTTCTCATTGCAGGATGGACAGATCAACATGGAGATTTCCCCTGATTTCATTGAGGGTGTCATGATTTTCTATATCAATTCCGCGGTTCCGATGATTCCAGGACTGCGTAGTAACCCTGCCGGGCGCGGATCTGCAAATCGGGTTTCCGGGGAATGGATACCAAAATATTACGAAAGGATCCGTCGGTGCTGGAGTTGGAGGAGTAATAGCTCAACAGGTACTGGGCTCTCAGTTCTACCGCAATTTTGTGGTAGATTCCTTCAAGATCCAAATTCCGGGTTAATACAAAAGCCGCTCCTCCGGTTTTTCCTGTGAGTGAAACTAGCCACTCCTGCCCTTGCTGACTGATTTCATTCAACCTGATTGAAGGGCCGCTCGGATTTATGGCATACACGACTGTATTAGAACGCCGCATGGCATCCAGCGCATCCGAAAATCCATAATTGCTGATGTTGTCTTCCCCGTCGGAGAATACAACCGCGGCTTGACGTGTGCTGGGAGCCGTTGATTGACTCAGAAACCCGGCGGCTGTGGCGATTGTGTCAAAAAAAGCGGTGGCGTGTTCTGTCGGCTCTAAAAGTGAAAGAACCCGCAACACTTCATCCAGGGAGAGGGATCCCTCGATATGAAGCCGGGGTTGCTTGCCGATGGTAATAATGGAAACCGAATCTCCGGGTTTCCACACCTTTTCCAGGAATTGACTTGCGGCTGTGCGTTCGAATTCGAAATCGGATTCGACGCTTTCAGTGAGATCTAAAATCAGGGTAAGCTGCAGGGGCGACTGCCCCGCTTCGATCATTGTCAGTATTCTTTCCGTCCGGCCGTCCTCTTTTATCAGAAAATCCTCCTTGTCAAGGTTCGCAACGGGGGATCCGACGGCGTCTGTTACAGAGACTGGAACCGTGACAAGATTAGTGCTGATCCGTATGGCACCCGGTGAATGTCGCCTCATAGCTAGCCTGGCATCTGGTCTACCTTCGGCCCGAATTTGAGCCGGCAGGTATTGCCAGATGCACAGGCAAAGGAGCTGTAGGCAGATACGATTCATTCGTCGTAAAAAAAACGTTCGCATTCCTGTCTTATCGTCTAAATTAAAGTCGATATTACTGAATCGGCTCGCCAGCTCCTGATAGGGAAGGTTCGGTTTGCGTTAATCCTTTGCTTACCAGAATTCGCACTTCAACGCGGCGATTCTGCTGCCGACCTGTGCGCGTCTGGTTGTTTGCTATCGGTTGGTTTTCCCCATATCCCATGGGAGTAATAAACCGCCGTATCGGTATCCCAAAGGTTTCGGCCATGTGCCGGATTACCGAATCAGCTCTCTTCTGACTTAACATCCGGTTGTATTCGGCACTTCCATCGGACGAGGCGAACCCGGCGACTTCCACCAGGTACCCTGTTTCGTTTTCCAGCAGTCCAGCAAGGGCCTGCAGGTCGCTTTTGGCCTCTTCTGAGAGGGCTTCACTGCCGGCGGCAAAGAGAACAACAACGGTTGATTTTACTTGGTATTCGTCCAATGCGGAGATGCGATCATTTGTCGCAACCATGCCCTCTTCTGCGAATGACTTGGCATTGGTGGCGGCCGACATGGCCCGGTCTGCCGATTCCTGAGCCTTCTGTGCCTCGGTACGGGCGGAATTGGAAACTTCGGACAGTTCCCGGACCTGTCCGGAGAGTCTGCGGGCATTCTGTTCGCTTTCGTCCAGACGTATTTGGGCTTCTTTTAAATCATCCTCAACGGGTAAGACGCGTGTATCCATTGTCCGGGCCATTTCAAGGTCGCCGTTTCGAATCTTGATTTCTTTGGC
Organism: Acidobacteria bacterium UBA6911; assembly: GCA_002451015.1. Lineage (GTDB taxonomy): Bacteria > Acidobacteriota > UBA6911 > UBA6911 > UBA6911 > UBA6911. The sequence continues at coordinate 14,513 of DKBB01000231.1, forward strand.
GACAAGGGTTCCCTTGCTGTCGCCAGTGCCCTGGACTTCCACTTGCAGGCCGCGAAGCAGGTCTTCTTCAGTATAGTTTTTCGCGCCTCGGAACGGATTCTTCTTTCGCTCTTTTATTTCAGTGTCGCTGGAAATGGATACGTTGTAAACAATACCCCCAGGGCATAGTAGGGTTAAGCCGGAGGATTTCTTTTCCAATATCACCCCTTCAACCTTGAGTTTCTGTCCGGTCTGAACTTGGACCGCATCGGGCTGCAATTGTTCGGTGTCGGCTTTATCCTGTGCATACCCCATACCGGCGACGGACAGTACAAGCGTAAATAACAGTACATATATGAGATGACGACTTTTTAAGTTTTTCATACAACCTCCTGGTTCATGATTCATTTCTCCTACTTCCGTTCCAGCGAATAAGGGGTACTATTTGTGATTTACAACACAATATATCTAATTGCAAACATCGTGCCAGATTAATATTATTTGTAAAATGTTGTTAATAGTGTGGTTATGGATTATATCCTTATCTGCGCCATGGATAGAATCAGGGAAATTTTCCCTGATCCAGAAAAAATCTAAAAACGTGGACACCCATGATCTTCC